>NZ_DASYGY010000007.1:0-300000 GCF_035999195.1 Pseudoxanthomonas sp.
TTCATTTGCTTATCAAATCTGTGCGGGAGAGGTTACGTACATGAGTCCGGCACCCGCCGTCGTACCAGCATGCGGGGCGTGAGCCCTAACAATTCATTCAAGCCGAACCCGCTTCGCGGGTCGGCTTAATTCTGGTGTTAGCGCCCTATGGTGATTGGTCGCAACCGAGCCGTCCTTTTCGGAATCGCCGCCATTCTCGGCGTCGTTGGCATTCAAGCGTTCAATAGCTTCGCTTGCTATGGCCATGACTTTCTTGCTTTCCTGGCGGTCTTGGGCGTCTTTCTGATGGTTCCATTGCTCCCAGCAATCATTTCACTTGCCACTGCAAACCCACTAAGAGCGGTCGGGGCGTGCCTCTTGTTTGCACCGTGGCTTGTATTTTCCTATTACACTGATTGCGTCCGCCCATATGCCGGCGGTGGCGCCTCAATGATCTACGTAGCAGTCCTTTTGTGGGGCACACCGTGTTCAATCATCGGAGCGCTAATTACCGGCCCTGTCACTCGGATGTTCGGTGTTTGCGTTGGCGGGCGCTAACAGTTCACTCAAGCCGAACCCGCTTCGCGGGTCGGCTTAATTCAGGTGTTATGCGTGGGTCGGTGTTTTGGTGTTGTCGGCTTCGGTAATGCGGCGACTCCGTTGTGTCGCTGGCTTCGGCGTTGGTCGGCCGCTGGCGCAACTCGGCACCTGACTGTTTTCTGCTTCGCTTCACTCGTCTTCGGACATAGGGCGTCCGCGCCGCTTGGCACAAGGAGGGCTTCATGGCTTTCGGATCGGCGGCGCCGTCGACTTCGGCTGCAAAAGCCTGGGCCACTCACTGTCCCCACCCCATCCAGTGATTGTCCCTTCGCTCGGCTTTCCCGGCTAAGATCGCTTCGACAGTCCGGGGTACCTACTACCCAGGCTGCATAACAGTTCGTTCAAGCCGAACCCGCTTCGCGGGTCGGCTTAACTCAAGGTGTTAGGGGGCACTGGAAGCTCATGCGACTGCTGTTAGTTTTGGCCTTCATTTGCACGGCACTTGCCGGTTGCCTCTCTTTCGGCCCGGCTGATGGACAGATCTACGTCACCGGCTCCACGCCCTCTGATTCAAACTGCGCTCTTTCAGTCCGTGCAATTGGCTCCGGCGGCGCCGCTGTAGAGCGTGTGGTCGCCGGCAGCTTCCGCGAAAGCTTTATTGTCGGCCCCTCACGCAAAGGTCATCTTGCCTCTTTGCGCTGTGCTGGCACTGTTGTAGCTGACCGTAGCTTCAAGTACGGCAAGGATGTGCGTATCGGCGGGGAGCTTGCCATTGGCGGCGGTGCCCCCTAACAATTCATTCAAGCCGACCCCGCTTCGCGGGTCGGCTTAATTCAGGCGTTAGGCCGCAGATCGAGCTATGCAGACGCTCCAAAGAAATGTGGTTCTTGGTATCGGCCTCTTGTTCGTCCCCGTACTAGCTGAGCTAGTGGCAGCTGGTCTTGGTCAAAGTCCTGGTGTTGGTCTGAGCCTATTACTTTACTGGCCTTTCCACTTTGCTTTTGCGGGACTCGCGCTCCTGCTTTTCGCCGGACTCAATGCTCGACTATGTACACGGTCAGGAGGCTCAATGTCGCGAGGCATGTTGCTTGGAGCGATCTTTTCCGTTGTATGGTTTGCCTTAGCATTCATTGCTGTGGGCCAGTTGCACATAAGTCGCGGAGGTCAACTATGAGTGGGGTTCGCGGTAAATGCTGGCTGCGGCCTAACAATTCATTCAAGCCGAACCCGCTTCGCGGGTCGGCTTAATTCTGGTGTTAGGTGGCTGCAATGACATCCCGTGAAGTGCACATACTCTCGTACTTCTCGCTGCCGACTGATCTGGCTGCGTCTTTACAGAGTTGGCCCGAGTTTCAGGGCGGCAACGAGTATCACGTTGATCTATCGGACTCACGTGAGAAGGTAGCTGTCCGTCTCATCGAGTCAAATGACGAGTCACCGTACGTTTCGGTAGCCGGGCAAGGGAGCGGACGACTCTTCGATCAGGTTCTTGGCTTTGTCATTCACTCGTTGGCGGCTCATAGTGACAATCTGATGGTGGACCGTGTCAACTAGCACGCCAGGTGAATTAACACCCCAAGTGCAACACCCGTGATGTTTGCTGCAATCGTTGTTTCGGGGTCTGGAAGCCATAGCGTTTCCTCGGTCGTTGGTTGAGTTTAGCGACAACGGCGTTGCAGTCGGCTTGACGGATCCGTGCCAGGCTCTTTCCTTTCGGGAAGTACTGGCGCAGCAGGCCGTTGAAGTTCTCGTTGCTGCCACGCTCCCATGGGTGGTGCGGATAGGCGAAGTAGCAGCGGATGCCTGCGGCGTGCTCCAAGGCGCGATAGCCATGGAACTCCGTGCCGTTGTCCCACGTGATCGTCGTGAAGGGCAGCCCGCTGGTTTGCATGGCGCGGAGCGCGGCGCGATTGACCGCACTCACCGTGCGATGTGGCAGCTTCATCACCAACGCCAATCCCGTGCTGCGCTCAACCAGGGTCAGTAGGCAGTCCCGCTCGCCTGAGACACCCATCACCGTGTCGCCCTCCCAGTGCCCAGCCTCCTGCCGCCCTTCAACGGAACCGGGTCGCGTGTCGATCATCGGCTTGTTGGCCAGTTTCCCTCGTGTCTCCGGGCCATAGGTACGCTTACGTCGTCGCTTTCCTCCTTGCCGCAGGTGCTTGTACAGCAGCCCACCTTGCCGCTGGTCGCGGCGCACATGGCGGTAAATAGTCATGTGGCTGATCGACGCGCCGATCTGCTCAGGCAAGTGATGGGCGATCTGCTCCGGACTCCACTGTTGCTGCACCAGCAGGGATTCGACATGCGCGTACACGGCCTGCTCGTGTTGCTTCACGCGTCGGCTGCGGCGGCGTCGCCCATTGGCATGCTCCTGCGCCTTGCTGGGCACATACAGCGGACGGGGTTTGCCTTGCGCCACCGTCGCGTTGCGGCGAACCTCGCGACTGATCGTGCTGGGGTGGCGTTCCAGGATCCGGGCAATGCGGCGAAGCGAGCAGCCCTGCCGCTTGAGCACGGACAGGGTGTATCGTTCCGGCTCGGTGAGCTGGCAGTACATACGGGATCGTCTCTTGCCGGAGAAGTCCCTTCCAGTCTGCCAGCTCACCTCTTCACCGGGCGGCGCAGGTGTTGCACTTACTTTGTTAACCTGCGAGGCCTAACAATTCATTCAAGCCGAACCCGCTTCGCGGGTCGGCTTAATTCTGGTGTTAGACTTGCCATGAGAGCAGCATGCGGCTTGATGGTCTTGCTTCTTGGCACCACGCTGAGCGCATGCGCAGCTGGATCGCCTCCTAGCTGCTCTTCCGGGCTTGTCCCGGTATCTACTGTCACGCCCAAGCTGCCGCCCAAGCTGCACAACGAGTTCACTGGTAAAGCCCAGGTTTCTTTCGTCATTGATGCCGCAGGACACGTGCAGTCACCCGCCATCGTCTCTGCGGAGTGGCACCCTGTGGGCCGCAGTACTGGTCAACCCGTCGGCTACGACGAGGCAATTATCTCCGCCGTAGTCCAATGGCGTTATCCGCCCAGGCTGGACCGGCCAGCCTCTCGTAGACATCCGGACGCGATAACTGATGGCAATGACCGACGTGTTTATGGGCAGCAGCAAGCAGTACACGGATGAGCCCGCGTCCGAGCATCGTCGCCCCCCCCCCGCCGCGTGCAGGCGTAAGATCCCGTCCACCACCGGGAGACCACCATGCCGAACCTCCTGCGCAATATCGCGGCCGTGATTACCGGCCTTCTCGTCGGCAGCCTGGCCAACATGGCGATCGTCATGCTCGCGCCCGCGCTGGTTCCGCCGCCGCCTGGCGTCGACATGACCACTGCCGAAGGCCTGCAACAGGCCATGCCCCTGCTGCAGCCGAAGCACTTCATCGCGCCCTTCCTCGCCCATGCAGTGGGCACGCTGGTCGGGGCGCTGCTGGCCTACGGGATCGCCGGCAGCCGCAAGGCGCTGTTCGCCTGGGTGATCGGCGCGCTGTTCCTGTGCGGGGGGATTGCTGCGAGCTTGATGATCCCGGCGCCCACGTGGTTCAAGGCCGTCGACCTGCTGTTCGCCTACTTGCCGATGGCGTGGCTGGCTACCTTGATCGGCGCACGCACGCGCCGTTCCCGCATCGATTGATGCCCGAGGCGGGCTGCCCGACGACGCTCAGACGGCGTCGCGGGCCAGTTCGCGCAGCTTGCCTTCGTGCAGCTCCAGCACGCGGTCCAGCCTCCGTGCCAGGCGACGGTCGTGGGTTACCAGCACCAGACTGGTCTTGTGCGCACGATTGAGGTCGAGCATCAGCTCGAACACCGTCGCCGCCGTCTTCTCGTCCAGATTGCCCGTGGGCTCGTCGCCCAGCACGCAAGCCGGCTGGTTGACCAGCGCGCGTGCCACCGCGGCACGCTGACGCTCGCCACCGGACAGCTCGCCCGGCTTGTGCGTCAGCCGGTGGCCGAGGCCGACCGATTCCAGCAGCAATCTCGCCTTGCCCGACGCGGCTTCCACCCCCACGCCACCCAGCATCACCGGCATCATGACGTTCTCAAGCGCGGTGAACTCGGGCAGGAGGTGGTGGAACTGGTAGACGAAGCCGAGCGCCTGATTGCGCAGCTGGCCGCGTGCGGCGTCGGAGAGCGCCGACATCTTCTTGCCGGCGACATACACCTCGCCCGACGTCGGTGTGTCCAGACCACCGAGCAGGTGCAGCAGCGTGCTCTTGCCCGCGCCGGAGGCACCGACGATGGCGACGGTCTCGCCGGGTTGCACGTTGAGTTCCAGGCCGTCGAACACCGGCGTGCGCAGTTTGCCTTCGGCGTAGGTCTTGCCCAGCGCTTCGGCGTAAACCACGGCGGAACGGATGACCTCATTCATAGCGCAGCGCCTCCGCGGGCTGGGTGCGGGCGGCGCGCCACGCCGGATACAGCGTGGCCAGGAAACTCATCGTCAGTGCCACGGCCGCGATCGTCACGACTTCGCTGCCGCTCAGTTCGTACGGCAGCCCAGTGATGTAGTACACGTCGGGCGGGAGCAGCGTCACTTTGAACACCGCCTCGATGGCGGCCAGGATGTATTCCAGATTGATGGTCAGCAGGATGCCGCCGATCACGCCCAGCACCGTGCCCATCACGCCGATCAGCACGCCCTGCACCATGAACACCTGCATCACCCCACGCGGCGTCAGGCCGAGCGTGCGCAGGATGGCGATGTCGGCCTGCTTGTCGGTCACCAGCATCACCTGCGAATTCACCAGCGAGAACGCCCCCATCAGGATGATGAAGGACAGCAGGATGCCCATCACCGTCTTTTCCATCTTCAGCGAGTGGTAGAGGTTGGCGTTCTCGCTGGTCCAGTCGCTGATGCGGTACGGACCCTGCAACCGCAGCGCCAGGTCGCGCGCGACGTCCCAGGACTGGTACATGTCGTGCAGCTTCAGCCGTACGCCGGTGACGCCGTCGCCCATCCGCAGTACGCGCTGCAGGTCGCCCATGTGGACCAGCGCCAGGTTACGGTCCACGTCGTTGTGGCCGACCGAGAAGATGCCGCTGACGGTGAAGCGCTTGATCTTGGGCATCGCACCCATTGGCGTTCCTTGGAAGTCGCCGGCGGTGACCACGACGCTGTCGCCGACGCCGACGCGCAGCCACGCCGCCAGTTCCTGCCCGAGCAGGATGTGGAACTGGCCCGGCTGCAGCGAATCCAGTTTGCCCTGCTTCATCTTGTCGCCGATCACCGAAACCTTGGGCTCTTCGCCCGGCAGGATGCCGGTGACCAGCGCGCCCTGCGGATCGGCATTGCCGGTGAGCATGGCCTGCACGTGGATGAAGGGCGCGGCGCCCGAGACGCGGGAGTCGGCCATCGCGACCTTGGTTGCAAGCGGCCAGTCCTGCATCGCCTCGCCCGCGCCGCTGACCGTCGCGTGGGCGGTGGCCTGCAGCAGGCGATCACGTATCTCGCGCTGGAAGCCGCTCATCACCGACAGGGTGGTGATCAGGATCATCACGCCCAAGGCGATGCCGAGCACCGAGGCGAGCGAGATGAAGGAGATGAAACCGTTGCGGCGCTTGGCGCGGAGATAGCGCAGGCCGATGGCGACAGGAATGGGTTTGAACATGGGCCTATGGTGCCCGATCCCTCCGGTGTAGCCCAGCGTTCCCGTCGTCCGCAGCAAGCCGGAGTTCACGCCGTTTCGGGGCCGGCAGCGTGTCTGGCCACCAGGCCGCGTGGCGCCAAGGTCCCCCGGGGCTTTCCCTCCAGCGCAGGAACGCCAGCGGTCCCCGCCAGCGCAGCTGCGCCTCGATCATCGGATGGCCATCGACCGTCGGCACCCGGTCGTTGCCGGGAAACCAGAACGCCAGGAAGGGCTTCCGCCCTTCCCATCGCGCTCGCCACAGGCCGTACCCGAGTGCGGCTACGGCGGCAGGCCAGGCGAACGGACGTGGCATCTCGCTGGCAAGGAGGGACGCCGCGCCGAGCACGCCCAGCAGGACCAATGCCGCCTGCAGCAGGCGCGACGGCCGCCACTCAAGCCGGCAGTTGACGGATCCGTTCGACCAGCGCGGCGAGTTCCGCATCGGGACAGTGCTCGTAGCCCATGAACCAGCGCCAGAGCTTATCGTCCTCGCAATCGAGCAGGCGTAGGAAAACCACCCGCTGCGGCTCGGATTCGGTCGCCCAGCAACGCGCCAGGTAGCGATCGAACAACTGGTCCAGCTCGCGCATGCCGCGGCGGCAGCGCCAGCGGATACGCTTGAGTTCGGGATCGTCGCTCATGCTGCCCCCAGCACGAGGGCCAGGCGCACCCAGAACGCGATCAGCGCCAGTGTGGCCAGCGCATAGGCCACGAAGCGGGTCATGACGTGGTTGAACGTGCAGTGGACCACGCTGTGCACGGCGCGCAAGGCGACGAAGGCCCACGCCAGCGCGATCGACGCGGCGTCCGCCACGCCGATCTGCGCGGCAAGCAGCACGCCGGCGTAGAACAGCACCGGCAACTCGAACAGGTTGCGGAAGTTGTCGGATGCCCGGGTGTCGACCAGCAGGCGCACCGAATCGGCGGCACTGGCCAGTGCCTGGGAATCGATGCGCTTGCGCGCCATCTCGCCGAGCCGCAGCTGGTACAGCCTCACCCACACCAGCAAGGTCAGGCCGGCCATCGCCACCGCGGGCCAGAGGATCGCCGTGGCGGATGCATCGGCCATGCGGTCAGGCGCGACGCGCCATCATCAACTTTTTGATCTCGGCGATCGCCAGCGCGGGGTTCAGGCCCTTCGGGCAAGTGCGCGCGCAGTTCATGATGGTGTGGCAGCGATACAGCTTGAACGGATCTTCCAGATCGTCCAGGCGCGCCCCGGTGTCTTCGTCGCGCGAGTCGATGATCCAGCGGTACGCCTGCAGCAGGATCGCTGGCCCCAGGTAACGCTCGCCGTTCCACCAGTAGCTCGGACAGCTGGTCGAGCAGCAGGCGCACAGGATGCACTCGTACAGGCCGTCCAGCTTCTTGCGGTCTTCCGGCGACTGCAGGCGCTCGCGGTCCGGCGGCGCCGGGGTCTGCGTGCGGATCCATGGCTTGATCGAGGCGTACTGCGCGTAGAAATGGGTCAGGTCCGGCACCAGGTCCTTCACCACGTCCATGTGCGGCAGCGGATAGATCGGCACTTCGGCCTTGCCGCAGTCGCCGATGGCCTTGGTGCAGGCCAGCGTGTTGGTGCCGTCGATGTTCATGGCGCACGAGCCGCAGATGCCTTCGCGGCAGGAGCGGCGGAACGTCAGCGTGGGATCGATCTCGTTCTTGATCTTGATCAGCGCGTCCAGGACCATCGGCCCGCACTTGTCCAGATCGATCTCGTAGGTGTCGGTGCGCGGATTGGCGCCGTCGTCCGGGTTCCAGCGGTACACCTTGAAGGTGCGCACGTTCTTGGCGCCCTTCGCGGGGAAGTGCTTGCCCTTGGTGACGCGCGAGTTCTTCGGGAGCGAAAATTCGGCCATGGCTTTAAGTCCGTGATTCGTGATGAGTGATTAGTGATTCGAAGATGCGGATGGCGGCACCTGGAGCGGCCGGCGAATCACCCATCACGAATCACCATTCACGGCTTTAGTAAACGCGCGGCTTCGGCGGCACCACGTCCACGTCGTTGCTGAGCGTGTACATGTGCACGGGGCGGGAATCGAAGCTGCACGTGCCGTCGTCGGCGACGTTGACCAGCGTGTGCTTCTGCCAGTTCTCGTCGTCGCGCTCGGGGAAGTCCTCGTGCGCGTGCGCGCCGCGGCTCTCGTGGCGCTGTTCGGCCGAGTTGATCGTGGCCACGGCGTTGAGCAGCAGGTTGTGCAGCTCGTAGGTCTCGATCAGGTCCGAGTTCCAGACCAGCGAGCGGTCGCTGACCTTGACGTCCTGGAAGCTGGAGAAGATGTCGGCCATCTTGTCGCAGCCTTCCTTCAGCGTTTTGCTCGTGCGGAAGACCGCGGCATCGGCCTGCATCGTGCGCTGCATGTTGTCGCGGATTACCGAGGTGGGCGTGTCGCCGTTGGCGTTGCGCAGCTTGTCCAGGTGCGACAGCGCCTTGTCGCAGGCGTCGCCCGCCAGCGGCTTGTGCGCCGACCCGCTCTTGATGGTCTCGGCGCAGCGGTTGGCCACCGCACGACCGAACACCACCAGGTCCAGCAGCGAGTTGGAGCCGAGGCGATTGGCCCCGTGCACCGACACGCAGGCAGCCTCGCCGATCGCGTACAGGCCCGGCACCACCGCATCCGGATTGTCGCCGACCTTGCGCACGACTTCGCCGTGGTAGTTGGTCGGGATGCCGCCCATGTTGTAGTGCACGGTCGGGATGACCGGGATCGGCTGCTTGGTCACGTCCACGCCGGCGAAGATGTGGGCGCTCTCGGCGATGCCGGGCAGCTTCTCGTTGATCACTTCCGGACCCAGGTGGGTCAGGTCGAGCAGGATGTGGTCCTTGTGCTCGCCCACGCCGCGGCCTTCGCGGATCTCGATGGTCATCGAGCGGCTGACCACGTCGCGCGAGGCCAGGTCCTTGTAGTGCGGGGCGTAGCGCTCCATGAAGCGCTCACCGTTACTGTTGCGCAGGATGCCGCCTTCGCCACGCACGCCCTCGGTGATGAGGCAGCCGGCGCCATAGATGCCGGTGGGATGGAACTGCACGAACTCCATGTCCTGCATCGGCAGGCCGGCACGCATCACCATGCCGCCACCGTCGCCGGTGCAGGTGTGCGCGGAGGTCGCCGAGAAGTAGGCACGGCCGTAGCCGCCGGTCGCCAGCACCACACCGTGGGCGCGGAACAGGTGCAGGGTGCCGGTGGCCATGTCCAGGGCGAGCACGCCGCGGCAGGCGCCTTCCTCGTCGAAGATCAGGTCCAGCGCGAAGTACTCGACCATGAAGCGCGCATCGTGCGCCAGCGACTGCTGGTACAGCGTGTGCAGCATGGCGTGGCCGGTACGGTCGGCCGCGGCGCAGGTGCGCTGCGCCGGCGGGCCCTCGCCGAACTTAGTGGTCATGCCGCCGAACGGGCGCTGGTAGATCTTGCCGTCCTCGGTGCGCGAGAACGGCACGCCGTAGTGCTCCAGCTCGATGATGGCCGGGATGGCCTCGCGGCACATGTACTCGATGGCGTCCTGGTCGCCCAGCCAGTCCGAGCCCTTGATGGTGTCGTAGAAGTGGTAGCGCCAGTCGTCCTCGCCCATGTTACCCAGCGCGGCGGAAATGCCGCCCTGCGCCGCCACGGTGTGCGAGCGGGTCGGGAAGACCTTGGTCAGGCAGACGGTCTGCAGGCCCTTGGCCGCCAGGCCGAAGGTCGCGCGCAGGCCGGCACCGCCGGCGCCCACCACGACCATGTCGTACTTGTGTTCGGTGATCTTGTAAGCGGACATGCGGCTCAATTCCCCAGCGCGATGCGGGCCACGGCGAAGACGCTCACGATGGCGCCCAGCACGGCGATGAACTTGACGGTGGTCTGCACGGCGAGCGCGAGCAGCGAGTTGTGGATGTAGTCTTCCAGGATGACCTGCAGGCCCAGCTGCGCATGCCAGAACATGGCGACCAGGAATCCCACCAGCAGCATGGCGTTCCAGGGCTTGGCGATGGCGGCGGTGGCGGTCACGTAATCCGCGCCGGCCAGGCTCAGCACGAACACCAGGAACCACAGCGTCAGCGCGACCAGCGCGGTGGCGGTCAGGCGCTGGTGCACGAAATGTTCGGTACCGGTCTTGGCCGAGCCCAGGCCGCGTGCATTCTTGATGGGCGTACGGAAGTTGCTCATGCGCCAGCTCCCAACAGCACATAGGCCCACACCAGGGCCGTGATGACCAGGCTGCCGATCACCGACAGCCAGCTGCTGCGCACGAACGTGGCGATGCGGTAGCCGATGGCGAAGTCCTGCACGATGTGGCGGATGCCGTTGCACAGGTGGTAGGCGAAGGCCCAGGTCCAGCCGAACAGGAACAGCTGGCCGTACCAGGCACCGGCGATGCCGGTGACGCAGTTCCAGGCATCGGGGCCGATCATCAGGGCCACCAGGCCTGCGGTGATCAGCAGCGCACCGGCGGCCAGCACGATGCCGGTGGCGCGATGCAGGATGGAGGTCACCATCTGGATCTGCCAACGGTAGACCTGCAGATGGGGGGAAAGCGGACGTTGTGGAGTCGCCATTCGTTGCGCTCGTTGTCTCGGCTGGGCGGTTGGACCGCGTTGGCTTTACGTACGCTGCTCAGAAATCGATGCAGCGGCCGTTCTTTTCCCAATCCCCGTAACGCGTGGGCTCGGGCCCGTCGCGGCCGCCGATCTCCTTCTGCACGGCCGAATCTCCCGTACCTGCACCTGTGGTCGGCGGCGCGGTGTCGGACGGCTGTGTTCCGGAATCGGGGTCGGGGATCGGGGGAGTTTGACCTATCATGGCGGTCTCGCAACGCACAAAATTTTAATCCCCGCCCCCGTGGCTGACAACCTTTCCCGTACCAGTCCACCGGTTTTCGCCCTTCCCGATCACGCCGTGGTCGCGCTGGAAGGGCCCGATGCCATGGCATTCGCCCATGCCCAGTTCGCCAACGATGTCGCGTCGCTCGCGCCCGGGCACTGGCAGTGGAATGCGTGGCTGACACCGAAGGGACGCGTGATGGCAGTGTTTGCGCTCGTCCGGCGCGCCGACGACCTGCTCTGGCTGGTGCTGCCCGACCATCCCGCCGAGGCGCTTGCCGATGCGTTGCGGCGTTTCGTGTTTAGACGAAAGTTGAAGATCGCGGTACCGGAAGGCATCGCCGTCGGCGGTGCGTTCGCCGCGCCGGAGCGGGCCCTGGGCGCCGCGTTCGACGGGGAAAGTGGCGCGCTAGAACTCGATCTCGGTGGCGACGGCGGCCCACGCACATGGCGGATCGGCCCCGCGGCGGCGGAAGATCCCGTGGCGCAGGCCGCATGGCGGATCGCCGACCTGCGTCACGGCCTGCCCCGCCTGTCCGCTTCGCAGCGCGAACAGTGGACGCCGCAACAGCTCGCCCTGGACCGGCTGTCCGCGTACAGCGTCAAGAAAGGCTGCTATCCCGGCCAGGAAATCGTCGCGCGCACCCACTTCCTCGGCAAGGCCAAGCGCTCCCTGCACTGCTTTGTCACAGCGCACAGGATGGACGAGGGGATGCCGGTGCGGGAGGGCGAGCGCGACATCGGCGAGGTGGCCTGCGTAGCACACGATGGCGAAGGCAGCGTGCTGCTCGCGGTGATGCCGCTGGAACACCCCGGTACCGGCCTGACGGTCGAGGGGCATCCCCTCGTGAGGCAACCTCTGCTGGATGGCCTGCGCCGCTGAGCGGCTGCCTGCGTGGCGATTGATCCACGTCAATGACGCGGCACCGGACGTGCCTAGACTGCCGTTACTCCGGCATCAGGACACGCGCATGCAGCATGACGTCATCATCATCGGCGCCGGCCCGACCGGCCTGTGCCTGGCCAAGGCGCTGTGCGATCTCGACCTGAAGGTGGCGCTGGTGGAACGCCAGCCGCGCGCGGCGATCGCCGAGCCCGCATTCGACGGCCGCGAGATCGCCCTGACCCACGCCTCGATGCGCCTGCTGCGCGAACTCGGCCTCTGGCAGCACCTGCCGGAGGACGAATGCTCGCCGCTGCGCGCGGCGCGGGTGATGGAAGGCGACGGCCTGCACGACATGCGCATCGAGGCGACGCTGGCGGGCAAGCCGGCACTGGGCATGCTGGCGCCCAATCACCGCATCCGCGAGGCCGCCTGGCGGGTGGCCTGCGATCTGCCCGGGCTGGACCTGTTCGACGATGTGCGCATCCATGCGGTCCGCACGACCGACGACCACGCCGAAGTGATCCTCGGCGATGGCCTGCGCCTGGAAGCCCCCCTGCTGGTCGCGGCCGACAGCCGGTTCTCCGAGACACGGCGCGCGATGGGCATCGCGGCGGACCAGTACGATTTCGGCAAGAGCATGCTGGTCTGCCGGATGCACCACGAGCAGCCGAACCGCGGCGTGGCCTGGGAGTGGTTCGGCCACGGGCAGACCCTGGCGCTGCTGCCGCTGCGGGAGCACCTGTCCTCGGTCGTGGTCACCCTGCCCGACAACGCGTCACGGCGACTGGCCGCGCTCGACGTGGATGCCTTCGCATGCGAGATGGAACAACGTTATGGGCACCGCCTCGGGCACATGCGCCTGGAGAGCAGTCGGCACGTGTATCCGCTGGTCGGCGTCTACGCGCGCCGCTTCGTCGGACGCCGATTCGCGCTGGCAGGCGACGCGGCGGTGGGCATGCATCCGGTGACGGCACATGGCTTCAATCTGGGCCTGGCCAGCGTGGAGCGGCTCGCCGACCTGGCGCGCGAGGCACTGCGATGGGGAGGTGACCTGGGCGGTGCCGGGGGCCTGGCCCGCTACGAGCGCCGCCACCGCCGCGGCTCCCGTCCGCTCCATCTGGCGACCCGCGCCATCGTCGAGCTGTACACGAACGACCGCGCGCCCGCGCGCCTGGTGCGCGAATCCCTCCTGCGGGCGGGGCGGCGGCTCACGCCGTTCCGGCGCGTCCTGGCGCATACGCTGGCCGACGAACGCCCCCTGGACCGCCATCCGCTGCAGCGTCTGCGCGACGGCCTGGAGCGCCTGCGACCGTAGCGCGCGCCGCGCGCACGACCTCACGGGCGGTTGACGGACATGGCGTCGTGCGCATCCGCACGCTACGCGGCGAGCCAGGCGTCGAATCGATCGAGGAAGGACTGCAGTCGCTTGCGCAGGCGCTCATCGGTGACCAGGCCGTCCGCGTCGATCTGCCCTTCGCGGTACTGGATGGCGATTTCCGGCTGTGGCAGCACCGCGACATCCACCGCCGCCAGCACGTTGCGCAGATGCTGCTGCGCCGACACCGTGCCGTGCGCTCCGGGCGACGTGCCGATCACGCCGGCGCGCTTGCCGGCGAACGAATTGCTGCCGCCCGGGCGGGTGCCGATGTCGATGGCATTCTTCAGCACGCCCGGGATGGAGCGGTTGTACTCCGGCGTGACGAACAACAGGGCATCGCAGGCTTCCACCTGCTGCTTGAAACGCAGGCCCGCCGCCGGGAAATCGCCATCGTCGTCCTGGTTGTAGAGCGGCAGGTCGCCGATGCCGATCTCCTCGAACGCGAAGCGGTCGCCCGCCAGCGCCTGTACGGCGCCGGCCAGCTGGCGATTGAACGAGCCGGCGCGCAGGCTGCCGATGATGACGCCGATGCGATGGGTGACCATGTGCGTTCCTCGGGGGATGGGGACGGCCATCATGCCAGCCGGTCGGCCGCTGCGACGATGTCCTCGTCGCCGGGCAAGACCAGGAATGCGGCGCCCGCCAGCGGCGTGTAGGTATCCGCACCGACCACGCGCTGGAACGGCGTGGCCGCGTACCCCGCTTCGGCGATGGCGGTGATGACCCCCTCGCCCACCCCGGCGGCATGACGACCTTCGTCCACCACCAGGAGGCGCTTCGCCGTTTTCGCCTGGTCGGCGATGAAGGTCGCATTGAGCGGCACCAGCCAGCGCAGGTCGACCACGCGCACCTTCCAGCTGTGTTTCTTTTCGATGCTGCGCGCGGCGCGCAGGCTCATCGGCACGCCGTTGCCGTAGGTGAAGACGACCAGATCATCGGCGCCCTTGCCGTACACGCGCCCCTCGCCCAGCGCCATCGCCTCGTCCTGCGCGGGATACGGGAACAGCCATTGGCCATCGCCGGCCTCGTGCAGGTCCTTGGTCATGTACAGCGCGATCGGCTCCAGGAAGATCGACACGCGGCCGTCCACCTTCGCAAGCGCCGCCAGCGTGCGCAGCATGGTGGCCGCATCGTCGCCGCGCGACGGACAGCCCACGACCAGGCCGGGAATGTCCCGCAGTGCGGTGATCGAGTTGTCGTTGTGGAAGTGGCCGCCGAAGCCGCGCTGGTAGCCCAGCCCGGCGATGCGCACGACCATGGGGTTGCGGTACTGGTTGTTGCTGAAGAACTGCAGGCTGGCCGCCTCGCCGCGGATCTGGTCGCAGGCGTTGTGGAAATACGCCAGGTACTGGATCTCCGGGATCGGCAGCATGCCGAGGTTGGCGTAGCCCTGCGCCAGGCCGAGGATCATCGTCTCGTCCAGCAGCGTATTGAACACGCGCGTGCCCTTGAACGCCTTCTGCAGGCCCTTGGTCACCGTGTAGACGCCGCCCTTCTGGGCCACGTCCTCGCCGAACAGCAGCGTCTCCGGGTACTTGCAGAACAGGTCGTGCAGCGCGTTGTTGATCTGGATGGCCAGATGGCGCGGCGGCAGCGTCTCCGGCAGCTTGTCCTCGCTGCCGAAGGCGGCGACGCGCGTCTCGTGAGGTGCGGTGCGCGCCGCTTCCTTCGCCACGGCATCCGGCGTGTACGGCGCCAGCGGTGCCATCACGTGGTCCAGCGTGGTGATGCGAGGCCGACGATCCGCATCCTCGGCGGCGGCGAAGCAGCGCGTGCGCGTGGCTTCGTACAGGTCCAGCAGTGCCTCCTTCGACAACAGCCCGGATTCCAGCGCGATCGCCGCCGAGCGCAGCAACGGATCGGTGGCCTCCACGGCGCACAACTCCTCCAGGGGCCGCCATTCGATCTCGAAGTCGGTACCGGCGTGACCCATGATGCGCGTGGTGCGCAGGTGCAGGAACGTCGGGCGGCGCGTGCGGCGGCAATGCTCGACCGCCGCCTGCACCTGCCCGTAGCCGGTCGCCAGGTCCAGGCCGTCGGCATGGAAGTAGTCCAGGTCCCTGCGGTCGCGGAAATTGCGCCCGATCCAGCCGTCCGGCGTCTTCACCGAGATACCGATGCCGTTGTCCTCGCAGACGAACAGCACCGGCGCCGGCAGCGTCTGGTACGCGGTCCAAGCAGCGGCGTTGAAGGCGGTCTGTGCGGTGGCATGGTTGCTCGACGCATCGCCGAACGAGCAGATCGCGATGCTGTCGTCGGGGATGGGCAGCGCATGGCCGATGCGGCGCGCCTGTTCGATGGCCACGGCCGTGCCCAGCGCCTTCGGCAGATGCGAGGCGATGGTCGAGGTCTGCGGCAGCACCCACAACGGCTTGCTGCCCCATACCTTGTGGCGACCGCCGGAGGCGGGGTCCTCGGCGCTCGCCGCGAAGCTCAGCGCGGAATCCATCACCGGATCCATGCCCGGCAGCTTGCGGAAGCGCTCGGCCATGAAACCGCCGCTGCGGTAATGCAGGAAGGCCGGATCGGTATGCCGCGTCAGCCGCGCGACCATCGCGTTGCCTTCGTGGCCGGAGCTGCCGATGGTGTAGAAGACCTTGTTCTGCACGCGCAGCACGCGCGCCATCAGGTCGAGATGCCGGGAGATCAGCTGGGATTC
Organism: Pseudoxanthomonas sp.; assembly: GCF_035999195.1. NCBI lineage: Bacteria > Pseudomonadati > Pseudomonadota > Gammaproteobacteria > Lysobacterales > Lysobacteraceae > Pseudoxanthomonas > Pseudoxanthomonas sp. Next base: position 15,862 of record NZ_DASYGY010000007.1, read on the forward strand.
CAGCAGTTCGATGAACCCCTTTGCGTCCAGCGCACTACCTGGCAGGACCGCATCGCCGGGCGCCGGCCTGACACCGACGTGTCCGTTCCATTCCTTCACGAACTCGATGAAGTTCTGGTCGCAGATCTCGGCGCGGTTGAGGCCCTTCATGCGGGCAGGAATGGGAGGATGTGCCGTCATGTGTTCGCTCGGTCTCGGGAAGACACCAGGCGCGCCGCGACCTCGTCGCTGACGCCCGGCATGGGGACGAAACCCGGCGTGGCGCGCACGCGCGCCAGCCAGTCGGTGATGTACGGATACGCGGCAAGGTCGAAACCGCCGTCGTCCGCGCAGTGGGTGTAGGCGAACAGCGCGATGTCGGCCACGCCGTAGTCGTCGCCGGTGAACCAGGCCGCGCCTTGCAGGTGCTTCTCCATCACGGCCAGCGCCTGGGCGCCGCGTTCCTGCAGGCGAGGCAGGTCGGCGCGGCGCGGCGAGTCGAGGGGCGTCCAACCGCGGATGAAACGCGCCACCGCGATGTAGGGCTCGTGGCTGTACTGCTCGAAGAACAGCCAGCTCAGCGCCTGCGCCCGCTGCCAGACATCGGCGGGCAGCAGCGGCGTGCCTTCTGCCAGCCAGCAGAGGATCGCGTTCGACTCCACGAGGACGGCGCCATCGGCGCGTTCCAGCATCGGCACCTTGCCGTTCGGGTTCTTCGCGAGATACGCGGGCGTGCGGGTACCGCCGTTCGCGCTGTCGACTTCCGTCCACGCATACGGACGTCGCAGCTGCTCGAGCAGCAGGCGCACCTTGTGGCAGTTGCCCGACCTGGACATGCCATGGACGGTGACGGACTCAGGCGACATGCGGGTGCTCCGGCGACGGGGAAATGCGGGCGGCCTTGGCGAGGTCCTTGTCGCGGCCGAACGCGAGCAGGATGCGGCGCTGGTCGAGCAGCGTCGGGATGCGCACGGCGTGGCCGGCGATATCGAGGCGCAGGTCGTGGTGCACGCGGAGTGTTTGCCAGCCGGAGGCCGTCATCACCTCCAGGCCACCCATCACTTCGAGCGGCATGGGCAGATGCGTGAAGCGCGAAAACGCGGAACGGAAACGCGCCTCGTCCGCCGGCTGGAACTGCGCATCGACGTGGTCGATCCACGCTTCGCGCAACCTCAGCGCATCGTTCCGGCTGCACAGCACGTCGATATCCTGAGGCACGATGCCCGGGATGCCGGCCAGGGCCATCGCGGCGCTGCCGATGATCCACCAGGGATCGCGGAACGTCCGCGCGATCTGCGGCAGGGCATCGTGCAGGCCTGCGTGCAGCGCGGACGTGGGACTCACGGATGTGCGGCCCTGCGTGCCTGCCACTGCGCGCGTGTCTGGCCCCACACCTCCACCGGTTTTTCATGATGGGGTTCGGGCAGGCGATCCATGCGCCAATAGGTCGACCCGAGTTTGGCGGCCACCGCCTTCGAGTTGGCGTTCTGCGGGTCGATGGTGTGGATCACCTCCTGCCAGCGCAGGTGCTCGAACGCCCACCCGATGCTCGCGCTCGCCGCTTCCGGCGCATAGCCGCGCCCCCAGGCCTCGCGTGCGATGCTCCAGCCGACCTCGGTGCCCGGCCACCCTTCGGGCTGCCAGGGCCCGACGCGACCGACCCAGCGGCCACTGGTCTTCTCGATCACCGAAAACATGCCGAAACCCTGCAGGTGCCAACTACCCAGCGTCGCCGCGAGACTGCGCCATGCGGGCGAGCGCGCCTGCACGCCACCGATGTAGCGCGTGGCCTCCCCGTCGGCACCGAACGCCGCCCATGCCTCGTAATCCTCCTGCCGCGGCAGCCGCAGCAACAGGCGTGGGGTTTCGATTTGGAAGCGGGAAAGGTCCATCGCCACCACAGCAAGTCAACGGGAAGGCCGGGGCGAGCGGCGGCACAGGCGACCACTGCCGCGTCCGCCGCCGGTTGAAGCGCGTCAGAACGCGTTGATGCCCGTCAGTTCTCGTCCGATCACCAGTTGGTGCACGGTTTCCGTGCCTTCGTAGGTGATCACCGATTCAAGATTCAGGGCGTGGCGGATGGCGGCGTGCTCGGTGGTGATGCCGGCACCGCCGAGCAGGTCGCGGCATTCGCGCGCAATGTCGATGGCCATGCGGCAGTTGTTCCACTTCGCCAGCGACACCTGCGCCGGCGCCATCGTGCCGGCATCCTTCAGGCGACCCAGTTGCAGCGACAGCAGCTGCGCCAGGGTGATGCGGCGCGCCATGTCGGCCATCTTGATCTGCGCGCTCTGCGTGGCCGCCACCGGCCGGTCGAACAGGATGCGTTCCTTGGTGTAGGCCAGCACTTCGTCGAGGCAGGCGATGGCCGCCCCGATCGGACCCCAGGTGATGCCGTAGCGGGCCTGGGTCAGGCAGCCCAGCGGACCCTTCAGGCCCTTGACGTTCGGCAGGCGGCTGCTGTCGGGTACCCGTACATTGTCGAAGAACAGCGCGCTGGTCACCGAGGCGCGCAGGCTCATCTTGTGCTTGATCTCCTGCGCGGTGAAGCCGGCCATGCCCTTCTCGAGCAGAAAGCCCTGGATCCCGTCATCGGTCTGCGCCCACACGATGGCGATGTCGGCCAGGTTGCCGTTGGTGATCCACATCTTCGAGCCGTTGATCACCCAGTCGTCGCCATCGCGGCGTGCGGTGGTCTTCATGTTGGCCGGGTCGGAACCGCCGTGCGGTTCGGTCAGGCCGAAGCAGCCGATCACCTTGCCGGCCGCCATGTCCGGCAGCCAGCGCTGGCGCTGCTCTTCGCTGCCGTAGGCGTAGATCGGATACATGCACAGCGAGGACTGCACGCTGACGAAACTGCGGATGCCGCTGTCGCCGCGTTCCAGCTCCTGGCAGATCAGGCCGTAGCTGACCGCATTGAGGCCGGCACAGCCGTACTTCTCAGGCAGCGAGGAGCCCAGCAGGCCCAGTTCCGCGATTTCCGGGACCAGTTCCTTCGGGAACCGGCCCTGGTCGAAGGCGTCGCCGATGATCGGCCGTACGCGCTCGTCCGTGAAGCGTGCGACGGCGTCCTGGACGGCGCGCTCCTCTTCGGTCAGCAGCGAACGGACGTCGAAAAGGTCGTACGGATTCAAGGCCATGTGCGTCGCCAGCGGGAGTCGTCCACCGCATTGTATGCGGTGCCCGTCGGCACCGGTAAGCGCCAGTCCGCACAGCAAAGGCCGGCGAAACGCCGGCCTTTGCGGGGTGCCACGTTGAAACGCAGGCCTTGCGGGCCGACTGCCTCAGCCCTGGTCGGGCGCGTCGACGCGGGCGGTCTGCGTCACCACCTGGCCATCGATCACGGGCAGGCGGTCGCCCGGCTTCTGGTCCAGACGGATGGTCTTGTCCTGGCCCTCGAAGCGGTAGGTCACGTCGTAGCCGATGACCTTGTCGGTGGTCCCCAGCGCGATGCGGCTACCCGGCTTGCTGTCCATGCGCATGGTGCCGGTGGACCCGTCCGGGTTGCGGTAGGTCACGTTGTAGCCGGTGACGCGCGAGGATTCGGACGTGGCGTTCTCGGTGTGGCACTGGCGTTCGGTACGGCTGACGACCCGGCCACCGACGTGGCGCTTGTCCACCGTATTGCCGATGGCGCCACCGGCCACCGCACCGGCGACCGTGGCCGCCTTCTTGCCGCTGCCGCCGCCCACCTGGTTGCCCAGCAGGCCACCGATCACCGCGCCGGCGACCGTGCCGCCGACGTTGCCGTCGCGCTCCGGCAGGCGCTCCTGCACCACCACGTCCTCGCAGACCTCGCGCGGCGTGCTGGTCGTGGTGGTCTCGCGCACCGCTTCGGTACCGATGACCGTGGCGTAGAGCTTCTCCGAACTGGTGACCGGATCGGCCTTCACCACCGTGGCGTACTGCAACGTCCCCGTCGGGATCTCGTTGCCGGTGGCCGCCGTGTCGTCCGCGATCAACGAGCCGTCGGCTGCCGTCACCAAACCGTCCTGCGCGGTCGGCCCCTTGTCGCCCCCCTTGAGAAATGCGGCGGTGGCCACGCCACCCACCAGCAGCGCGCCGACGGCGACTAGAATCGTTGTGGTGTTGCTCTTCATCGCTGCCTCCAGGTCGGGCTGTGCCCGGTTCACGTTGGTCATCATTGCACCACCGCGAACCTGAACCAAGTACCGGCCAATGGCCACGAAAAACAACGAAAAATGAACGCGTCCGTTACCGGGAGATCATGCTAGCGTGGCGCCATCCTCGTTTTTCGCAGGTACGCCACGATGCCCAGTCCCTTGCTGCTTCCCGTGCTCGAATGGGCGCGCAGGCTGCGTTATCCCACCCTGTTCAAGATCACCGCGGCGCTGTTCGTGATCAGCGTGCTGCTGCCGCCCGGGCTGGATCCCATCCCGCTGCTCGACGAGATGCTGTTCGGCCTCGGCACGCTGTTGCTCGCCAACTGGAAGCGTCGCAAGGATCCGCCCTCGTCGCTCGAGGCGCGCGACGCGCACCGCTGATCCCATGCTGGTCGACAGCCACAGTCATCTCGATGCACCGGAGCTGGACGCCGATCGCGACGCGGTGGTCGCGCGTGCGCGCTCTGCGGGCGTGACCCGCCAGGTGGTGCCTGCGGTAACCGCGGCGTCGTGGCCGAAACTGCGTGATGTGTGCAGGCTGGACGCCGGCCTGTTCGCGGCCTACGGCCTGCATCCGATGTATCTGCCGGAGCATCGTCCCGCACACCTCGACGAACTGCGCGCCTGGATCGAACGCGAGCGGCCCGTGGCGATCGGAGAGTGCGGCCTGGACTTCTTCGTCGACGGCCTGGATGCGGACGCGCAACAGCACTACTTCGATGGCCAGTTGAGGCTTGCGCGCGAGTTCGATCTTCCGCTGATCGTGCACGCACGGCGCGCGGTGGATGCTGTGATCGCCTCCATACGGCGCGTCGGCGGCCTGCGCGGCGTGGTGCACAGCTTCTCCGGGAGTGCGGAGCAGGCACGGCAGCTGTGGCAGGCCGGTTTTCTGGTCGGCCTGGGCGGACCGGTGACCTACGAGCGTGCGAATCGGCTGCGGACGTTGGCCGCGACGCTGCCACTGGAGCAGTTGTTGCTGGAAACCGATTCGCCGGACCAGCCCGATGCGGCCATCCGCGGCCAGCGGAACGAACCGGCACGTCTGCCGGTGATCCGCGATGTCATCGCAGGGTTGCGCGGGATCCCGCCCGACGAGCTGGCCCGTGCCACCACGCGGAACGCGGAACGGCTGTTCGCGCTGCCCTCCCCCGGCTGAGGCTCATCGCGCCGCCGTCGCGCCGTCCGCAAGCCCGGGCGTCCACGCGTGATAGCCCTTGACCACGATGCGCCACGCGTCACCACGGCGCAGCAGGGTCATGTGGTCCAGCGCCTTCATGTCGGGATAGTCCAGTTCGATGACCGCGGTCGCGACATCGCCGGTCACGGTGATCTGCCGGATGCGGCGCTTGCGCTGCGCCTCGTCCGCCGGCACACGACCGCTGGAGGAGACGTCGATGTACTCACGCGCGGGCCAGTGGCGGTAACGGTCATCCTTGATGCCAACCAGCACGGCATCCTCCGCGAACGCCCGCTCGAAGTGGCGGCGCTGGCCGGTGGCATGGCCGTCCAGGTATGCCTGCAGCGGCACGCGCACCGCGGCCACGTCATCGCCGCTGACGCGGTCGACGTTGTCCGCCGCCACCGCGACGACCACCTTGCCGCGGGTCGTGCCGGCGCGATTGTGCTGCTGCGCCTCGACGATCTGCGACAGCGGATACAGGCCGTCGATGTGGACGCGCAGCTGTCCGGCCGCGATCAGGGGCGCCACCCCCGCGAGGCCGGCTTGCACATCCCATGCGGGCGCCGGCGGGCATGCGATGCGGCCGGACGCGCACAGCGCGGCGGGGACCTGCCCGACCAGCGTGACCAGCCGTCCGCCGTCGCGCAGCACGGCGGGCGAGCGCGCCAGCGTGTCGCCTCCCACGGTATCCACGACGATCTCCATGCCGCGTGCCGCGTCCTCGAAGCGGACGCTGCGGTAATCGATCACCGCATCGGCGCCCAGGGCGCGCAGGTAGTCGTGGTTGCGCGCCGACGCAGTGGCGGTCACATGGGCGCCACGCGCCTTCGCGAGTTGCACGACCATCGATCCGACCCCGCCCGCCCCGCCATGCACCAGCACCCGGTCTCTGGACCGGACCTCGGCCGCGCCGACCAGATAGCGCCACGCCGCGACCGCCACGGTCGGATACGCCGCGGCTTCCTGCAGGGTGAACGCAGCCGGCGCGGGCACGACGGCCGCGACCGGCGCGGCCACATAGTCCGCATAGCTGCCTGATCGCTCGCGCGGATCGACGATGCCGGCAACGCGATCGCCACAGGCGAACGCGGTCACGCCTGCGCCGACGGCGACCACCTCGCCGGCGAAGTCGCCGCCGGGCGTCGCGGGAAACGGCAGGCGGCCGGCTTCCTGCAGCTTCCAGTCGACGGGATTGACGCTCGCATAGTGCACGCGCACCAGGACATCGCCCGCCGCCGGCACCGGTACAGGAACGCGTTCGACGCGCAACGCATCCGGTCCTCCGGCGGCGTGGATGCGCGCGGCCTGCATGGTGTCGGGAATCGCGGGACAGGCCTGGGCCATGGCAGCCCACGGCAGCAGACCGGCGAACATCAACAGGAGACGGGCGGACATGCGGGCGACTCGCACCAGAAGGGGCGCGCACTATCGCGCCCCACGACCGCCGTGCACAGACGGCGTGCGCCAGAGTGTCGCGCGGCCGCGCCGGAACGATCCGACCGAGCCGTCAACCGACGGTGGCGGACGCCCTGCGCGGTTTCAGCAGCAGTTCCAGCGCCTTGCCGGCCATGGCGAAGGCGAAGGCCCCGGTGATGTGCGTGGCGGCCCCCAGTCCCACGCCGCAGTCCAGCTTCAAGGCGGCATCGGCGCCGAGCTGCGGACGCAGGCCGCAGACCGTGCCGTCGGCCTGCGGATAGTTGACGTTCTCCAGCGAATAGACCGCCTGCACGCCGAAGTAGCGATCCTTGTTCTTCGGGAAGTTGAACTCGGCGCGCAGTTTCTTGCGCACCAGCGCGAGCAACGCATCATGCTCGGTACGCGACAGGTCGCGCAGCCTGATCTGGGTGGGATCGGTGCGTCCGCCGGCCGAGCCGGATACCACGATCGGCAGCTTGCGCCGGCGGCACCAGGCGATCATCTCGACCTTGACGCGGAAACTGTCGCAGGCATCGAGCACCAGGTCGAATCCGCGATCCAGCAGGTCGGCCATGTTGGTCGACGTGAGGAACTGCGGCACCGCTTCCACATGGATCAGCGGATTGATCGCACGACAACGCTCGGCCATCGCCTCGGCCTTGTTGCGTCCGTAGTGCCCTTCCAGCGCGGGCAACTGGCGGTTGGTATTGGACACGCAGATGTCGTCCGCATCGATCAGGGTCAGGTGGCCCACGCCCGAGCGTGCCAGCGCTTCCACCACCCACGAGCCCACACCGCCCATGCCGACGATGGCCACGCGCGATGCCGCATAGCGTTCGGTCGCGCCCACGCCGTAGAGACGATCGATACCGGCGAACCGGTCCCGGAGTTCTTTCTTCATGTCACCAGTGTAAGCCGTGGCGCAAACCGTGACGGCCGTCGTACCATCGCCGCGTCATCCACAGGAGCCCGCCGCATGGCCAGCCAGCCCGAGACCAAGAAGCCGTCCGCCGCTTCGCGCTACTTCTTCCTCTTCCTCATCGGCCTGGTGGTGGGCGCCATCTGCACGGTCATGGCCCTGCGTGCGCTGCAGGCCAGGCAGGACAAGTTCCCCGACAGCGTGATGCACGTGATGGCCAAGCATTCCGGCCTGCTGGCCGACAAGGTGAAGCAGAACCGCTGCGCCGCCACCGACACCATTCCCCACGTGCGCACGCTGCGGGCGATGGCGAACGATCTTGAGATGGCGTTTCCCGGCATCGCGGACGACCAGCGCTTCAAGACCCACACCAGCCAGTTCCGTGCGGATCTTGATGCCGCCCTGAGCGCACCCCCGACCGACTGTGCCGCCGCCGGCGCGCTGGTCGAGAAAGTCGGCGCCGACTGCAAGGCCTGCCACCAGGATTTCCGCGGATAGCCCGTGCGGCGCGACTGAATCGCACCTGACATCCGGGCCGCGCGAGCGGCCCGATTGTCATGATGTTCACGCGCTCGTGTGGAGCATGCGCCACGAAAGGCTTCCCCCTGATCGGCGGCCTCACCATCCACAGGAGATACCCATGAACATGCGTCTGCTCGCCATCGGCTTGACCGCCACCGTCGCCCTCGCCGGTTGCGCCAGCACATCGCCGGGCTACGGCAGCGGCGGCTACAACAACGGCGGCTACAGCAGCGCCCCGGCCAACCGCTATTGCGCGGACTGCGGCATCGTGGAGCGCATCGATGTAGTGCCGTCGGGCCGCAGCGCGCCGTCGGCCACGGGCGCGGTGCTGGGCGGCATCGTGGGCGCGGTGGCGGGTCGCCAGATCTCCGACCGTACCGGTGGCAGCGAGGGCAACAAGAACGTGTCCACCGTCGCCGGTGCGGTTGCCGGTGCAGCGGCAGGCAATGCCATCCAGAACCGCACCACCGGCGACACCTACAACGTCACCGTCCGTATGGACGACGGTCGCCGCGTGACCATCAACCAGCGCGACCTGGGCGGCGTGCGCGAGAACACCTACGTGCGCATCCAGAACGGGCGCGTGGTGATCCGCTGATCGCAGCGGCCTCATCCGTGCAAAGAAAAAGCCCGGCATCGGCCGGGCTTTTTCGTGGGAGCACGCGCTGGAGCGCGGTTCGGCTATTTCCGGTCAGACGGGCTGCACCGCATCGGCCTGCAGACCCTTCTGGCCCTGCACGACGGTGAAGCTGACCTTCTGGCCTTCCTTCAGACTCTTGAAGCCCTGGGTCTGGATGGCGCGGAAATGCACGAACACGTCTTCACCATTCTCGCGGCTGATGAAGCCGAAGCCCTTGGCATCGTTGAACCATTTGACGGTTCCGGTTTCACGATCAGACATCTACTTGCTCCTTGAAACGGGTGGTGGTTACGCCTGCTGGGCGGCTGGTTGCAAGGAGGAAGCGAGGTACAAGGATGCAGCGGATCATGGATCTACCCCATCAGGCCACGATTCACGGTGACCTTGGCAACGGCAGCGAGCGCACGGTAACCCGGCATTTGGCAAAATGCAAACGCTTGAACGGAAAAGTCAACCCCCAGGCAACTCGTTGATTCACTAGGAGATTTGATTGGACATCCAGATGCTCTATTACGCCCTGGCGGTCGTGCTGATCCTGATCGGCATCGCCGGGGTGGTCCTGCCGGCCCTGCCGGGCCTGCCGCTGGTGTTCGCCGGCATGATGCTGGCCGCGTGGGCGGGCGATTTCCAGCAGATCGGCTGGGTGACGCTGGTGGTCCTGGGGCTGCTGACCGCGCTGTCGTTCGCCGCAGACATCTTTTCCACCGCCATCGGGGCGCAGCGCGTGGGCGCCAGCCGCAAGGCGCTCTGGGGCACGGTGATCGGTACGTTCGCCGGCCTGTTCTTCATGCCCATCGGGCTGCTGGCGGGTCCTTTCGTCGGCGCACTGCTCGGCGAACTGTGGCATGGGCGCGAACTGGGGCAGGCGACCAAAGTGGGCCTCGGTACCTGGCTCGGCATCGTGCTGGGCGTGGTGCTGAAGCTCGGCCTGACCTTTGCGATGGTCGGCCTGTTCGTCTTCGCATGGTTCTTCTGATGCGGCGTCGATACACCCCGCATGCACCATGGCTGGCAGAATACCGCCTCCCCTCCGTCTCCCCGCCGAGCCCTGCATGACGCGACGCACCCGACTCCTGCCGCTGGCCATCGGCATGTCCCTCTCGTTTGCCGCGCAGGCGCAGGACGCACCCGCCGCCCCCCCGGCCGAAGCGTGTTTCATGCTGGAGAACGATGCCGCCCGCCTGGCCTGCTACGACCAGGCACTCGGCAGGAGCGCCCGCGATACGCGCACCGCCGACGAACAGGCGCGCGCGGCCAAGGAAGCCGAGGCACAGGCACGCGAGCAGGCGCGTGCGGCCGCCCGCGCCGAGGCCGAAGCGGCCAAGGCGGCGGACCTGCCGATGGGCGAGCGCGCCCGGCGGCGCATGGGCGCCTGGTTCCGCGTCGATGATGCGGCGGACGCCGACCTGATCGCCAACGCCGGCCGCGGCTCGCTGCTGGACAGCCGCTGGGAACTGGCCAAGGACTCCAAGCTCGGCGTGTTCCAGCTGCGCGCCTACAAGCCGATGTACCTGCTGCCCGCCTTCTGGACCAGCCAGGTCAACGAGACGCCCTCCTCGCCCAATCCCGACAACACCGTCACCGAGCCGCAGGAACTGCAGGACATTGAGGCGAAATTCCAGCTGAGCTTCAAGACCAAGTTCGCGGAGAACCTGTTCGGCGGCAACGGCGACGTCTGGGGCGCGTACACGCAGAGCTCGCGCTGGCAGGTCTACAACGGCGAGGAGTCGCGCCCGTTCCGCGAGACCAACTACGAGCCGGAAGTGATGCTGGTGTTCCGCAACAACTACAGCATCGCCGGTTGGAAGGGGCGCATGGCCGGCATCGGCATCAACCACCAGTCCAACGGCCGCAGCGACCCGCTGTCGCGCAGCTGGAACCGGGTCATCGCCACCATCGGCCTGGACCGGGAGAACTGGGCGCTGGTGCTGCGGCCCTGGTATCGCGTGCCGGACGGCAACGACGACGACAATCCCGACATCGAAAACTACATCGGCCGCGGCGATGCGATGCTGACTTACGCGCGCGATGGCCACGTCTTCACCGTGCTCGGCCGCCACTCGCTGCGTGGCGGCGACGAATCGCATGGCGCCCTGCAGCTGGACTACGGCTTCCCGATCAACCGCGCCTTCCGCGGCCATGTGCAGGTGTTCCACGGCTACGGCGAGAGCCTGATCGACTACAACCACAAGGCCACCTACGTGGGCCTGGGCATCTCGCTGCTGGACTGGTACTGATGGACGAGGTGACGATCTACCACAACCCCGCCTGCGGCACGTCGCGCAACACGCTGGGGCTGATCCGCAATGGCGGGATCGAGCCGCGTGTCATCGAATACCTGAAGACACCGCCCGACCGCGCGACGCTGCTGGCGTTGATCGCGGCCATGCAGGTGCCCGTGCGTGAGGTGGTGCGTGCGAAGGAATCGCTCTACGCCGATCTGGGCCTGGCGGAGGCGGACGATGCGGCGCTGGTCGACGCCATGCTGGCCCATCCGGTGCTGATCAACCGGCCGATCGTGGTCACCGCGCGGGGGACGAAGCTGTGCCGCCCCTCGGAAGCGGTGCTGGACATCCTGCCGCAGCCGCAGCGTGGTGCCTTCAGCAAGGAAGACGGCCAACCGGTCGTCGATGCGGCCGGAAACCGCATCGGCTGACGTACTATCCCGCGCAGGAATCCACACCGCCTGCCAGGACGCTTCATGTCACGCCCACGCCGTTCGTTCTTCGCCTACGCTTCGGCCATGCTCGGGCTGCTCAGCCTGATGGCCGTCGCCTGTTTCCACTTCCCGGAGCTGCTGACCAGCCGGGAGTTCCGCGCCGCCTACAACGAGCAGTTCGCCCGCCATCTGCTGCTGGTCGGCCTGGCCGCCGCGTTCGCGATGGGCACCTGGGCGATCCTGCGCGACCGCAACAAGCGCATCGCCATGATCGGGGTCGGCAGCGCGACACTCGCCGTGCTGCTGGGCGGCACCAACGTGCAGTTCGATGCGATCGGCCAGACGCCCTATTCGCTGGGGCTGGACTGGTTCGTCATCTCGCTGTTCTTCTCGGCGCTGGTGTTCGTGCCGCTGGAACACTACCTCGGCCAGCGTCGCATCTCGCCGCTGCGCCCGGGCTGGCGCACGGACGTGACGTACTTCTTCATGAGCCACATGCTGGTCCAGTTCATCCTGATCCTGGTGACGGCATCGACGTCGACCATCGCCGGGCTGGCCGCATTTCCCGCATTGAAGACTGCGATCCAGTCGCTGCCGGTCTGGGCGCAGTTCCTGATCGCCGTCTTCGTGGCGGACCTGGCGCAGGCGTCGCTGCACCGCGCGTACCACAACATCCCGTGGCTCTGGCGCTTCCACGCCGTGCACCACTCCAGCCGCGAGATGGATTGGCTGGCGGGCTCGCGCATCCATCTCGTCGAGATCGTGCTGACGCGCAGCGCAGTGCTGTTGCCGCTGCTGGTGCTGGGCTTCTCGACGCCGGCGGTGAATGCCTACGTCATCCTGGTCGGCCTGCAGGCCGTGCTGGCGCACGCCAACCTGGGCATCCGCTTCGGCTGGCTCGAATACCTGCTGGTACTGCCGCGCTACCACCACTGGCACCACGCCCGGCACAAGGACTACCTGGACGTGAACTACGCCATCCACCTGCCGCTGGTGGACATGCTGATGGGCACGTTCAAGCTGCCGCCGAAGCAGGAAGACTGGCCAGAGGAATATGGCGTGATGAAGCTGGAGACCGTGCCGCGCGGCATCCTGCGCCAGCACCTGATGCCGTTCCAGGGCGGGCGGAAGTTCGACGAGTACGTGGACTGAGCGAGTGCGCTGTTGCCTGTTGTAGGAGCGACGTCAGTCGCGACCGCACGCCACGGCAGCCAGCAGCGCCTCTTCACTCGCCGCGTATTGGCACTATCCATTCGCGGACCCGGATCGACGCCATTCCGAGTCCGCGGTCGCGACTCACGTCGCTCCTACAGAGAGCAGCGTTTGCTCACGTCCAGTCCGTCAGCCCCTCGCGGGCATAGACTTCCCTGAAGCTCGGCAGCGCCTTCATGCGCTGCGCGTAGGACTGCAGCACCGGCCAGGTGTCGGTGGGCTTGGGCAGGTTGCGCGACCAGCGCATCAGCATGGTCAGCAGGAAGTCCGCGGCACTGCGCTGCGCGCCCAGCAGGTACGGACCGTGCGCCTCGAGATGGTCGGCAACCTGCCCCCAGGCCTTTTCCAGCTTCGCCCGCGCATGGTCCTTCGTTGCCTGGACATTGGCCGCGCCGGCGATCTCGTCGGAATAGAACCAGGCACGATAGGCAGGCATCAGCGTGTTGGCGCAGAACAGCATCCAGCGGTAGTACTGCGCGCGCTGCGTGCTCGCCACGGCAGGCGCCAGCTCCGCGCGCGGATGCGTGTCGGCGAGATGCATCAGGATCGCGGCGGTCTCGGTGATCACCTGCCCGTCCATCACCAGCGTGGGCACCACGCCGGCGGGGTTGAGCTTCAGGTAGTCGTCCGACTTCTGGTCGCGCTTGTCGAAGTCCAGCTCGTGCAGTTCGTGCGGGATGCCCAGTTCGATCAGCAGCCAGTGGACGACCAGGCTCGCGGTGCTGCGGGAGTAGTAGAGCGTGGTGGACATGCATGAGCTCCTCGAATTGAAAGCCCCTCTCCCGCCGGGAGAGGGGTTGGGGTGTGGGCGACGAAAGTCCGGGTGGTTCAAGCACCCTGACTTCGCCTCACCCTCATCCGCCCTACGGGCACCTTCTCCCGCAGGGAGAAGGGAACAGCATTACGCCACCACCACCGGAATCTTCCCGATCCGCGCCTGCCACTCCTTCGGGCCGGTGTTGTGCACCGAGGTGCCCTGCGAGTCGACGGCGACGGTCACCGGCATGTCCTGCACGGTGAACTCGTAGATCGCTTCCATGCCCAGGTCGGCGAAGCCGACGACCTTCGCCGCCTTGATCGCCTTGGAGACGAGGTACGCCGCACCGCCGACCGCCATCAGGTAGGCCGACTGGTGCTTCCTGATGGCCTCGATCGCCGCCGGGCCACGCTCGGCCTTGCCGACCATGCCCAGCAGACCGGTCTGCGCCAGCACCTGCTCGGTGAACTTGTCCATGCGCGTAGCGGTGGTCGGGCCCGCCGGTCCGACGACTTCATCGCGGACCGGATCGACCGGGCCGACGTAGTAGATGAAGCGGCCCTTCAGGTCGACCGGCAGCGGCTCGCCCTTGTTGAGCATGTCGACCATGCGCTTGTGCGCGGCATCGCGACCGGTCAGCAGCTTTCCGTTGAGCAGCAGGACTTCGCCCGGCTTCCAGCTGGCGACATCCTCGCGGGTCAGGGTGTCGAGGTCGACGCGGCGACCCTTCGATGCGTCGTAGGTCAGTTCCGGCCAGTCTTCCAGCGACGGCGGGTCCAGCATCACCGGGCCGCTGCCGTCGAGGGTGAAGTGCGCGTGGCGCGTGGCGGCGCAGTTCGGGATCATCGCCACCGGCAGGTTGGCCGCGTGGGTCGGGTAGTCCTTGACCTTGATGTCGAGCACGGTGGTCAGGCCACCCAGGCCCTGCGCGCCGATGCCGAGCGCATTGACCTTCTCGTACAGCTCCAGGCGCAGCTCCTCGGCGCGGTTCGACGGTCCGCGCACCTGCAGTTCGGTGATGTCGATCGGCTCCATCAGCGATTCCTTCGCCAGCAGCATCGCCTTCTCCGCGGTGCCGCCGATGCCGATGCCGAGCATGCCCGGCGGGCACCAGCCGGCGCCCATCGTCGGCACGGTCTTCAGCACCCAGTCGACGATGGAATCGGAGGGATTGAGCATCGCGAACTTCGACTTCGCCTCCGACCCACCGCCCTTCGCCGCAACGATCACATCGACGGTATTGCCCGGGACGACCTTGACGTTGACCACGCCCGGCGTGTTGTCCTTCGTGTTGGTGCGCTTGCCGGCCGGGTCGGCCAGCACGCTGGCGCGCAGCTTGTTGTCGGGGTGATTGTAGGCGCGGCGCACGCCTTCGTGGACCATGTCCTCCACGCCCATCGTGGCGTCGTCCCAGCGCACGTCCATGCCGATCTCGAGGAACACGGTGACGATGCCGGTGTCCTGGCAGATCGGGCGATGGCCTTCGGCGCACATGCGCGAATTGATCAGGATCTGGGCGATGGCGTCCTTGGCCGCCGGCGACTCCTCGCGCTCGTAGGCGGCGGCGAGGTTCCTGATGTAGTCCACCGGATGGTAGTAGCTGATGTACTGCAGGCCATCGGCGATGGACTGGATGAGGTCTTCCTGCTTGATCGAGGTCATGGGACGTAAAGCCGGGGCTGCCGGTGGGGTCGCGGGCGGAAGCCGCCATTTTAGGCCAAAGTGGCCCCTCGCCCGGCTGTCACGCCACGTCGCCCTGCCCCGTCTTTGGTCGCATGAACGCCGAAACCACCTTCGAGACCCATCGTGGCCGCCTGCTCGGACTCTCCTACCGCCTGCTCGGCAGCCGCAGCGATGCCGAGGACGTCGTCCAGGACACCTGGCTGCGCTGGCAGCAGACCGACACGACCGGCATCCGCGATCCGGAAGCCTGGCTGGTTACCGCCGCCACCCGCCTGGGCATCGACCGCCTGCGCGCCGCCCGCGTGCAGCGCGAGCACTACGTGGGTCCCTGGCTACCCGAACCCGCCGAGATCGACGAGTCGCCCACGCCGGAACGCTCGGCCGAAGTCGCCGAGCAGGTATCGCTGGCTTTCCTCGCCTTGCTCGAGCGGCTGGGCCCCGAGGAACGCGCCGCCTTCCTGCTGAAGGAGGCCTTCGACTACGACTACGCGCAGATCGCCCGCTTGCTCGGACAGAGCGAGGCCAACTGCCGGCAGATGGTCCATCGCGCCCGCGAACGCGTGCACGCAGGCCGTCCGCGCTTCGAGGTGCCGCCGGAGAACCACCGACGCCTGCTGGAGCGCTTCATGCACGCCGCGCGCCGCGGCGATCAGTCCGCGATCGCCGCGCTGCTGAGCGAAGACGCGCGCCTGGTGTCCGACGGCGGCGGGAAGGTGGCGGCCGTCATCCGCCCCCTGCTCGGCGCGGTGCGCATTGCGCGGCTGTTCTGGGCGGCCTACCGCCGGCAGGATCCGGCGATCACCTGGCGCATGGGCACGGTCAACGGCGAACCCGCGATCCTGCGCTACCGCGATGGCCGGCTGACGGCGGTGATGGTCGCGATCAGCGATGGCGAGCGCATCCGCGAGCTCTTTACCGTCGCCAATCCGGACAAGCTGGGCACGGCTGTCACGGCGAAGGACGGTGGCGCGTCCTGGTAGTGAAGGTGGCCGTCGTGGCCACCATGGAGGCACTGCCATGAGCATGAAGTTCCATCGCGTCGACTATCCGAAGCATGTCCCCGAGGCCTTCCGCGGCCTCTACGCCGCCAGCACGGCCATCCACAACGGCGTGCTGGGAAAGGAGTTCCTCGAACTCGTCTTCCTGCGCGTCTCCCAGATCAACGGCTGCGCCTACTGCATGGACATGCACGGCAGCGCGCTGGTCAAGGCCGGGGTGGAGTCGCGCAAGCTGCACACGCTGGCCGGCTGGCGCGACAGCCGTTTCTTCGATGCCCGCGAAGGCGCGGCACTGGCCTGGGCGGAGCAGCTGACCACCCTGCCCTCCGGCGCACCGGCCGATGCCACGTACGAGGCGCTGAAAGCGCATTTCGACGAAGCTGGCATCGCAGAGCTGACCATGGCCGTGGCCGTCATCAATGCCTGGAACCGCCTGGGTGTGGGCATGCAACCAGTCCTGGCCTGAGCGGGCGCCGCTCGCAGGCCTGCCATGCCGACGGCACAATGCCGGCATGGATACCCTCGTCCTCATCCTCGACCTGGTGGGCACCTTCGTGTTCGCGCTCAGCGGCGCCACGCTCGGGGTGCGCCGCCGCCTGGACATCTTCGGCGTGCTGGTGCTGTCGTTCATCGCCGCGACCGCCGGCGGCATCACCCGCGACCTGCTGATCGGGGCGACGCCGCCGGCCGCGCTCAGCGACTGGCGCTATCCGGTCACCTCGCTGGCCGCCGGCATCGTGACCTTCTTCCGCGCCCCGCTGATCGAGAAACTGCACCACCCGGTGCGCATGTTCGACGCCATGGGCCTGGCGCTGTTCGCCGTGGCCGGCACCCAGAAGGCACTGGAGTACGGCATCTCGCCGCCGATGGCGGCCGGGATGGGGATGCTCACCGGGATCGGCGGCGGCATCGCCCGCGACCTGCTGCTGGCACAGGTGCCCCTGGTGCTGCGCGCCGAACTGTACGCGGTCGCCGCACTGGCCGGTGCGCTGGTGGTGGCCCTGGGCTACTGGCTGTCGCTGCCGGCCCTGCCGTGTGCCCTGGTGGGCGCGGGCTGTGTTTCGGGCTGCGGATGATGGCCGTAACCTACGGCTGGCACCTGCCCGTCGCGCTGCAGTCCGGCGGCGACGGCGAGCCGCCGGGACCGCTCACGTAGCAGCGATGCGCCCAAGCGTGCCGGGCCGCCGACGAGCCGTGAGGTGGGGCCGCGAGCGGGGCGGTAGCATGGCGCCACCTGCGTCCTGAGCGCCACCATGGCCATCGCCACCTCCCATCCGCTGGCCCTTCCGCGCCAGCACGTCTTCTGGCTGCTGCACCTGACCGGATGGAGTGCCTACTTCGCGCAGGGCTGCCTGTACGCGGTCGCCCATGGCAAGCCGTCGGGCTACTGGGTGGTGCCGGCGACCGCCGCCACGATGGGCGCGCTGGTCACGCTGGGGCTGCGCTTCGTGCTGCGGAGCTACTGGAACCTGCCGCCGCGCAGGCTGCTGGCGCTGATGATCCCGCTGGTGCTGGCCAGCTCGGCCGCCATCGACTTCGTCACCCGCGAAGCCCTGGTCGATTTCTGCGACACCTGCAAACCGACCACCCGACTGGAGTTCATCGCCTACTCGCTGGGCTACATCTACGTGCTGCTGGCCTGGGTGGGCGCCTACATGGGCATCAAGTATTACCAGAAGCTGCAGGACGAGACCGCGCGCGCGCTCGCCGCACGCAGCATGGCGCACCAGGCCCAGTTGAAGATGCTGCGCTACCAGCTGAACCCGCACTTCCTGTTCAACACGCTCAACGCCATTTCCACGCTGATCCTCGACCGCGACAACGCCACCGCCAACCGCATGGTGCAGGGCCTGTCCTCGTTCCTGCGCCACTCGCTGGACAACGATCCGATGCAGCGGGTGACGCTGCGGCAGGAGCTGGATGCGCTGACGCTGTACCTGGACATCGAGAAGATCCGCTTCGCCGAGCGCCTGCGCATCGAGACCGCCATCGACGAGGAGTGCTGGCGCGCCCTGCTGCCGAGCCTGCTGCTGCAGCCGCTGGTGGAGAACGCCATCAAGTACGCCGTGGCCAAGCAGGTCGCCGGCGGCCTGCTGCGGATCGCCGCCGAGCGCGACGGCGACCAGCTGGTGCTGCGGGTGACAGACGACGGCCCGGGCTGCAGTGCCCTCGAGGGCGACCAGCTGCCGCCCGGCAAGGGCGTGGGTCTGCGCAATACGCGCGAGCGCCTGCTTGTGCTGTACGGCGAGGCCAGCGGCTTCTCCGTGCGCAATCTCGAACGCGGCATCGAAGTGACGCTGCGCCTGCCCTTCGAAACCTCGCAGACGCTGGGAGACTGACGCATGGACGCCGGCGTTTCCGCCCCCCTGCGGGCCATCGTCGTCGACGACGAGCCGCTCGCCCGTCGCGGCCTCGAGATCCGCCTGGCCGCCCACCCGGACGTGACGATCGTCGGCCACTACGGCGACGGCGAATCCGCCATCGCCGGCCTGCGCGAGCATCGCCCGGACCTGATGTTCCTCGACGTGCAGATGCCGGGCATGGACGGCTTCCAGACCCTGCGCGCGATTCCGGCCAGCGAAATGCCGCTGGTGGTGTTCGTCACCGCCTACGACCACTACGCCATCCGCGCCTTCGAGGCCTCGGCGACCGACTACCTGCTGAAGCCGGTCGAAGAGTCGCGCCTGGCGCAGGCCCTGGCGCGCGTGCGCCAGGCACGTGCACAGCGCGAAGCCAGCGGGCACTGCGCGCACCTGCTCGGCCTGCTGGGCGAGCTCAGCGGCCGTCCGCCGCTGGACCTGGACGAAGCGCTCAAGCCCGATGCCTTGGACCTGCTGCGGCGCGAAGAGAAACTCGCCGTGCGCGACGGCGGCCGCACGGTGCGCGTGGACCTGCACAGCATCCGCTGGATCGACGCGGCCGGCGACTACATGTGCATCCATACCGACGCCGACGGCCCGAACGGCAACACGCTGATCCTGCGCGCCACCATGCGCGAACTGGAAAAGCAGCTCGACCCGCAGCGCTTCCCGCGCATCCACCGCTCCACCATCGTCAATGCACGCCGCGTGGTGGAAATGCGCCCGCACACCAACGGCGAGAGTTTCCTGCGCCTGGATTGCGGGCAGGAACTGAAGCTGTCGCGCAGTCACCGCGACAAGCTGGCGATGCTGCTGTAGGGCAGCCCCTGGTGTCTCTTGTGGGAGCGACGTAAGTCGCGATGGAAGCATCCAGGTTCTTCATCGCGACTCACGTCGCTCCCACAACAGCATTCGACTCGCGTAACGCAGATTCTTAACACTCGGTTCGCCGTACTGCCTTCACCACTCGCCGCAACCCGACGCGCCCCGTGACTTCCGGGCCATAGCCGCACAACAAGACACGCGCATCGTGCGCACCGCCGACCACCACGCGGACCCGCACGATGAAACTCACCGACGCTTCCCTGCGCAATCCGGCCGCCGTCGCGGTGGTCGTGGCGATGGTCTGCGCGTTCGGCCTGATGAGCCTGGGCAAACTGCCGCTGCAGCTCTTCCCCGACATCGAACGGCCACAGATGTCGATCCAGACCGCATGGCGTGCCGCTTCGCCGCAGGAGATGGAGTCGGAGATCGTCGAGCCCATCGAGGCGGTGATGCAGGGCCTGCCGGGGCTGGAGGAGATCGCCTCCAACGTCAATGCCGGCAACAGCTTCATCAATCTGACCTTCGCCGTCGGCAGCGACATGGACGCGATGCTGGTGGAGGTGCTGTCGCGGATGAACCGCCTGCAGCCGCTGCCGCGCGATGCGACGCCGCCGGTCGTGCAGGCCGGCGCGGACAACGCCAACAACTCGCTGACCTTCTTCTTCGTGCAGAAGCTGCCCGGCACGTCGGGCGACATCCTCGACTACCGGCAGCTGATCGAGGACCGCATCGTGCCGCGCCTGACCTCGGTCGACGGCGTGGCCGGCGTCGAGATCAACGGCGGTGCCGAGGACGAACTGACCATCACCCTCGACCTGGAGCGTGCCGCGGCACTCGGGATCCAGGTGCCGGATGTCGCGGCCGTCGCCGCACGCGCCACCGACGTTTCCGGCGGCGTGGTCGAAGCCGGTCGCCGCGAGTACGTGCTGCGCTTCGCCGGCCGCTATTCCCCGGAAGCGATGGGCGACCTGATCCTGGCGTGGCGTGACGGGCGCCCGGTACGCCTGGCCGATGTCGCCGACGTGGAGGTGAAACGGCCGGAGCAGCGCTTCTTCGCCTACCAGAACGGCAACCCCGCCATCGGCCTGCGCATCCTGCGCGAAAGCGGCGCCAACGTACTGGACACGCTGGACGAGGTGAAGCGTGTCGTTGCCGAGGTCCGCGAGCAGGAACTGGAACCGCTGGGCCTGGACATCGCGCAGAGCTTCGATGCCTCGGTCTTCATCAACCGCGCGCTCGGCCTGCTGTCCGGCAGCCTCACCGCGGGCGTGCTGCTGGCGATCGGCTGCCTGTGGTGGTTCCTCCGCGACGTACGCGCCACGGCGCTGATCGCCTGCGCGATTCCCATCTCATTGCTGGCCACCTTCATCGTGCTGCAGCTGACCGGCCGCAGCCTCAACGTCATCTCGCTGGCCGGCCTCGCCTTCGCGGTGGGCATGGTGATGGACGCCGCCGTGGTGGTGGCCGAGAACATCGTGCGCCTGCGCGAGGAAGGCATGTCCGCCGGCCGCGCCGCCCTGGAAGGCACGCGCCAGGTCGGCGGCGCGCTGGTCGCGTCCACGCTGACGACGGTGGCGGTGTTCCTGCCGGTGATCTTCATGGATGACGTGGAAGGCCAGCTGTTCGCCGATCTCGCACTGACCATCTCGATCGCCGTCGGTATCTCGCTGCTGGTCGCGGTCACGGTACTGCCGGCCGCCGCCGGCACCTGGCTGCGTACCCGGACGGACGACACCGCCCAGCATCGCACCTGGTCGCGCATCAGCGATTGGGCGTTGCGTGCCACCGAAGGCCGCAAGCGCCAGTGGGCGTGGGTCGGCGCCCTGGTGCTGGCGCCGGCGCTGCTGGCAGCGCTGCTGATGCCGCAGATCGACTACCTGCCGCCGGTAAAGCGGGCGGCCGTCGATGCCTTCTTCAACTTTCCGCCCGGCATGAGCCCGGAGCGCGTCGACCGCGAGATCGCCCCCGTCATCCTCGAACGCATGCGCCCGTACATGGACGGCGAGAAGGGCCCGCAGCTCAGCAACTGGTACCTCAACCTGTGGCCCGGCGGCGGCTCGCTGGGTGCGCGCGTCGTCGATCCGGACGACATCGGCGAACTGGAGCGCATCGTCCGCGACGAGATCGTCGTCGGCTTCCCCGACACGCGTGCCTTCGCCAGCGAAGGCGAACTGTTCGGCAGCTTCGGCGGCTCGGCACGCGCCATCGCCATCCACCTGCAGCACGGCGACGGCGATGCCCTCACGCGCGCCGCGGAGGCCGGCCGCAAGCTGCTGTCGGACCGTTTCGCCGGCGCCAACGTGCAGGCGTGGCCGAACGCGGATGCGGGAACGCCGGAGCTGCGCATCAACCCCGACGACCGTCGTCTCGCCGAGGTCGGCTGGCGCCGGCCCGAACTGGGCACGGTCGTGCGTGCGCTCGGCGATGGCCAGTGGCTGGGCGAATACTTCGACGGCGACCGACGTCTCGCCATCATCCTGCGCAGCAATCGCGGCGACGACATCGAGCGCCTCGGCGCCGCGCCGCTGGCCACGCCGCAGGGCGGTGTGCTGACCCTGGCCGACCTGGCGCGCGTGGACACCGTGCTGGCGCCCAACCAGCTGCGCCGCATCGACCGCCGCCGCACCGTGACGCTGACGGTCGATCCGCCCGAGACGATGTCGCTGGAAGAAGCCCTGGACATCGTCAACGACGAGATCGTGCCGTCGCTGCGCGATGCATTGCCGCCGGACGCGGCCATCCGCATCTCCGGCAGCGCCGACCGACTGGGCGAAGTGGTGCGCAGCATGGGCACGAATTTCGCGCTGGCGCTGGTGGTGCTGTTCATGCTGATGGCGGCGATGTTCAAGTCGCTGCGCGACAGCGCCTTCGTCATGGCCACGTTGCCGATGGCGGTGCTGGGCGGCGTCGCTGGCCTGCGGGTGCTGGATCTGGCCGCCGGCCAGACACTGGACCTGCTGTCGATGATCGGTTTCATCATGCTGCTGGGCATGGTGATCAACAACGCGATCCTGCTGGTCGCGCAGGCCCGCGAAGCGCAGGCCGGCGGCGCCTCGCTGGACGATGCATTGAGGCAGGCGCTGGACCAGCGGCTGCGCCCGATCCTGATCGCCGCGCTGACCGGCGTGCTGGGCGCGCTGCCGATGGCGATCAACCCGGGCCCCGGCGCGGTGATCTACCGCGGACTGGCTGCCGTCTCGGTCGGCGGTGTGGCGCTGAGCCTGCTGTTCACCGTGGTGCTGGTGCCGGCACTGCTGCGCCTGGCCGGCGAACGCGCACCGCGTCGCGCGGGCGACACCACCGAAACGCCCCTCCCCCACGCCGTTTCCTGACCCCCGCTCCGGAGAATCCCATGCGTCCCCTGCCCAAACTGCTGCTCGCCACCGCGCTGGCCGGCGTCCTCGCGCTCCCCCTGATCAAATGGGACGCCGATGCCAGCGCACCTTCCGCGAAACCCGACGCGCCCCCGGCCATCGTCAGCGTGGCGCCCGCCGTCAGCGCCGCCTTCGCGCCGCGCCACTGGTCGCCGGGCAGCGTCATCAGCCGGCGCG
Organism: Pseudoxanthomonas sp.; assembly: GCF_035999195.1. Taxonomy (NCBI): domain Bacteria; kingdom Pseudomonadati; phylum Pseudomonadota; class Gammaproteobacteria; order Lysobacterales; family Lysobacteraceae; genus Pseudoxanthomonas; species Pseudoxanthomonas sp. The sequence goes on from NZ_DASYGY010000007.1 coordinate 38,687, forward strand.
ATGCGCGCATCGCCGGCGAGCAGGACGGGCGTGTCGTGGACGTGGCGGAGGTCGGCCAGCGCGTACGCAAGGGCCAGGCGCTGGCGGTGCTCGACGACACCGCGCTGCGCCTGCGCGAACAGGAAGGCCAGGCGGACCTGGCCCGCATCCAGGCACAGCTGGCGATGGCCAACCGCCAGGAGCAGCGCTACGCCCAACTGGCAGCGCAGCAGAACATCGCCCGCGCGCAGTACGAGCAACTTCGCGCCGACCGCGACGTGCTGGTGCAGGAACGCGCACGCGTACTGGCGCAGCTTGCGCAGACCCGCCACCAGCGCAACCAGATGGTGGTGCGCGCGCCCTTCGACGGCATCGTCGCCGAGCGCCTCACCCAGCTCGGCGAATACCTGGTCACCGGCGGCGCGGTCGCGCGCCTGGTCGATACGGGCGCGCAGGAAGTGCGCGTCCGCGCGCCGGTGGACCTGGCCCGCCATCTGGCGACCGGCACCGAAGTCCGCGTTCGCAGCGCCGGCGAGGAACGCGCCTACCCGGTCAGTGCGCTGGTGCCGGTGGGCGATGAAGCCTCGCGCCAGCTCGAGTTGCGCATCGCCGTGCCGGACCTGGACATCCCGGTAGGCACCGCCGTGGACGTCGGTCTGCCGAGCGCGGCGACGCGCACCGTGGTGGCGGTGCCCCGCGACGCGGTGATCCTGCGCCGCGAGGGCGACTTCGTCATGCGCGTGGACGGCGCCGGCAACGCCGAGCGCGTGCCGGTCGAGACCGGCGCGGAGGTGGAGGGGCTGGTCGAGGTCACCGGCCGCGTCAGCGCCGGTGATCGCCTGATCGTGCGCGGCGGCGAGCGTGTGGAACCCGGCCAGGCACTGGAGATCCAGCCGCTCGGTCCGACGGTGGCGATGCGTTGATGCCGGCACACTGATCGCCGCCGCGGCAGGCGGGCGCCTTCACTGACGGCAACGCCGTGAACGGGCACAATCCGGGCATGCCGTCGCCCTCCCCGCATGCCGCGCCCGCACGCAACCCCACGCCCAACCTGCGCGAGCGCTTCGATGCGATGCGCAACCTCGGCCCGTTCCTGCGCCAGATCTGGCAGACCAGCCGTGTACTGACCCTCGCCAGCCTGGGCCTGCGCCTGCTGCGTGCGTTCGTGCCGGTGGTGACGCTGTACATCGCCAAACTCATCATCGACGAAGCGATCCGTCTGGTCGGACTGGGTCTGGATTTCGGCTCGCTGGGCGAGGCCTGGCGCAGCGGACAGCTCGACACGCTGGCGACGCTGCTGGCACTGGAGTTCGCGCTCGCCATCGGCTCGGACCTGCTCGGACGGCTGGTGAGCTATGCCGACGCGCTGCTGTCGGAACTGTTCACCAACGCGACCAGCGTGCGGCTGATGGAACACGCGGCCACGCTGGACCTGGAGGATTTCGAGGACCCCGACCTGCAGGACAAGCTGGACCGCGCGCGTCGCCAGACGATGGGGCGCATGAACCTGATGAGCCAGCTGTTCGGCCAGGTACAGGACGCGATCACCGTGGTCGCCTTCGCCGCCGGCCTGCTGGTCTATGCCCCGTGGCTGATCGCGCTGCTGGCGCTGGCGTTGATCCCTGCCTTCGTCGGCGAGGCGCACTTCAACGCACTGGGCTATTCGCTCAACTTCCAGTGGACGCCGGAGCGACGCCAGCTGGAATACCTGCGGCAGATGGGCGCGAGCGTGGAAACGGCGAAGGAGGTGAAGATCTTCAACCTCCACCGCTTCCTGATCGAGCGCTACCGCAACCTGGCGGAAAAGTTCTTCCTCGCCAACCGCGCGCTCGCGCGGCGGCGCGCGGTCTGGGGCACCGTCCTCGCCGCACTGGGCACGCTGGGCTACTACGTCGCCTACGGCTACATCGCCTGGCGCACGGTGCGCGGCGACTTCAGCATCGGCGACCTGACCTTCCTGGCCGGCAGCTTCCTGCGCCTGCGCCAGCTGCTGGAAGGCCTGCTGATCGGCTTCTCGCAGGTGGCGGGCCAGGCGCTGTACCTGGACGACCTGTTCTCGTTCTTCGAGATCGAACCGGAGATCACCTCACCCGCCAACGCAGTGCCGATCCCGCGCCCCATCACGCGTGGCTTCGTGTTCGAGAACGTGGGCTTCCGCTATCCCGATGCCGAGCGCTGGGCGGTGCGGCATCTCGACTTCGAGCTGCAGGCCGGCGAGGTGCTGGCGCTGGTCGGCGAGAACGGCGCCGGCAAGACCACGCTGGTGAAGCTGCTCGCGCGCCTGTACGACCCGGACGAGGGCCGCATCCTGCTCGACGGGCGCGACCTGCGGGAGTACGACATCGACGACCTGCGCGCCAACATCGGCGTGATCTTCCAGGATTTCGTGCGCTACCACCTCACCGCCGGCGAGAACATCGGTGTGGGCCGCATCGACGCCATGCAGGACGACGCGCGCATCCGCGACGCGGCCGCACGCGCGATGGCCGACGACGTGATCGAAGGCCTGCCGCGCGGATACGACCAACTGGTGGGACGCCGCTTCAAGAACAGCGTGGACCTGTCCGGTGGCCAGTGGCAGAAGATCGCCATCGCCCGCGCCTACATGCGCGATGCGCAGGTGATGATCCTGGATGAACCGACCGCCGCGCTCGATGCGCGCTCGGAGTTCGAGGTCTTCCAACGCTTCAAGGAATTGTCGGACAATCGGACCGCGGTGCTGATCTCGCACCGCTTCTCCAGCGTCCGCATGGCCGACCGCATCCTGGTCCTCGACCAGGGACGGCTGGAAGCGAGCGGCACGCACGAGCAGCTCATGGCCGCCGGCGGACGCTACGCCGAACTGTTCGAACTGCAGGCCGCCGGTTACCGCTGACTTTCCCCACAGGAGACACCACGTTGCGCCACGCATCCCATCGACTCGCCACCGCCCTCCTCCTCGTGCTGCCGCTGGCCGCATGCGGTTCCTCCGCCAATGGCGATGCCACCCAGGGCGCCACGCCGACGGCCGCCCAGGCGGCGCCGGTGGAGCAGCCGTCGCAGACCCTGGCCAGCGCGCGCGGCCAGATCCGCGTGACCCGCGTGGCCAGCGGCCTGGATCATCCCTGGAGCCTGGCGTTCCTGCCGGATGGCGCCATGCTGGTGACCGAACGCAGCGGCCAGTTGCGCCGCGTCGGCGCCGACGGTGCGGTATCCGCGCCGATCGCCGGCGTGCCCAAGGTGTGGGCAACGGGCCAGGGCGGCCTGCTCGACGTGGTGCTCGCACCGGACTTCGCCAGCAGCCAACGCATCTACCTGAGCTACGCCGAGCCCGGCGACAACGGCACCGCCGGTACCGCCGTCGCCTACGGCACGCTGTCCGGCGATGCGCTGACCGACGTCAAGGTCATCTACCGGCAGGAACCGAAGCTGGAAGGCCCCAACCACTTCGGTTCGCGCCTCGTGTTCGACGATGCCGGCCACCTCTTCATCAGCCAGGGCGACCGCAACAACCGCCCCACTGCGCAGGAACTGGACAAGCTGCAGGGCAAGCTGGTGCGCCTGAACCTGGACGGCAGCGTGCCGAAGGACAATCCGTTCGTCGGTCGCGCCGATGCACGCCCGGAGATCTACAGCTACGGTCACCGCAACATGCAGGGCATGGCCCGCGATCCGCGCACCGGCAAGCTCTGGCAGAACGAGCATGGTCCGCGCGGCGGCGACGAGATCAACCTGCCGGAAGCCGGCAAGAACTACGGCTGGCCGATCATCACCCACGGCATCAACTATTCCGGCCAGCCCATCCCGGAAGCCGAAGGCAAGACGAAGGACGGCATGGAGCAGCCGTTCCACCTGTGGGAGAAGTCGCCCGGCGTCTCCGGCATGGCCTTCCTCACCGGCAAGCCCGACAGCCCGTGGAACGACAGCGTGTTCGTGGGCGCGCTGGCGGAGCGCAACCTGATCCGCCTGACCCTGGACGGCGACAGGATCGTCGGCGAGGAGCGCCTGCTCAACGAGATCGGCGAGCGCGTGCGGGACGTGCGCGTGGCGGCGGATGGCAGCGTCTACGTCGTCACCGACGAGGACGACGGCAAGGTCTGGCGCATCGAACCGCCGAAGGCGCCGTGAGGACGCGCCGATGATGCGTGCCCTCGTGTTCGCCTGCGGCCTGGGCATCGCCACGGTGGCGCAGGCGCAGGCACCCGCCGACTACAGCACCGCCAAGCGGCAGGCGGACGCCGACGAAGCCTCGCTGCCCGCCAGCGAGGCCGGCGCGCTGCGCGATGCGCAACGGCTTGCGCTGGATGCCGCCATCGCCGGCTGCGCCACGCCGACGGCCGACACCGCCCCGTTCGTGGTGGTCGCGGAACTGGACGCCGGCGGCAAGGTGGTGCGCACGTGGCGGGAAGGCGGCACGCCCTTGGCGATCTGCGTGCAGAAGCGGATCCGGGACAGCACGCTGTCCGCGCCGCCGCGCGCACCATTCTTCATCTCCTTCGAGTTGAGCTTCACCCCATGAGCGACGCGACCGCCGACATCGACGCCCTGCTGCGCAGCCGCCTGCTGGCCGGCGCCCCGCTGCAGATCCCGCCGCCCTGCCTGCTCGACATGCAGGGCGAACCGGTCGACTACGTGGAAGGGCAGTCGCTGGCGATGCGCTTCCCTGTATCGCCGCGCTACCAGAATCCGATCGGGCACATGCAGGGCGGTTTCATCGTCGCCGCGCTGGACAATACGCTGGGGCCGTTCTCGTACCTGATCGCACCGCCGAGCGTGACGACCTCGCTCAACACCCAGTACCTGCGCCCGGTGACGCCGGAGATGCCGCACATCGTCTGCCATGCGTGGTTGGTGGAACGCACGCGCACGCAGCTGTTCCTCGCCGGCGAGGTGCGCGACGACGCAGGCCGTGTGCTGGTGATATGCCAGGCGGTGTGCCAGATCCTGCCGCAGAAGGCAGGCTGACGCCTTTGAGCCCCTCTCCCTGCGGCGACCGAAGGAAGTCCCCGTGGGAGAGAGGGGTTGGGGTGAGGGCCAACGAAGTCCGTGTCTTCGTTGGCCTTTGCTGCCACAACAGCCGCGATAGCTTTTGCCTTTGGTGGCCGTGCGTGAGGGGCTTTCTGCTGCCTACGCTTGGCGCCGCTCGCCGCGGGGGCCCTACTTTTCTTTGCTTGTGCAAAGAAAAGTAGGCAAAAGAAACACACCCCGGCGGTCGGCCCGCCGCAAGCGGCGGGTTCGCAGTCACGACGGGAATTTTCGGACAAGGCATCCTGCCTTGGCCGAAAACGGCGCACATCCATGTGCGCCGCCCCTGCGGGGTTTTGCCCGCCGTGACTGCCCGACCTAAGGGGCCCCAAGAGCTGCTTTTGCCGTTGCTCATGCTTTCCGGTCCCCATGAGGCACAGCGAGTGGGTCGGGTAAAACCCGAAGGGCGCCGTCATGGATGACGGCGTTTTCGTATGGCACATGGATGTGCCTTACGAAAATTCCCGGGCCGCTCGCGGACCCGGAGCGCGCAGCGCGGAGGGCGTGCCGCCTGGGGCGTGTTTCTTTGGTTCCTTTCTTTGCACGAGCAAAGAAAGGAATGCCCCCGCGGCGAGCGGCACCATGCTTGAAAGAAGAAACCCATCCCGCAAGGCCATCGAACTACGGGGTGCCGCGGATGTAGTGGCGGCCAAGGGCGGCCTAAAGACACGGACTTCGTTACCCCTCACCCCAACCCCTCTCTCCCACGGGGACTTCCTTCGGTCGCCGCAGGGAGAGGGCTCAAATACTCAGCGCAACTCGAACCGGTCCGCATCCAGCATCGCCGGGAACCGTTCCCGATGCGCCGCCAGCGCTTCCGCCGAGACCACCGTGGTCACCACCCCCTCGCCCGCCGGCAACTCCACCATCGGCTGCCCCAGGAAATCGATCACCGCACTGTCACCGGAGTACTCCAACCCGTTGCCGTCCGTGCCCGCACGATTCACCGCGGCCACGTAGCACAGGTTCTCGATCGCCCGCGCGCGCAGCAGCGTCTTCCACGGATACGCGCGCGCCGCCGGCCAGTTGGCGACGAACAACTGCAGATCGAAATCCAGCTGCCCGGTACGCTCCACGTCGTAGCGGTTGCGTGCGAACACGGGGAAGCGCAGGTCGTAGCAGACCAGCGGATTGATCCGCCAGCCCTTCCACTCCACCGTCAGCCGATCACGGCCGGCGGCATAGCGCTTGTGCTCGTTGGCGTAGCGGAACAGGTGGCGCTTGTCGTAGTACTGGAGATCGCCATCGGGTGTCGCGAACAGCAGGCGATTGAACACGCCTTCGTCGGTACGCAACTGCACGCTGCCGGTGACGGCGGCATCGAGTTTCGTGGCCTGTTCGCGGATCCACGCCACCGTGGCGCCCTCCATGCCTTCGGCCTGGTCGATCGCCTCGTTGCTGAAGCCGCTGGTGAAGGTCTCCGGCAGGATCACCAGATCGGTCTGCCCTGCCAGCGGCGCGATCAGGCCACCGTAGTAGTCGCGGTTGCCCGCCGGGTCGTGCCAGCGGGTCTCGCCCTGTACGAGGGAAATGCGAAGATCCTGCATCGTTTCTGTCTCCAGGCCGCCACCATGATGATGACGATCGAAATGTATCCGACGTCATCCCAGCGCAAGCTGGGATCCATTGGCTTTGCCGCTTTTCGAAGGCTGGAGCAGAAACCAGATGGATTCCGGCCTGAACAGCCATTCGACTGTTGAAAGCCGACGGAATGACGCGTCTTTACAGCGTCTTCAACCGTTCGATCGCCGCATCCAGCGTCGCCTCGTTCTTGGCGAAGCACAGGCGCGCCAGGCGCTGACCGGCCGGCGGTGTGTCGTAGAACGGCGACAGCGGGATCGCGGTGACGCCATGTTCGATGGTCAGCCACTTCACGAACTCGGCATCCGGCAGATCGCTGACCGCCGAATAGTCGACCAGCTGGAAGTAGCCGCCCGGCACCGGCAGCGGTTTGAACTTCGTGCCCAGCAGCTGTTTGCGGAAGCGGTCGCGCTTGTCCTGGTAGAACGCGCCCAGCTGCTCGTAGTGTTCCGGTTCGTCGCGGATCATCGCGGCGAAGGCATGCTGCGCGGGAGCGAACGTGCAGAACACGTTGTACTGGTGCACCTTGCGGAACTCCGCGCTCAGCGCCGGCGGCGCGATGGCATAGCCGATCTTCCAGCCGGTACAGTGGTAGGTCTTGCCGAAGCTGGACACGACGAACGCGCGCGCGGCCAGTTCCGGATACCGCAGGATCGACTCGTGGCGACGACCGTCGAACACGATGTGCTCGTACACCTCGTCGGAGATCAGGTAGATGCCGGTACCTTCCAGCAACGCCGACAACGCGCGGATGTCGGCTTCGTCGAACATCGCGCCGGACGGGTTGTGGGGGCTGTTGACGATCAGCAGGCGCGTCTTCGGCGTGATGGCCGCACGCACGCGGTCCCAGTCCACCGCGAACGTCTGCGGATCCAGCGGCACGTGCACGGCGCGCGCGCCGGCCAGGTCGATGGCAGGCTCGTAGCTGTCGTAGGCCGGGTCCAGCACGATGACCTCTTCGCCCGGGCGCACCACCGCGTGGATGGCGTTGAACAGCGCCTCGGTGGCGCCGCTGGTCACGGTGATCTCGGTGTCCGGGTCCACCTGCCGTCCGTAGCAGCGCAGCACCTTCTCGGCGATGGCCTGGCGCAGCGGCGCCACGCCGGTCATCGGCGCGTACTGGTTGTGGCCTGCGCGCATGGCGGCGTCCAGTTCGTCCACCAGCCGCTGCGGCACCGCGAAATCCGGGAACCCCTGCCCCAGGTTGACCGCGCCGTGCTCGGCGGCCAGCTGCGACATGACGGTGAAGATGGTGGTGCCCACCTTGGGCAGCTTGGTCTGCGGCTGGGACATCCTGGTTCGGGGACTCGTCGTTGGGGGGAGCGCAGAGTGTACGCGCCGGGCGTTACGCGCGATGATGCGGCCATGGCCGACCACCGTGCTTCCGCCGACGGCACCGGCCTCGGAGCGGTTCCCGAGGCGGAGCGCGCGCGGCTGGCCGCCGCCTGGGCCGCCGCGCATTACTTCGTCAGCGTCGGCCGGCAGGAGTGGCTGTTCCGCACCGGCATGACCGCCCCAGATGTCGAGCGGCAGGTCATGGCATCGCGCTATCTGTTCATCACCGCGTGGAATCCGCCGCCCGGCGACGCGCCGCGACCGGTCAACGACGCGGCGCAGGAACGCCTGCATGCGCGCCTGCACATGCTGGGCCTGGCGTTCCACCCCGCGCTCGGCTGCAACAGCCAGGGCGGCATGGTCGAGCACGGTTGCCTGGTGCTGGACCCCTCGACGGAACAGGCCGATGCGCTGGCGCGCGAATTCGGCCAGGGCGGCACCCTGTTCTGGCACGCCGACGCGCCGGTGCGGCTGCGGATGATGTGGCCGCGCCCGCCGCAGGCCGACGACGATCCGCACACCGACTGGGTGGGCTGACACCGCGACGGCGTGTCGCAGGCGGCCGGACCGGCCCCTCCGTTTAGAATGGGCGGCTGAACCGCCAGGACACTCCAGCCTCCCGCCCGGGAACGCCCGATCCGATGACCGACGCCGCTCCCCGCCACCCGCCCTTGCTGGCCGCCCGCGCCCTGGCGTTCTCGCGCAATGACGAACCGGTGTTCGGGCCGCTGGACTTCGCCGTGGACGAGGGCGAGGCGCTGCTGGTGCAGGGCGGTAACGGGGTCGGCAAGACCACCCTGCTGCGCGTACTGGCCGGCCTGCTGCGTGCCGATGCCGGCCAGATCGACATCGACGGCCAGCCCGCCGGCCCGTCGCGCCGGGCGCACGCGATGGCCTACCTCGGCCACCTGCCGGCCCTCAAAGCCGACCTGAACACCCTCGAAAACCTCAACTTCCTCTGCGGCCTGCATGGCCGCCGCGCACGCCAGATGCCCGGCAATGCGCTGGCGATGGTCGGCCTGGCCGGCTACGAGGACGCCCTCGCCCGCCAGCTGTCCGCCGGGCAGAAGAAGCGCCTCTCGCTGGCCCGCCTGTGGCTGTCGCCCTCGCCGCTGTGGCTGCTGGACGAGCCCTACGCCAACCTCGACCTGGACGGCATCACCCTGGTGAACCGCATGATCTCCGCGCACCTGCGCGACGGCGGCGCCGCGCTGGTCACCACCCACGGCGCCTACGCCGCGCCACCGGTGCAGACGCGGATGCTGGTGCTGGAACGGGGAGGCGCGGCATGAACCCCGCCGTGATGTTTCCGACGCCGCCGCACACCGTCCCCTCCCCCGTTCACGGGGGAGGGCCGGGGTGGGGGCAAACCGGCGCACGTCGATGCGTCGGCCCGGTCCCGCATCGAGTGTCGCGTATGCAGGGACGGCGCGTGCGGAATTCCTATGCCTTGATCACGGCACACCACTCCGCTTCGCCCCCATCCCAGCCTTCCCCCGCATGCGGGGGAAGGAGCTGCTTCGTGGGGGCCCACGCATGAGCACCGCACCGTCACTCCTCCAGACCGCCCGTGCGCTTGTTGTCCGCGACGTGCAGCTCCTGTGGCGCCGTCGCGGCGACGCGCTGCAGCCGGCGCTGTTCGCGCTGCTGGTGGTGGTGCTGTTCGCGCTCGGACTCGGCACCGAGCCGCAGGCACTGGCCAGGGTCGCGCCGGCGGTGCTGTGGGTGGCGGTGCTGCTGGCCGGGTTGCTGTCGCTGGATACGCTGTTCCGCGGCGATGCCGAGGACGGCTCGCTCGAGCAGTGGATCCTGGCGCCGGTGCCGCTTTCCTGGCTGGTGCTGGTGCGCGTGCTGACCCACTGGGCCACCACCACGCTGCCGCTGGTGCTCGCCGCGCCGCTGCTCGGCGAGATGCTGCACCTGCCACGCAGCCAACTACCGATGCTGCTGGCCACGCTTGCGCTGGGCACGCCGCTGCTGAGCCTGCTGGGCGCGGTGGTCGCGGCGCTGACGGTCGGCATGAGGCGCTCTGGTATTCTTGTGGCCCTGCTGGCGTTGCCGTTGTACGTCCCCGTGCTGGTGTTTGGCGCCGGTGCCGTCGCCGCCAGCGCACAAGGGCTGGATGCCTCCGGCGCCCTCCTCTGGCTGGGCGCCGGCCTGCTGCTCTCGCTGCTGCTGGCGCCCCTGGCCGCCGCCGCGGCGATCCGCATCGCCCTGACCTGAAGACCTACGCCGCCGCATGAATCCTCTCGTCCGCTGGTTCCACCAACTCGGTTCACCACCCTACTTCGACCGCTTCGCGGCGCGCTGGACGCCGTGGTGTTACCTGGCCGCCATCGTGCTGCTCGGCCTGGGCCTGTGGCAGGCGCTGTTCGTGGTGCCGGCCGACTACCAGCAGGGCGACAGTTTCCGCATCCTCTACATCCACGTGCCCAGCGCCTGGATGAGCATGTTCGTGTTCGGCCTGATGGCGTTCTACGCGGCCATCGCGCTGGTCTGGCGGATCAAGCTGTGCGAGATCCTGGCGATGGCCTGCGCGCCGACCGGCGCCGCGTTCACCGTCATCACCCTGGCCACCGGCAGCATCTGGGGCAAGCCGATGTGGGGCACGTGGTGGGACTGGGACCCGCGCCTGACCACCGAACTGATCCTGCTGTTCCTCTACCTGGGCGTGATGGGCCTGTACGGCGCCATCGACGACCGCCGCAGCGCCGCCCGCGCGGCCGGCCTGCTGGCCATCGTGGGCGTGGCGATCCTGCCGGTGATCCGCTACTCGGTGGTGTGGTGGAACTCGCTGCACCAGGGCCAGACCATCCGCGTGTTCGGCGAGTCCAGCATGGACGACAGCATGATCCTGCCGCTGGTGCTGATGGTGATCGCGACGAAGTTCTGGTTCGCCGGTTCGCTGCTGGCGCGCGCGCGTGCCGACAACCTGCGCCGCGAGGCCGGCAAGGATTGGGTGGCGAAGCTCGCCGCCGCGAAGGAGGCCACGCCGTGAGCTACCTCGAATACGTCATCGGCGCCTACGCCGTGTTCGCCGTGGTGCTGGGCTGGGATTTCCTCGCCCCGCGCCTGCAGGTGCGCCGCGAGCTGCGCGCCGCCCGCCAACGCGTGGCGCGCGACGCGCGCCGCAACGCCGCCCCCGCCGACCTGGAACGCTGACCGATGAATCCCGTGCGTCGCCGCCGCCTGCTGTTCGTGCTGCTCGCCGTCCTGGTGGCCGGCACCGCCACCGCGCTCATCGCGATGGCCCTGCAGCGCAACGTGGCCTACCTCTACACCCCGGCTGAGGTACTGCGCGGCGAAGCCGGCGAAGCCCGCTTCCGCCTGGGTGGCATGGTCGAGAAAGGCTCGTTCAAGCGCGAACCGGGCTCGCTGGTCACGCACTTCGGCGTCACCGACGGCGATGCGCAGCTGACGGTGCGCTACGACAAGATCCTGCCCGACCTGTTCCGCGAGGGACAGGCCGTGGTCGCCACCGGCTCCATGCAGGATGGCGTCTTCGTGGCCACCGACGTGCTGGCCAAGCACGACGAGGCCTACATGCCGAAGGAAGTCGCCGACAAGATGGGCAAGGCGCACCAGAAGCACGACGTGCAGGCCGCGCCTGCCGGGTCCGTGAATTGAGGGTGCCGCGTGCCCGCTCCCTTCTCCCCGCGTGCGGGGAGAAGGTGGCCGGAGGCCGGATGAGGGGCGCTTTTGCCGTTGCTCTCCGTGCGCCCCGCGAACTACCGCGCGCGTTGCTGGTTCCCGGATTGCGGACGCCCCCTCTCTCCGCTCGCCCCTCACCCGCCTTCGGCACCCACCCCGGCCCGGCGCAGCGCGCCCGGCGTTCAAACGATCTGCGCGGCATGCCGCGCAAGCAGATCGTTCTCACCCCCGTCCGCAGGGCGAGGGAATGGATGACTGATGCTTCCTGAACTCGGACAAATCGCGCTGATCCTGGCGCTGCTGGTGGCGATCCTGCAGGCGGCGCTGCCGCTGGCCGGGGCGCAACGCAACAAGACGGCCTGGATGGAGGTGGCACGACCGGCCGCGTATGCGCAGCTGTGGCTGGTGATGCTGGCCTTCATCGCCCTCACCGTGGCGTTCGTGAAGCAGGATTTCTCGGTCAAGTACGTGGCCGACAACTCCAATTCGCTGCTGCCGATGGTCTACCGCTACACCGCGGTGTGGGGCTCGCACGAGGGTTCGCTTCTGCTGTGGGCGCTGGTGCTGGCGCTGTGGACCGGCGCGGTGGCGCTGTTCTCGCGCCGCCTGCCGGACGTGGTGATGGCGCGCGTGCTCGGCGTGATGGGCGTGGTGGCGATCGGCTTCCTGGCCTTCCTGATCTTCACCTCCAATCCTTTCGTCCGCCTGCTGCCGTCGCCGGGCGAAGGCCGCGACCTCAATCCGCTGCTGCAGGACCCGGGGATGATCATCCATCCGCCGCTGCTGTACGTGGGCTACGTGGGCTTCGTGGTGCCGTTCGCGTTCGCCATCGCCGCGCTGCTCGACGGTCACGTGGATGCACGCTGGCTGCGCTGGACGCGGCCGTGGACGAACGTGGCCTGGGGCTTCCTGACGCTGGGCATCGCGCTGGGCAGCTGGTGGGCGTACTACGAACTGGGCTGGGGCGGCTGGTGGTTCTGGGACCCGGTCGAGAACGCCAGCTTCATGCCGTGGCTGGTCGGCGCGGCGCTGATCCATTCGCAGGCGGTCACCGAGAAGCGCGGTGCGTTCCGTGGCTGGACGCTGCTGCTTGCGATCGCCGCATTCTCGCTGTCGCTGCTGGGCACGTTCCTGGTGCGCTCGGGCGTGATCACCAGCGTGCACGCCTTCGCCGCCGATCCCACCCGCGGCGTGTTCATCCTGATCTTCCTCGGCATCGTGATCGGCAGCTCGCTGCTGCTGTACGCGCTGCGCGCGCCGCAGTTGGCCGATGGCGAATCGGAGAAGTCGTACTTCGCCGCCAGCTCGCGCGAGACGCTGCTGCTGGCCAACAACCTGCTGCTCACCGCGGCCTGCGCGATGGTGCTGCTGGGCACCCTGTACCCGCTGATCGCCGATGCGCTCAATCTCGGCAAGATCTCCGTCGGTCCGCCGTACTTCAGCCTGCTCTTCATCGTGCTGATGGCGCCGCTGGTGGCGCTGGTGCCGTTCGGGCCGATCACCAGGTGGCAGCGCGACAACCTGGCCAAGCCATTCGCCATGCTGCTGCCGTGGGCCGGTCTGGCGCTGGTGCTGGCCGTCATCGCGTACTTCGTGGCCCCGCAGGGCAAGCTGAAGGTCGCCGCCGGCATCCTCGGTGCGGCCTGGGTCGGCCTGGGCACGCTGCGCTTCCTCTGGCAGCGCCTGCGCGCGAACGGCCGCTTCACCCCCGAGATGCTCGGCATGACGCTGGCGCATACCGGCGTAGCGGTGTTCCTGGTCGGCGCACTGCTGGTCGAGGGACTGAACGTGCAGCGCGAACTGGCAGTGAAGCCCGGCCAGACGGTCGAGGTCGGCCGCTGGGGCTTCCACTTCCAGGGCGTCGATGAAACGCAGGGACCCAACTACCTGTCCGACCGCGGCCACGTGCAGGTGCTGCGCGACGGCAAGCCGGTGACGCTGCTGCACCCCGAAAAGCGTGCCTACGCCAGCGGCGGCCAGGTGATGACCGAAGCCGGCATCAGGCCCGGCGTGCTGGGCGACGTCTACGTCGCCATCGGCGAACCGCTGGGCAACGACGCCTGGGCGTTGCGCGTGCACATCAAACCCTTCGTCCGCTGGATCTGGCTCGGCGCCGCGCTGATGGCGCTGGGCGGCTTCGTCACCGCCGCCGACCGCCGGTTCCGGAACCACAAGACCGCCGAGGCGCGCCCCGCATGAACCACGCATCCGAACTCCCGCCCTCACCGCCGCGCTCGCGCGGCGCGATGACCTTTGCGCTGGTCATCATCGGCCTGTTCTTCGTCGGCCTGATGGGCCTGCTGTACTACGGCGTGAAGCAGTCCGACCGCGCCGGGCGCGATGCGCTGCCCTCGCCGCTGATCGGCAAGCCCGCGCCCGCGTTCGACCTGCCGCTGCTGCACGACCCGGCCAGGCGCGTCACCAACGCCGACCTCGCCGGCCAGCCCTACGTGATGAACGTGTGGGGCAGCTGGTGCCCGGAATGCCGCGTCGAACATCCGGTGCTGACGAAGTTCGCACTGACCAAGCGCGTGCGCTTCATCGGCTACAACCTCAAGGACGAGCGCGAGGACGCGCTGCGCTGGCTGGAGCAGTTCGGCAATCCGTACATGATGGTGGTCGCCGACCTCGAGGGCCGCACCGCGATCGACTGGGGCATCTATGGCGCGCCGGAGACCTTCCTGGTCGACGACCAGGGCGTGATCCGGTGGAAGCACGTCGGTGCCATCGACCAGGCCATCATCGACCAGCAGCTGATCCCCGCGCTGGAAAAGATCGAAGCCGGCCGATGACCGCATTCCCGACATCAAGGCTCCCATGTAGAGCCGAGCTTGCTCGGCTGCGCGATGCGGCAACGAAGAGCAGCCGAGCAAGCTCGGCTCTACGGTACGTGCTCGCATTGCTGCTGGCGCTCTGCACCCTCCCCGCCTTCGCGCAGGCCAGCGATCCCACCCCGCTGCAATTCCGCGACGAAGCCGAGGAAGTCCGCTTCCACAAGCTCACCGCCGAGTTGCGCTGCGTGATGTGCCAGAACCAGTCGCTGGCCGACTCCAACGCGCAGATCGCGCACGACCTGCGTCGCGAGGTGCTCGACCTGATGCGCCAGGGCAAGGACGACACCCAGGTGAAGCAGTTCCTCGTCGAGCGCTACGGCGAATTCGTGCTGTACAAGCCCGACGTCGCGCCCGGCACCTACATCCTCTGGTTCGGCCCGCTGCTGCTCCTGCTCGCCGGCGGCGTGTGGGTCGGCCGCATCGTCGCCAAGCGCGCGAAGCAGCCGGCACCCGCCACCGACGATACCGACCAGGAGTGGTGATGACCGTCTTCGTGATCCTCGCCATCGTACTGTCGCTGGCCGTGCTGCTGGCGGTGCTGTGGCCGCTGTGGCGTGAAGCACGCGGTCTGGTGATCGCCGGCGTGGCGACGCTGGGCATCGCCACGTTCGCGCTGTATCGCGTGGTCGGCACGCCGGCCGCGCTCGCGCCCGAGGCGGCCTCCGCCGCCATGCCCGCCACCCTGGACGATGCGGTCGCGCAGCTGGAAGCGGAATTGCAGAAACAGCCCAACGAGCCCGAAGGCTGGCGCCTGCTGGGCAAGTCCTACGCCGCCCTGCAGCGCTTCGACGATGCGCAGAAGGCGTTCGAGCGCGCCGTGCAGCTGCTGCCCACCGATGCCGACCTGCTGGTCGAAGCCGCACAGGCACGCCTGTTCAACAACCCCGAGCGCAAGCTGGACGCGCAGGCCATCGCCCTGCTCGACCAGGCCGTGGCGATCAATCCCGACCACCAGCGCGCCCTGTGGTTCGTCGGCCTGGCGCAGCGTCAGGAAGGCAGGCACGCGGAAGCGGCGAAGACCTGGGAGCCGCTGCTGGCCAAGGTCGATCCCAACACCGCCGCCACCCTGCGCACGCAGATCAACGAAGCCCGCGCCGACGCCGGCCTGCCGCCGCTCGCGGACACCGCACCGGCCGCCTCGGCCGACACAGCGCCCGCACTGCTCACGGTCACCGTGGAGCTGGCGCCGGCATTGAAGGACAAGCTGGCGCCGGGCGACACGCTGTTCGTGTTCGCCCGCCAGATCGGCGGTCCACCGATGCCGGTCGCCGCCAAGCGCCTGCCGGTGTCCGCCTTCCCCGTGACCGTGCCACTCGGCGACGGCGACAGCCCCATGCCGACACTGAAGCTGTCGCAGCTGCCCCAGGTGCAGCTGGTGGCCCGCATCGCCAAGGGCAGCGGGCCCGCCGCGCAGACCGGCGACCTGGAAGCCGCCGCCGTCACTGCCGACGTTAAGGCCGGCAACACCTACACGCTGACGATCGATCGCGTGGTGCCATAAGGCCGCATCACGCGGCACTACTGCCTTTCCTTCTCCCTGCGAAGCGGGGAGAAGGTGGCCGAAGGCCGGATGAGGGGCGCGCTTCGCGCGCAACCCTTCACGCTTCGTCGTAGGCGCACGTTGACCGCCGATCGCAACGTCATTCTCTCCTCTCCGTTCGCCCCTCAACCGCCCGTTGGGCACCCTCTCCCCGCTTTGCAGGGAGAGGGAAACGCGCATGACGGTGTTCGCCATCCGCAACACCCAATCATCCATCGCGTGGTGCCGCAAGTAGGTATTTCCTTCTTCGCGCGGGGACTCTCCTTCTCCCTGCGAAGCGGGGAGAAGGAAAGCGATGGTTGCCATCGCACCTCTGCACCACCACGATGCCCCACGAAATGGCATCGCCCCGCCGCATTGCCTACACTGCCGGGATGACCGAATTCATCCCTCCCGGCACCCGCTTCCATCCCCTGCCCTCGCCGTTCCGCATGAAGCGCGGCGGCATGCTGCATGGGGCGCGGATGGCGTACGAGACCTGGGGTACGTTGAACGAGCGCCGCGACAATGCGGTGCTGATCGTCACCGGGCTGTCGCCGGACGCGCATGCGGCGCGCAATCCGGGCAACGACGCCGAGGGCTGGTGGGAGGCGATGCTCGGGCCGGGCAAGCCGATCGACACCGACCGCTGGTTCGTGGTGTGCGTGAATTCACTGGGCAGCTGCAAGGGCTCGACCGGACCGGCCTCGGTCAATCCGGACACCGGCACGCTGTACCGCCTCGACTTCCCCGAGCTGTCGGTGGAAGACGGCGCGAACGCCGCGTTCGACGTCGTACGCGGACTGGGCATCGAGCAACTGGCCTGCATCATCGGCAACTCGATGGGCGGCATGACGGCGCTGGCTTACCTGCTGCTGCATCCCGGCGCGGCGCGCACGCACATCAACATCTCCGGCAGTGCGCAGGCGCTGCCGTTCTCTATCGCCATCCGCTCGCTGCAGCGCGAGGCGATCCGGCTGGATCCCAACTGGAACGGCGGCCAGTACGACGACGACACGTATCCGGAATCCGGCATGCGCATGGCGCGCAAGCTGGGCGTGATCACCTACCGCTCGGCGCTGGAGTGGGATGGCCGCTTCGGCCGGGTGCGGCTGGAGTCGGACCGCCCGGACGAGGAGCCGTTCGGCCTGGAGTTCCAGGTGGAGAGTTATCTGGAAGGCCATGCGCGCCGCTTCGTGCGCCGATTCGACCCCAACTGCTATCTGTATCTCAGCCGGTCGATGGACTGGTTCGACCTGGCGGAATACGCCGGTGACGAGCGCGCCGATGGCGACGTGATGAAGGGGCTGGCGAAGATCCGCGTGCAGCGAGCGCTGGCGATCGGCGCCACCACCGACATCCTGTTCCCGTTGCAGCAGCAACAGCAGATCGCCGAAGGCCTGGCCGCCGGCGGCGCCCAGGCCGAGTTCCTGCCGCTGGAGTCGCCACAGGGGCACGATGCCTTCCTGGTGGATTTCGAGCGCTTCGGCCCGGCGGTACGGGATTTCCTGGCGGAGATATGAGCCCCGTTGTTCCCTTCTCCCTCCGGGAGAAGATGGCGCGCAGCGCCGGATGAGGGTGTGCGGGCCGCCGAACCCACCCCACTCCGCCGACCCTCACCCCAACCCCTCTCCCGATGGGAGAGGGGCCCGAAGCGCGACGCGGACGTAGCGTGCGCCATGCGCACGACCCATGACCCCACCACTGCGCGTCGTGCGCACAGCGCACGCTACATCTCCCCTTCTCCCGCCGGGAGAAGAGCCTGCCCCGTACTCGATACGGGGTGGCGCGCAGCGCCGGATGAGGGTGTGCGCGCCGCCGAACCCTCCCGGCTCCGCCCACCCTCACCCCACCCCCTCCCTCCCACGGAAAACTCCTCCGGTCACAGGCGGCACAGGGGCCAGAAGCGCGACGCGGACGTAGCGTGCGCCATGCGCCCGACCCCATGACCCCACCACCGCGCATCGTGCGCACAGCGCACGCTACTTTCCCTTCTCCCGCCGGGAGAAGGTGGCGCGCAGCGCCGGATGAGGGTGTGCGCGCCGCCGAACCCACCCCACTCCGCCCGCCCTCACCCCCACGGAAACTCCTTCGGTCACCGGCGGCACAGGGACCCGAAGCGCGACGCGGGCGTAGCGTGCGCCGCGCGCACGACCCATGACCGCACCACCGCGCGTCGTGCGCACAGCGCACGCTACGGCTCCTGCCGAAAACCGCCGACGCTGTTCTCGTCTTCCCGCGAGGCGCGACGAGGGAACGGCCACCACATCCCGCACCGCAAAACCCCCTCCCCGCCCCACCCGGCTAAACTGGGCACACATTCTTACCGGGGCCGCCTGATGACCCTCGATTTTCCCGGCGCCGACAAGCTGGTCGCGTCGCTGGACGCCGCCGTCGCCCTGGGCGACGACCGTGCCGTCACCGATGCGCTGCGCAAGTCGCTGTGCGAACTGATCTGCGACGAAGACGTGCACCTGCCGGCCTGTGTGCTGGAGCCGATCTCCGACCATTACGCGCGCCGTGAGCTGTACACCAGTCCGGAGCATGGCTACAGCGTCATCGCGATGACGTGGGGCCCGGGCCAGGGCACCAAGATCCACGATCATTCGGGCATGTGGTGCGTGGAAGGGGTGTGGCGGGGACGACTGGAGATCACGCAGTACGAATTGGCCGAGCACGATGACGTGCGCTACCGGTTCGTGCCGGCGGGCACGATCGAGGCCGGCACGGGCTCGGCGGGCAGCCTGATTCCACCGCACGAGTACCACACGATCCGCAATCCCAGCGACAAGGCCATCGCGGTCAGTCTGCATGTGTACCAGCGCACGATGGTCCGCTGCGGCATCTTCACGCCGGAGGACGAGGCCGGCGCGGAGGGCTGGCAGCGCCGCGGTGAGCGCTTGCTGGGGACGGACCAGGTCAACTGAGGCGGTGCGGGGCCGCGCCCCTGTCGGTGGGGGGCCGGGCTCGGCTATACTCGGCCTCCGCGCCGAAGTGGCGGAATGGTAGACGCAGCGGACTCAAAATCCGCCGGCCTTAAAACCGTGTGGGTTCGAGTCCCACCTTCGGCACCAAACAAAACAAGGGGTTAGGCTTCGCGGCCTAGCCCCTTCGTTTTTCTGCAACATGTTTTGGCCCGTAGTTGGCCCGTAACGGCTGCTATTGCTCGCTACGCTCGCCCCGTGGGTAGACTGCGCAGAGGGGACTGCGGGGTGTGAGCTATGCGACTTGGGGGATGGCTTCGGCTGTGGGTTGTACTGGGTGTGCTGTGGGGTCTACTCGTCGCATTCGTTGCGTACGACAGCCGACCGAAAATCGAGTCCGTCCGCTCGGCTTGGATTTATGACGCGACCGAGGCCATCGCAGCTAAGGTCACCGAAGCCGAAGGACAACATGTGAGCGGCTACGAGGTTCGCGATTCGTTTGGAAAGAAATACCCGACATCCGAACAGATGATCGCTTGGCTAGAACAAATCTAGCGTAAGCGAAGCTGAGCCAGGTCATCTTTCGTGATGAAGTCATCGCGATAAATGCAGAGCACCGGCGAAAGCTTACGGAGCACCCTTCCGACGTAAGGGTCTACGCACTTAAGGCGTTTCTATTCTGGCCAACGCCGCTTCTGTTTGTGCTCGCGCTCGGCTACTCCATTGGCTGGGTATGGCGAGGCTTTCGCCCACGCGCCAGCACTTAGGCTGAAGCCGAGGAAGTAGCCTCAGCTTCTGAAGCCGCAAAAACAGGCGTAACGCTCACGTCTGTAACAGTTGCCAAACGCTCACGCAGTTGCAGAAAGCTTTTTTGAGCACGATTCAATGCAATCGGCCGCTTGGCCTTCTTCACTTTCGCCGCCGGGACAGCCGTCAAAGGCCCAAACATTTTTGCTCGCATAAGTTCAAGTCGAGCCTGTATGACGCTGGCATGGGCACGCGATCCAGGGTGCAACCTTTCGGCTTCCCTGTACTGCCCCATTAGCGTGCCCGCGAGCAACTGAGCATTCTCGTAAGACTTCTCACGATCCAGAGCTGAGCGGAAAATCCGCATCTTTCGATAACGCCGCCTCGGCAGCGAGACTCTGTCGTGCCACACCGCAACCCCAGTGACAACCTTTACCGAGCCGGGCGGGAAGTAAGAAATCTTGTGCCCTACAAATCCATAGGCTGCCAATTCCCGCACAACCTCGGAAGCAAACTGCCGCGTAGCCTCTTCACCCGAGAACATCATGTCATCGACATAGAGGGTGAATACCATGCCCTTCCTCTCTGCCAGCGCTGCTATGCGAGCGAACATCCGAGAGCAAGCGAAATAAGAAAGAAGAGGACTGACTGAACTCCCTGTCGGAAGCACATCACCCGCGCAACAAATTCTCGTCAGCAGGCGTGCAACATCCGGAGCACAGCGCATGACTTCTTCAAAGAAGGTGCGCACCAATCGAGACCGAAC
Organism: Pseudoxanthomonas sp.; assembly: GCF_035999195.1. NCBI lineage: Bacteria > Pseudomonadati > Pseudomonadota > Gammaproteobacteria > Lysobacterales > Lysobacteraceae > Pseudoxanthomonas > Pseudoxanthomonas sp. The sequence continues at coordinate 59,027 of NZ_DASYGY010000007.1, forward strand.
CGAGGGGTAAAAATCTTTGATGTCTACTTTCACACCGCGATGGGCATTCATGTGTTGCCGCGCGTTATCGACGTAGTCGAGACCTTTAGTCGCGGAATACACAAAACCCGGCTTTTGGATGCGTGACAACAAAGCCGAAATTCGCCGGTGCACAGCATCCAGCAATGGCTTCGGCTGCTGAATAGAGCGGGGCTTCTTGGCGGGCATCCCTGCCAAAACTTCTTGCCGCTTCTGCGGCAACGTCCACGCTCGATAGTTGTCGGACAAAGAAGCCAGGAACTGCAAATCGCGAACAGAAACCTGCAACAAAGCCGCCAACTTTCGCTTAGAAGTCACCTTGTAAAGGGGCGACTGATCAAGCGCATAACGTCCTTGTCGAGCGCGCCCCATGGCTCAGGCAGCACTCTTGAATAGAGACTTCTTTTCGATCCACTGAAGGATCGCAATCGCCTTCTCGCCCAGCATGCTCTTCACTTTTAGATCGCGCGGCGACTCCCCCGCGTTCTCAGAGAACAAGATCAAGGACGACAACGGGATGCTGAAATGCGCAGAGTACTTCTGCAACAAATCCAAACTAGGCACCTTCTTGCCCGACTCAATTTCAGATAGATAAGAGCGAGAAATTCCAAGAGCATCCGCTAGCTCGGCCTGATTCACATCGTGAAAGGAGCGAACTAAACGGAGGGCTTCGCCAAACATGATTGAACCTCCAAGCATTAGAGTGAATGGAAGTAAGAGGTTAGTCCATCAACTGTGAAATCCAGTCAATCAAATTAGATACGAGCTTGTAGGCAACGTATGCGTAATGCGCGACCTTATACACGGTCTTCAGAGTCGAGCTCTTCAACAATGCTTTCAGTCGGGACGGCTTGCGGGGGGTACGATTACTATCTGGTTCGTTCATCGGAAAAATCCTTATCAGTTATGACGATTCGCTGTCCCCGGAACCATTCCGGTTGAGCTAGCCGTCTCACGGCCATAACTGACAAATCCGCTGAAGTTTTGGAGTACCCGCTAGCTTTTCACCTCAAACAACCAACCCCGTCTTTCTCACGAAGACGGCCTATGTCGCCTCATCCATTACTCCGTCATCGATTCACGACGCCGTCGTCATGCACTTAGCAAGGAAAGAGGCTTTCGCCCCCACAGTGCCGAACAGGCCACCACTTTTACCGCTGCCGCAATCTCCAACCACCGTACGAGGATGGATGATACAGATTGTTCGCTGAGAGTCAACATCCTGATCGCAGGTAGCGAATAATGTTCATTCATCGTTGTGAACTCGTTAACGCACCCACTCCACCCGAACGGCGTCCACGGGCTCAGGCCGGGACAGAACGAACACCGCCAGCGCCAACGCCAGAACAAGGTCGTCGTGCGCCCCTTCGCGGGCGTTGAACGTGGCATTGCCGGCTTCTGTAAAGCGCACCCGAAAGTCCTGCAGTTCCCGGGCGAGTACAGCGGCATCGGGCAGGCTGGCGGCAATACGAAGGTCGCCCGAGTGCAGCAGGGCTTGCAGCTTCGACACTAGCTCCCCTTTCGGCACCGACCACCCTGCCCGGTTGCCCGATACCTCGCGCCCACCAGTAATCACCACGCCCTGCGCCATACGCAGCAGCCTGCGGCCCGCGAACATATCGAACAGAGGGTGGCCAACCTACGTGTAACCCATCGCCGCAACACCCCATAAAAAGCAAATGGAGCCCCTAAGGCCCCATTCGCTGCGCACTTAAGCACTAAACATCCGCATTCCTCAGACCACCGCGTCACCCTCCTGTGCGGACTCCTCGCCCTCTTCCTCATCCCTCACCCGCCTGTACTTGAACCGCACCGACATCTGCTTGCGCAGCGTATCCAGGCCGCCGCTCTTGCCGGCCAGCTTGAGCAGCTGATAGCCCTCCACGCAGTTGGACATGATGTCGCTGCCCAGGGCCATCTCGGTGTCCAGCATCTTCTGGTACAGGCGCATCACCACCACCGTGCGTGCCCGTAACGCGTCCAGCGCCGCGACATCGCGCTGCAGCGCGGCCAGGTCGAACGTCGGCGGCAGGATCTGCGGATTGGCCGTCAACACATCCACCGCCAGCCGGCAGAACGCCTCCGACTTGTCGCCCATCTTGTGCAACCGGCGCCGCCGCACCGGGTCCAGCCCGATCAATCCGGTCAACCCCGCATCCAGTGTCCTCAGGGCGGCGTCGACATTGGCCAGTGAGGCTTCTTCAAACGTGATGTCTACGATGTTCTGACTCATGGTCGTCCTTGTTTCCTTGTCGTTGGGATAACCCACCCTCTGGTGGGCACCACCACTGTAGGACGCCGCGCAAGAAAAAACCTCTAACATTTCATCCGTCCTGCCCGCGCGACACACTCAGCGAGTGTCGCGCCATATCCCACCGTGTGTCGCGACACACGCGTGGTCATGGACGGAGATACCAACCGGTATCACGTGAGATACCGATCGGTATCTCGCGACATATCGAGGCATATCGCGCGCCATACGGCGCAGTGTCTCCCGACATGCGTGCCGGCATCTCGCGACATATCGCCGCATATGGCCGTCCATATCGAGGAGTGTGTCGCGAGATACCAACCGGTATCACGCGCCATACCGATCGGTATCACGCGACATACATGCGCATATGGCGCGACATATCCCGCCGTATGTCGCGCCATAGGGATTGGTATCGTCGGCCATGTTGCCGGACGTCATGCGCCGTGTCGTCGACATGCGCTCACCCGCGCCATGGCGTCTCACGCTGGATTGCAGGAAGGCAAGCGCCGCCTGACCCCTCTTCCCGTTTCCGGCTACCGCGGTCTCACACGAGGCCCACGCTCATCTGCTACCAGAATCTCCACCATGGACGGGAGGGCACGATGTCCTCGCTTTCCTCCTGATAGCCGTCCTCCGTCCGCGTAAGGACGATGCGCTTGTTACCGACCGTGAGCGCCAGCGTATCGGGACGCGAGACCAGCCCGATATTGCTAGGGTCGAGCCAGAAGGCCGCGTTCAACGCCTCGACATGCACATTGAGCGCGAAGTCGTCCGCCAGTGCGCCGACCGTCTCCACGCCGGTGACGGAGGGCGTGGTGAAGCCATAGACCGTCCCTTCATGTCCGGCGATGCCCGCCTGGACCGTCTCCGTCGTGTGCCTGATCCTGACCGTGTCACCGAACCCAGGAGCGTCATGGATGTCTGTCATGCGGGACCAACCTCTGGAGGCCGAGCGAGATGGATAACGACGGATGACATCGACGGTCCGGCAAGTAGTGAATCAGTCGCCGTCGGGAACGGCATCCGCCGTCACCGCCGCCTCATGAATCACCCGCCCAGCACGCACCGTCATCCGCACATCCGCATACGCCTCCGGCGTGTCCTGCGGGTCCGAGCCCAGCAGCACCAGGTCACCCGCCAATCCCTCCGAAACGCGGCCACGCTCTGCGGCCTGACCGAAGTGCTGCGCCGGCGCCGTGGTCAGGCTGGCGAGGATCTGCCGCCAGTCCAGGCCGGACGCGGCCATCAGCCGGTACTCGAGACGCGTGTCATATACATCGATGTAGCCCGCGTCGGTGCCGAACAGCACCTGTCCGCCGCCCTGCGCCATGGCACCGAGCTGCTGCTGGGCTGCGCCGACGAACTTCGCCAGCACCGGCTCGGGCACGCCTTCGCGGCGCAGTTCGGCGTCGAACAGCGTCAGCGTGGGCACGAAGGCCACGTTGCCGGCCTTCAACCGCGCCACGAAATCCGGCGACCACGCGCCCGCATCCGGTGCCGCGTGGGCCAGCACATCCACGCCGCTGTCCACCGCCACGTCCAGCCCGGCGCGGTCGGTGGGATGGGCGAAGACCGGCTTGCCGTGGGCATGCGCCTCGTCCACCGCGGCCCTGGCGATGTCTGCCGGCATGGGCAACACCTGGCCGGGCCCGCCGAGGATGGCGCCAGTGAACAGCTTCACGCCGTCGGCGCCCGCCTGGATCTGTGCACGCACACGCGAGCGTGCCTGTTCGGCGGTGGCCACTTCCGCACTCGGCGCCTTGGTCTGCTCCCACAGCTCGCGCACATAGACCGGCGTGCCGTGTTCGGGAAAGAACGGCATGTCCACCGTCAGCACCTGCGGGCCGACCACCTCGCCGCGCTGGATGCGTGTGCGCAGGCCGCGCGCATCGCCCGGGAGCGAGGCGATATCGAACAGCGTGGTGAAGCCCCAGCGGGTGAAGCGCTCACGCAGGGCCTCGTCCAACGCGGCCGCCGGCTGCGCGTCGGGCGACAGGAACGGCGGCGTGATCAGGTGGATGTGGCTGTTCCAGAAACCCGCCGTCACGCTGTTTCCGCGAGCGTCGACCACGCGCAGGCCGGCGGGCACGGCCACGCTGGCACGCGTCCCCACGGCGACGATCCGGCCGTCGCGGATCACCACCGTGGCGTCGTCGAGGGGTGCGGCGTCGGGCGCGGGATACACGCGCGCGCCGACGATGGCCAGATCCTGCGCGGCGACGGGGATCGGGAGAAGCAGCGCGATGAGTACTCCCGTCCTCGCGCGTACATGGCGCAGTCTGTTCGGCATGGCCTGTGATCCCGGCTGGTGGGGTGGCAGGCGGTCGTGTCCCCGCCCCGCATCGATGCAGGATAGTGCCATGGGCGATGCTGACCGGGATGTGCGGTCGCGATGGACGTCGCGGCTACCGCGCGTGCGGGAGGCTATCGAGGGCGTGCAGGAATTCCGGCTTGAGCGTCAGCCTGCCGAAGAATCCGTGCTGCGTGCCGCTCAGTACCCGCAGCATGTGGCCGCGTCCGCCCGGCAGGCGACCCGCGGGGAGGAAGGCGACATCGCGCGCATGGGCCACCCAGTCCAGATCGGACTGGAAGATCGGAGTCAGCCAGCGGCTCCAGAACTGATAGACGCCGACATGCGCCCGGCGTTCCCGCTGGTAGGCATTCAATGAGGCGGGAATGGCGGACTGCGCGCGCAGCGCATCGCGCAGGGACAGCGCATCCATCAATGCCATGTTGACGCCCTGCCCCAGCTGCGGACTCATGCCGTGCGCGGCATCGCCCAGCACGACGAGGCGATCGCGATGCCACTGCCGCAGGGTGACATCGCGGTAGCTGGCGCGCGCCAACTGCTCCGCGTCGAGCGTATCGGCCAGACAGGCATCGGCCTCAGGCCACAGGCGCGCCACTTCGTCGTGCCATGCCGGCAGTCCTCGCGTCCGCCATGCGTCGAAGTCCGCGATCGGCAGGCTCCAGAAGAAACTGAGCCGCGGCGTGTCGTCGCCGGGTCGCGTGCCCACCGGCAACAGGCCGATCATCTTGCGCGCCGCCACGTAGCGCTGGCGCAGCTCGTCGCCCCAGGCCCAGTCGCCCTGCGGCACCAGCCGCCACAAGGCGCCCCAGAGATAGACGGCGTCGCGCTTCACCGCACCGGTGAAGGCGCGCAACTTGGATGCCGATCCGTCCGCGGCGATGATCAGGTCGAACGGGCCATGCCAGCGACCGTGCTGGTCGCGGATGCGACGGGTGTCGTCGCTCACCGCTTCGATGGCGTGGCCGCGATGCACTTCGCCATGCGCCGCCCAGGCCTGCGACAGCAAGGAGAACAGCGCGCCGCGCTGCATGCCCAGGCCGAACAGCCGGGCATCGAGTCCCGCGTAGCGCATGTCCATCACCGCGCGACCGCAGGGCGTCTCGCCGTACAGGCGGTTCACCCGCCGGCCGTGCGCCATCACGTCGGGCAGCAGGCCCAGTTCCCACAGCACCTGCAAACCGGTGGGTTGCAGCAGGAAGCCGGCGCCGACGGGTCCGAGTTCCGGGGCACGCTCGAACACCTCCACGCGGTGGCCGTCGCGCGCCAGCAGCAAGGCCGCCGCCTGGCCGGCGGTGCCGTAGCCGATGATCGCGATGTGCTGGGCGTGCATGGCGCGCGGACGTCCTTCGTGGTGCGGTGAACCGGTGCGGCGGAAACGACAGGCGTTAAAAAACCCCGCCGGAGCGGGGTTCAAGAAAATCGTCTTGGATCAGGCTGCCGGCGTGATGTTGGACGCCTGTGCACCCTTCGGGCCCTGGGTCAGCTCGTAACTGACGCGCTGGCCTTCCTGCAGGCTGCGGAAGCCCTTGCTGTTGATGGCGGTGTGGTGCGCAAAGACATCGGCGCTGCCATCTTCTGGCGCGATGAATCCGAAGCCCTTGGCATCGTTGAACCATTTCACGGTACCGTACGGCATAGCGCTTGTATTTCCTTTTCTGGATGCGGGTGGAATGTGTGGCGTGACGTCACACCCGCCGAGTATGCAAAGCTCCGCGCGCGTTGACAATCACCCGCGTGCCAGTGCGGCGACCAGGGCGGGGATGCCGGCCGACGCCGCCGCCACGTTCGCCAGCACCTCGTCCATGGTGATTTCCTCGTCGGTACCGCAGCCCGCCGCCCAGTTGGCGACGATGGCCAGGCACGCGTATTCCAGGCCCATTTCCCGCGCCAGACCGGCTTCCGGCATGCCGGTCATGCCGACCAGGTCGCAGCCGTCGCGGCGCATCCGACGGATCTCCGCGCGCGTCTCCAGGCGCGGGCCCTGGGTGGCGCCATAGCAACCGCCATCGACCACCGCGACACCGGCCTCGCGGGCGGCCGACAGGATCTGCTGACGAAGTAAATGCGTGTACGGATCGCCGAAGTCGACATGCAGCACGCCGCTGCCCCCGCTTCCATCGGTACCGTCTTCGCAGATCGTCGAGATGCGACCCCAGGTGTAGTCGATCAGCTGGTCCGGGCAGGCCAGCACGCGCGGTCCGCACGCATCGGTGATGCCGCCGACGGTGTTGAGCGCCAGCACGCGGGTGGCGCCGAGATCCTTCAGGGCCTGCAGGTTGGCGCGGTAGTTGACCTGGTGCGGTGGCACCGAATGGCCTTCGCCATGACGGGCGAGGAAGGCCACGCGGCGTCCGTCCAGCGTGCCGATGCGGACCGGGCCGGATGGCGCACCGAAGCGCGTCTCCAGTTCACGGGTCTCCACATCCTGCAGATCGGCGAGCCTGTAGACGCCGGTACCGCCGATGACGGCGAGCGCGATGTCGCCCATGGTCATTCCTTCAACGCGTAGATGCCCGGCAGGTTGCGGCCCTGCTCGTGGTAGTCCATGCCGAAACCGAACACGTAGCGGTCCGCGACCTCCAGGCCCACGTAGTCGGCGCAGATGCCGTCCACGCAGCGGTCGTGCCGCTTGGTGGTCAGCGCGGCGATGCGCACGTCGGTCGCGCCCTGCTCCAGGCACCACTGCCTGACCGCCAGCAGCGTGTGCCCTTCATCCAGGATGTCGTCCACCAGCAGCACGCGACGTCCGTACAGCGCCGTGGCCGGCCGGTGCTTCCACACCAGCTCGCCGCCGGTGGTCTCGCCGCGGTAGCGGGTGGCATGCAGGTAGTCGAATTCCAGATCCAGTCCCAGCGCGCCCAGTTCCAGGGACAACTGGCCGGCGAACGGCAGCGCGCCGTGCATGATGGTCAGGTAGACCGGCACTTCGCCCGCGTAGTCGCGTGCGATGGGCGCGGCCATCGCGGTGATGGCGCGATCGATCGTCGCGCGGTCGACCAGCAGGTCGGCGTTGGCCAGTGCTTCGGCCAGCTTCGGTCGCGGCGTACCCAGCGGTTCCATCACGCCACTCCCTTCATGTTGTCGATCACGCGCGCCTGCGCGTCACCATAGCGCGCGTCGGCAATCAGCCCGTCCCAGCCGAGGGCACCGCGGCCCAGGACGCCGAGCACGGCGGCGGTGTTCAGCGCGCGTCCTTCGACCGCCTTCAGCGACTCGTCGACCAGCTTCGGCGAGCACACCAGCACCACGTCGCAGCCGGCGTCCAGATGGTCGTGGATGCGCTGCTTCACGCCGCCGGCGGAGAACGCCGCGGCCATGCCGATGTCATCGGAGAACACGACCCCACGGAAACCCATCTCTTCGCGCAGGATCTTCTGGATCCAGAACGGCGAGTAGCCCGCCGGTTCCGGCGCGACGGCCGGGTACTTCACATGCCCCATCATCACCGCGTCGGCCTTGGCCTCGATGCCGGCGACGAACGGGACCAGGTCCTCGGCCCGCAGCACATCGAGCGGACGCGGATCGACGGCGTCATCGAAGTGCGTGTCTTCCAGCACCGTGCCGTGGCCGGGAAAGTGCTTCAGCGTGGCGGCCATGCCGGCGCTGTGCATGCCGCGCACGTAGGCCCGGGTGAACTCGGCGACGATCTGCGGATCGGCATCGAAGGCGCGATTGCCGATGGCGCGGTTGCCGCGCGCCAGGTCGACGACCGGCGCGAAGCTCAGGTCCACGCCGCTGGCGATGATCTCGCTGGCCATCAGCCAGGCGTGCTGTTCGGCGGCCTGCAGCGCCGCCTGCGGGTCCTGCGCATAGGCCTTGCCGAAGACCTCCAGCGCCGGCAGGTCGCTGTAGCCGTCGCGGAAGCGCTGCACGCGGCCGCCTTCCTGGTCCACGCAGACCAGCTGCGGGCGCGGCGCGGCGGCGCGGATCGCCTGCGAGAGCTCGGCGACCTGCGCGCGCGAGGCGAAATTGCGGGTGAACAGGATGACGCCGGCGACGGCGTCGTGCTGCAGCCAGTCGCGCTCCTGCGCGGTGAGTTCGGTGCCGGCGATGCCGATGACGAGCATTGCGGTGGAAGCCTCATGGGCGGCGCCCGGGGGCGCGGGGCCTGCATTGTCGCAGAAGCCCGCGCGGCCGTCAGACGACGGCGTTCATGCGGTGGACGCGCCGCCTCAGAGCGTTGCCAGCGTGCCGCGGACGTGACGGGCGTGCGCGGACAACGCGTCGCGCGTGGCCGGGTCCATGCGCGCGAGCTGCCGGTACGGCATCGCCAGGCGCGGATTGCGCCCCAGCGTGTCGCGGTTGCGGTGCAGGAAATCCCAGTACAGGGCATTGAACGGGCAGGCGCGGGCGCCGGTGCGCTGGCGACGGTCGTACGGGCAGCCGCGGCAATAGTCGCTCATGCGGTCCAGATAGGCGCTGCCGCTCACGTAGGGCTTGCTGGCCAGCAGGCCGCCATCGCCGAACTGGCTCATGCCCAGCGTATTGGGCAGCTCCACCCACTCGAACGCATCGATGTAGACGCCCAGGTACCAGCGGTGCAGCGCCTGCGGATCCAGCCCGGCCAGCAGCGAGAAATTGCCGATCACCATCAGCCGCTGGATGTGGTGCGCATGCGCCTGCGACAGCGACTGGCCGATGGCCTGGGCCATGCAGCGCATGCGCACCCGGCCGGTCCAGAACCAGTCCGGCAGCGGCGTGTCGTGTCCGAAGTGGTTCAACGCGACATACCCGGGCATCTTCGCCCAGTAGACCCCGCGTACGTACTCGCGCCACCCGAGGATCTGCCGGATGAAACCCTCGACCGCCGCCAGCGGTGCCCTGCCCTCGCGCCAGGCCGTTTCGGCGCGCGCGATCACCTCCGCCGGCCGCAGCATCTTGGTGTTCAGCGCAAAGGACAGCAGCGAGTGGAACAGGCGCGGTGCCTGCGTGCTCATGGCGTCCTGGTACTGGCCGAACCACGGCAGTGCGTGCTCGACGAAGGCCTCGAGGTCCGCCAGCGCCTCGTCGCGGTCCAGCGGCCAGCGCAGGGCTCCGGCCTGCGGGTCGCCGAAACTGGCGACGCCGGCCGCCTCGATGGTCGCCCACAGCGCGCGATGGTCGTGCGGCCTGCGCCAGTCCGCCGGTTCGGGGGGCGTACCGCCCCAGGCCGCCCGGTTGTCGTGATCGAAGTTCCAGCGCCCGCCGGCCGGCGTGCCATCGGGTTCGAGCAGCACGCCGTGCTTCTGCCGCATCGCGCGATAGAAGGTTTCCATGCGCCATTGCTTGCGCGCGCCGAACATTCGGCCCACCTCGTCGCGCGCCGCGAGGAAATGGACGTCGGCGGCGCGTTCGACCGCGATATCGAGGGACGCCGTCCATTGCAGGAGCTGCGCATCCAGTCGCCATTCGTCGGCAGGCTGGTAAGCGAACACGGTGGCGCCGTACGCCACCAGCAGGGCCTCGAGGTTCGTCGTCACCTGTTGCCGGTTGTCCGGATCGTCGATGGCGAGGTAGCGCACCCGGTGGCCGGCCGCGCGCAGACGATCGGCGAAGGCGCGCATGGCGGCGAAGATGGCCAGGATCTTCTGCGCGTGATGCAGCACGTAGTCGGTTTCCTGCCGCACTTCCATCAGCACATGGATCACCCCCGGATCGACCCGGGAGAACCAGGGATGCTGCGGGTCCAGCTGGTCGCCCAGCACCAGCCTCAGCGTGTGGGCCGGCGGCGGCGTCCGCCCGTGCGGCGTCACGCGCGGGCCTTGCGCTGTCGCCGGCAGCGTTCCGAGCAGTGCGCCACCTCGTCCCAGACATCGCGCCACTTGCGCCGCCAGGTGAACGGACGGCCGCAGGTGCGGCAGGGCTTGCGTGGCAGGTCGGATTTGCGGCGCATGGTCGGCGTGGCGGACATGTCGCCCTTCCTACGCGCCCCTGCGGTCGCCGGATGCGCCGCCGCCGGGTTCAGCTCCGCGGCCAGCGACGGTAGGGACGGCTGGCGAGCGCCAGGTTGTAGTAACGCGGATCGTCGGTGACCTCGTCGCCCAGCCAGTCGGGCCGCTCGAAGGCTTCGTCGGCATGGTCGAGCTCGATCTCCGCCACCACCAGGCCGGCGTTGTCGCCGAGGAACTCGTCCACTTCCCACAGGTGCCCCGCGTGGCGGACCAGGTGGCGACGCTTGTCGACCAGGCCTCCCACGCACAGCGCCAGCAGCGCGCGGGCATCGTCCACGGGAATCGGGTAGTCGAACTCCTGCCGCGTGTGCCCGAGTTCCCGCGATTTCAGGTTGAGGTAGGCCTGCTCGCCCTGGATGCGCACGCGCACGGAGGCCTTCTGTTCGCCACGATCCATCGCGCCCATGTCGTTGATGTAGCCCTGCGCCATCGGCACGACCTCATGCGCGGCGGCGCGCCAGGCGTCGCCGGTGACGAGGAATTTGCGTTCGATCTCTAGAGCCATGGGATTCGTGATTCGTGATTCGTGATTCGTGATTCGTGATTCGTGATTGGTGATTGGTGATTGGTGATTGGTGATTGTTACGAGAGTGTGCGCGAGTTTCGTCGTTTGAAAGTGCGGGATCCGCTTTTGCGAATCACGAATCACGAATCACCAATCACGCATCACCCATCACCGCCTCTCAAACAGCGCGATGGACTCGACGTGCGCGGTATGCGGAAACATGTCCATCACCCCCGCCGACACCAGCGTATAGCCCTGCTCGTTGACCAGGTACCCGGCGTCGCGTGCCAGCGAGCCGGGATGGCAGCTGACGTAGACGATGCGATCGAACTGCTTCAGCGGCAGCTGCTGCAGCACCTCGATGGCGCCGGAGCGCGGCGGGTCCAGCAGCAGCTTGTCGAAGCCTGTCCCGAGCCCGGTCGAGGGGCCCTGCCGCATCCACGCGCTGCCGCGCTGGTCCTGGGTCAGGTCGGCGGCGTGGAACTGCGCGTTCGCCAGGCCGTTGCGCTGCGCATTCTCGCGCGCACGCGCCACCAGCCCGGCATCGCCTTCCACGCCCACCACCTCGCCCACCAGGCGCGCCATCGGCAGGGTGAAGTTGCCCAGGCCGCAGAACAGGTCGAGCACGCGATCCTGCGGCTGCGGATCGAGCAGCTCGAACGTGCGCGTGATCATCTTCTCGTTGAGTGCGGCGTTGACCTGGATGAAATCCAGCGGACGGAACGCCAGCGACACGTCCCAGGGCACAAGCGAGAACGCCAGCTGCGGCGCCTCGGGCCACAGCGGATGCACGCTTTCCAGTCCGCCCGGCTGCAGGAAGACGGCAAGACGGCTGGCCTGGGCGAACGCCACCAGCTTCGCGCGATCGCCCTCGCTCAACGGCTGCAGGTGGCGGAACACCAGCGCGATGCCGCTGAAGTCGGCACTGGCGTCGCCGGCGATGAACTCGATCTGCGGGATGTGTTCGCGCGCGTCCAGGCTGTCGACCAGCGCGGCGAGGTCGGCCACCCGGCGGCCGATCTCCGGGATGACGGTATGGCACTCGGACAGGTCGGCGACGAAGCGCGGGTCCTGCTCGCGGAAGCCGACCAGGGTCTTGTCCTTCTTGTTGACGCGGCGCACCGAGAAGCGGCCCTTGCGCCGGTAGCCCCAGCTGTCGCCGGTCAACGGCGGCAGCACCGCCTTCGGCGTCACGTGGCCGATGCGCTCCAGGTTCTCGAGCAGCACGCGCTGCTTGGCTTCGATCTGGCGGGTCTCGTCCAGGTGCTGCAGCACGCAGCCGCCGCAGGTACCGAAGTGCGGGCAGCGCGGCGTCACGCGGTCCGGCGATGCCTCCAGCACGTCCAGCGTCCGCGCTTCGTCGAAATGGCGGTTCTTGGCCGTCTGTTCGGCCATCACCCGCTCGCCCGGCAGCGCACCCGACACGAAGACGGCCTTGCCGTCGCGTCGCGCCACGCCGCGCCCGTCGTGGGTCAGGTCGGTGATGCCGGCTTCAAAGGGGGTCTTGTCGATGCGGGGGGGACGGTTGCGTGCCACGTGGCGTCAGGCTGCGTGTATCTGGCGGGGCGGCATTGTCGCATGGCCACCGGCGCCGCTCGCCGGGGCTAAGATGCAGCCAGTCCGCAGGAAGCCCGACCATGCCCCTCGCCCACGGCACGATGCCTTCGATATTGCTGGTGGAAGACGACCCGATCAGCGTCCTCTTCCTGTCCGCCGCGCTGGAGGCCTTGCCGGCGCAGGTCCGCGTCGCGGAAAACTGCGCCCAGGCGATGGCGGCGGACGGGCCGTTCGATGCATGGCTGATCGACGCCAACCTGCCCGATGGCAGTGGGACGGCCCTGTTGCAGTGCCTGCGTGCGTCCAACGCGGCGCCGTGTGCGCTGGCGCATACCGCCGACACCGGCCTCGCGACGCGGGAGCGGTTGCTGCAGGCCGGTTTCGCCGACGTGCTGGTCAAGCCACTGTCGGCCCAGGCGCTGCGGGAGACGGTACGCGCCGCACTGACTGGCGCGGGCAACATCCTCCCGCCGGCAACACCGGACTGGGATGACGCCGCAGCGCTCGGCGCGCTCGCCGGCAACCGCGAGCACGTGGCGACCCTGCGGCAGTTGTTCCTGTCCGAGTTGCCCGCCGTCCGCAACGCTTGCCTCGATGCCTCCGCGCGCGCGGACGAGGTGGCGCTGCGCGCGCAGCTGCACCGGCTGCAGGCCAGCTGCGGCTTCGCCGGTGCCGCGGCGTTGGCGGACATCGCGTCGCGCTGGCATGCCGCGCCGACCGATGCGGCCCTGCGCGAGGCGTTCGCGGCGACCTGCGAGCGGCTGCTCGCGCCGACGTCCTGACGGCGTCAGTCGCTCGCGCTGCCCGGACGCTTCAGGCGGCCCAGTTCGCCGAGCATGTCCCACGATTTCAGCCCGCGCGGCCCCAGGTGGTGGGCGAGGACCGACCGCATCGGCAGGCGCAGGCTCGCCAGATCGTCGGGCGGCGGCATCACGTCTTCGGCCAGGGCCAGCAGCGCGCGACCGGTCGCGGCCTGGCGGCGTTCTTCGTGGCCGCGATCGCTGCGCAGCCGGCGCGGGCCGTGCTCGGGATCCAGCCGGTAGCGTGCCGCCGGATCGACCGGCTCACCGTCGCCATCGCAATCGAGTGCGAAGCCGAATCCCAACGCCTCGACCAGGTCGCGCTCGAAGCGGCGCAACGACCATGCCAGCCCTTCGCGCTGCCTCAGCTGTTCGCGCGCACGGGCAAAGGCATCGAACAGGTCGGGCACCGGGTCGTGGCGCGGCGCCAGCCGCAGCACCAGTTCGTTGAGGTAGAACGCGGCCAGCATGGCGTCGCCGGCCGGCTTCGGGGCGGCATCGAGGGCTTCGGCGCTCACCAGACGCGCCAGTTCGCCGCGCAGGTCGCCCTCCAGGCGGATGAGCTGCAGCGGCTGCAGGGCCGCGCGCAGGACGTGCTTTTTCGGCCCCTGCACGCCGCGCGCGACCAGGCCGAGCCGGCCGTGCTCGCGACCCAGCACTTCGACCAGCAGGCTGGTCTCGCGCCAGGGCCGCGCATGCAGGACGAAGGCGGTATCGCTCAGGCGCATCCGATCGGGCCCGACCGGCGGTTCACTCGTACCCGAACGCCTTCAGCGCGGTCTCGTCGTCGGACCAGCCTTCGCGCACGCGCACCCAGGTTTCCAGGAACACCTTGCGGCCGAACAGGTGCTCCATCTGCTGGCGCGCCTTACTGCCGATGTCCTTCAACCGGGCGCCGCCCTTGCCGATGACGATGGCCTTCTGGCTCTCGCGCTCCACCCAGATCACCGCGCCGATGCGGGCGAGTTCGCCCTTCGGCGATGCCTCGGTGGTGAAGTTCTCGATCTCGACGGTGGTGGCGTACGGCAGTTCGGCGCCGAGCTGGCGCATCAGCTGCTCGCGCACCAGTTCGGCGGCGAGGAAGCGCTCGCTGCGGTCGGTGATCTCGTCCTCGCCGAACATCGGCGGCTGCTCCGGCAGCAACGCCAGCAGATCCTTCACCAGCGCCTCGAGGCCGTTGCGCTTCAGCGCGGACACCGGATGCACGGCCGCGAACTCGCGGTCCTGCCCGACCTCGGCCAGGAACGGCAGCATCGTCGCCTTGTCCTTGATCCGGTCGACCTTGTTGACCACCAGCACCACCGGAATGCCGGCATCGCGCAGCACGTGGTAGGCCAGCGTGTCTTCCTCGTCCCAGCGGCCGGCTTCGACGACCATCAGGGCGGCGTCGACTTCTTCCAGCGCGCCGCGCGCGGCACGGTTCATCACCCGGCTCATCGCCGAGGCGGAGAACTTGCCCTGCTGCCTGTGCAGGCCGGGCGTGTCGACCAGCGCGATCTGTCCGGCCGGCCGGTCCTTGCCCGCCGCGAAGGTGGCGATGCCGAGCAGGCGGTGCCGCGTGGTCTGCGGGCGGTTGGAGGTGATGCTGACCTTGGCGCCGACGAGCGCGTTGGTCAGGGTGGATTTGCCCACGTTGGGGCGACCGATGACGGCGACGCTGCCGCTGCGGTGGGCGGGGGATTTACTCACCGTGGTACTCACTTCGAGATGTCGAGCTTGTCGAGCAGCGCCGCGGCGGCGACCTGCTCGGCGTTGCGGCGCGAGGTGCCCTCGCCGTCCGCCGTCAGCGGCGGATCCAGCGTGGTGCAGCGCGCGAGGAAGAGTTTGGCGTGGTCGTCGCCGCTTTCGGAAACCAGTTCGTAGACGGGCAGCGGACGCTGCCGTCCCTGCAGCCATTCCTGCAGGCGGGTCTTGGCGTCCTTCTCGGGGCGACCGACCGGCAGTGCCGACAGCGACGCCTCGAACCAGGGCAGCACCACGGCGCGACAGGTCTCGAAGCTGCTGTCCAGGTAGATCGCCGCGACCACGGCTTCCAGCGCGTCGGCCAGGATCGAGTCGCGGCGGTGGCCGCCGGATTTCATCTCGCCGGGCCCCATCGTCAGGCGCTCACCCAGTTGCAGGTGCCGCGCGATGGTCGCCAGCGAGGCTTCCCGCACCAGTTCGGCGCGGGCACGCGTCAGCGCGCCTTCGTCGGCCTTGGGCCACCGCTGGAACAGGGCCTCGGCGACGAGGAAGTTGACGATGCTGTCGCCCAGGAATTCCAGGCGCTCGTTGTGCGGCGCCCCCGCACTGCGATGGGTCAGGGCCTGCGCAAGCAGGCCCTGGTCGGCGAACACATGACCGATGCGGTCAACCGCCAAGCCCTTAGTCCGCGCCGCGACGCGTCATCGCCTGCTCGGCGTTGAAGTTGCCCACCACGTCCAGATTGCCCACCAGCGGCCGGCGCACCTCGTAGCTGACGCTCATGTTCCAGCCGCCTTCCATGCGCTCGATCTTCACGTCCGCAGGCTTGATGCTGTTGGAATAGTTCATGTTGAGGCGACGGAAGAACAACTCCTTCATCCGCCCCGGATCCATGTCCGCCACACCCTGCTCATTGGCCAGTCCCTTCAAAGAGGACTTGACCGCATAGTACTCCTGGTACATCGGGAACAGCCGCATGGCGACGTAGGCGGTGAAGCCCACCACGCCCAGCACCACTACAAAGCTCAACAACGTCATGCCACTTTGCTTGCGCTTCATCGTCATCCCCTTGTCCGTCCCCGTTAGCGTTGATCGATCACTCGATGCCGTTGCCGATGCGCGAGGCATCGAAACCATTCTTGCAGAACCAGCCTTCGCAGTTCAGCCAGACCAGGAACGCCTTGCCGCGCAGGTTCTGCTCGGGCAGGAAGTGCGTCTGGGTCCAGAAGCGACTGTCCTCGCTATTATCACGATTGTCGCCCATGACGAAATACTGGCCCTGCGGGACGACCCAGTCGCCCTGTCCCTCCGGGCGGCTGCGGTCCAGCCATTCCAGCACGGTATGCGGGCGTCCGGGCAGGTTTTCGCGCAGCAGGGCGGCCCCGGTCTCGCCGGCGCCGCTGCCGTGCCCCACGTAGCTGCCCATCTTCTCGTAGGTCAGCGGCTGGCCATTGATGTAGACCGTATCGCCATGGAAACCGATCCGGTCGCCCGGCAGGCCGATCACGCGCTTGATCCAGTTGTTCTCCGGGTCGTGCGGCGGCTTGAAGACCACCACATCGCCGCGCTTGGGCTCGCCGATGGCCAGGAACTTGCGGTTGTTGATCGGCAGGCGCAGCCCGTAGGAAAACTTGTTGACCAGGATGAAGTCGCCGATCAGCAGGTTCGGCATCATCGAACTGGACGGGATCTTGTACGGCTCGGCGATGAAGCTGCGCAGCACCAGCACCACGGCCAGCACCGGGAAGAAGGCACGCGAGTAGTCGACCAGCACCGGCTCCTCGTCCAGCAGCCCTCCCCTGGCCTGGCGTCGCTTGGCCAGGAACAGCCTGTCGGCCAGCCACACCACGCCGGTCAGCAGCGTCAGCACCACGAGGATCGTTTCAAACCAGACCATCTGTGTTCCTTCGGAACGGGATTCGAAATTAGGGAGTCGAGATTCGCGAGGGCGGGAGCAGTTGTTCGAATCCCGAATCCCGAATCCCCACTCCCGGCTTCATTACTTGCTGTCCACCTGCAGCACCGCCAGGAAGGCCTCCTGCGGAATCTCCACGCGGCCCACCTGCTTCATCCGCTTCTTGCCCTCTTTCTGCTTCTCGAGGAGCTTCTTCTTGCGGGTGATGTCGCCACCATAGCACTTGGCCAGCACGTTCTTGCGCATGGCCTTGACCGTGCTGCGCGCGATGATCTGCGAGCCGACGGCGGCCTGGATGGCCACGTCGAACATCTGCCGCGGGATCAGATCCTTCATCTTCTCGCACAGCTCGCGGCCGCGCCGGTCGGCGTGGCTGCGGTGCACGATCAGGCTCAATGCATCGACCTTGTCGCCGTTGATCAGCGTGTCCAGTCGCACGAACGGGCCAGGCTGGAAGCGCAGGAACGCGTAATCCAGCGAGGCGTAGCCACGGCTGACCGACTTCAGCTTGTCGAAGAAATCGAGCACCACTTCGGCCATCGGCAGCTCGTAGCTGATCTGCACCTGGCTGGCCAGGTACTGGATGCCGATCTGCGCGCCGCGCTTTTCCTCGCACAGCTTGATGATCGCGCCGATGTAGGCCTCGGGCGTCAGGATATTGGCGCGGATGATGGGCTCGCGCACCTCTTCGATCAGGTTGGACTGCGGCAGTTTGGCCGGGTTGTCCAGCGAAAGCACCGTGCCATCGGTCCTGAGGACTTCGTACACCACGGTCGGGGCCGTGCTGATCAGGTCCAGGTCGTATTCGCGCTCCAGGCGCTCCTGCACGATCTCCATGTGCAGCATGCCGAGGAAGCCGCAGCGGAAGCCGAAGCCCATGGCCTCCGAGCTTTCCGGCTCGAAGCGCAGCGCCGCGTCGTTCAGGCGCAGCTTCTCCAGCGCCTCGCGCAGTGCCGGATAGTCCTCGGCGTTGACGGGGAACAGGCCGGCGAACACGCGCGGCTGCATTTCCTGGAAGCCCGGGAGCGGACCCGGCGCCGGATCGCCGGCCAGTGTCAGCGTGTCGCCGACCGGGGCGCCGTGCACGTCCTTGATCGAGGCGGTGATCCAGCCCACCTCGCCGGCGCCGAGCTTCTTCAGCTCCTTGCGCTTGGGGGTGAACACGCCGACCTTGTCCACCTCGTGGGTGCGGCCGGTGGACATCACCAGGATCTTGCTCTTCGGCCCGATCTCGCCCTGCATCACGCGCACCAGCGAGACCACGCCCAGGTAGTTGTCGAACCACGAGTCGATGATCAGCGCCTGCAGCTTGTCGGTGTCGCGCGGCTGCGGCGGCGGGATGCGCTGGACGATGGCCTCCAGCACCAGGTCGACGTTGAGTCCGGTCTTGGCGCTGACGGCGACCGCATCGTCGGCGTCGATGCCGATGACGGCCTCGATTTCCCGCTTGGCACGCTCGATGTCGGCGGTCGGCAGGTCGATCTTGTTCAGCACCGGCACCACTTCCAGGCCCTGCTCCACCGCGGTGTAGCAGTTGGCCACGGACTGGGCTTCCACGCCTTGGGCGGCGTCGACCACCAGCAGCGCGCCCTCGCAGGCGGCCAGCGAACGGCTGACTTCGTAACTGAAGTCGACGTGGCCGGGGGTGTCGATGAAGTTGAGCTGGTAGACCTGCCCGTCCTTGGCCTTGTACGGCAGGGACACGGACTGGGCCTTGATGGTGATGCCGCGCTCGCGCTCGATGGGGTTCGAGTCGAGCACCTGCGCTTCCATCTCGCGGGCCTCGAGGCCGCCGCAGAGCTGGATGATGCGGTCGGCCAGGGTGGACTTACCGTGGTCGACGTGCGCGATGATGGAGAAATTGCGGATATTCCGCATGGAATCGGAGGACATGGGGGCGGCGGCCTGTGCCGTCGTCAGGAGAACGCGACATTATCGCATGGCCGGAGCACGGCCTGTCCTCCCGGCCGCGGCGCGGCTCGGGACGGGACATGGAATCGCCCCGCGGACGCGGGGCGATAGGCTGGGCCGGCGGTCAGTCCTTCTCGACCGTGACCGCGATGAACCGCGTCACCCCGCGGCTACGGACCAGCAGCATGACCGTGTCCCCGGCCTTGGCGGCCGCCAGTTCGCGGTCCAGCGCCGCCGGGCTGTTCACCTTGTTGCGACCCACCTGCAGGATGACCATGCCCGGTGTCAGGCCCGCCTCGCGGGCAGCGGCGCTGTCCACGCGGCTGACCAGCACGCCGTCGCCCGATTCCACGCCCAGGCGCTTGCGGCTATCGGCGTCCAGCGGCTGGGTCTGGATGCCGAGCGCGTTCCTGCCGGCCGGAGCCGCAGGAGAGGAAGGCGGTGTCGGCAGGGTCCGGGCGGCGCCCTGCTCTTCCTCCAACTCACTGAGTGTCACGGGTACCGTGACCATCTTCCCGTCCCTCAGCACTCCCAATGTCACCCGGGTGCCGGGCGCCATGGCGCCAATGATGGGTGGCAGCGCACTCGACTCGCTGACGTCCTGGCCATTCACGGACCGGATGATGTCACCCGGGCTGAGACCGGCTTTTTCGGCAGCACTGCCCACCAACACCTCGCTGACCAGCGCGCCTCGAGTATCGGGGGCGTTGAGGCCTTTTGCCTTGGCGGCATCCAATGCTCCGACCTGTACGCCCAGCTGCCCACGACTGACGCGGCCAGTGGACTTGAGCTGCTCCACCGCGCCCATCGCCAGATCGATCGGGATCGCGAAACTGATGCCCATGTAGCCACCGGACACCGAGAAGATCTGCGAATTGATGCCGACCACTTCACCGCGCGTGTTGAGCAGCGGGCCGCCGGAATTGCCCTGGTTGATCGCCACGTCGGTCTGGATGAAGGGCACGTAGCGCTGCTCGGGGGATGCGCTGCGACCGACGGCACTGACGATGCCTGCCGTGACGGAATGGTCCAGGCCCAGCGGCGACCCGATCGCCACCACCCACTGGCCCGGCTTGAGCGTGGTCGAGTTGCCGATACGCAGGGTCGGCAGCCCCTTGGCGTCCACCTTCAGCAGCGCCACGTCGTACTGCTGGTCGCTGCCGACCACCTTGGCGGTCAGTTCGCGACGGTCCGGCAGGGTCACCTTGACCTCGTCGGCACCGTCGACGACGTGGTGATTGGTCAGCACGTAGCCGTCGGCGGAAATGATGAAGCCCGAGCCCATCGACGTGCCGCGACGCTGCGGCCCCTGCTGGCCGGGGCCCGGCATCTGGAAACCGGGCGGCAGCATGCGCCGGAATATCTCGGGAATCTCGACGTCTTCGCCCGTCTGCGCCTGCGCGCTGCGGCGCGAGCCGACGGTCGCCTCCACGTTGACGACACCCGGCCCGACCTGTTCCACCAACTGGGTGAAATCGGGCAACCCAGTGACCAGTTGCGGTGCGGTCGATTGCGCCACGGCGGGCGCAGCGGACGCCACGGGCGCAGGCGCTTCGGCCTGCTGCGCACAGGCGGTGAGCGGCAGGGTGAGCATCACCAGTGCCAGCAGGTTGTGACGGGCGTGTAGGGTCATCGAATGCATGCCTCGACAAGAAGTGAACCGGAGTGTCGCGCGCATCCGGCACCGGGCCGCATGCGCGGAAGGTCAATCGCGCGGAGCGTCGACAGGGGCCGAGGACGGCGTGCCCGCCGGCAGACGCGGTTCGAACGGATAGAACGTCCGCGCCGCCGACTCCGCACTGTAGCCCGCGGTCAGACTGCCGCCGGCCGATGGATAGGCCGACAGCGCCGAGCGCGGCCACGGCCGGGAGGCCACGACGCCGGCATCCTGGGTCCCGTGCGAAAAGGGATTGGCAGGCGACAGCGGGGAGCCGGAGGCGGCAACCAGCGTGGGGGAGACCGCATCCCGCGGCATGCCCTGCGATGTGCCGTTCGCCCTTGCCGGCGTGTCCGCCCGCGCCACGCGCTGGGCGCTACGCGCGGCCTGCTGGCTGCGCGTCGCGCTGCGGCGCACGTTGTCCTGCCGTCGCGGCACGCTCGCCGCCACGGCCACCGCCGCTGCTGCGTAGGCTTCGGCATCCGGCGCCGGCGCCGACGGGGATTCCGGCACTGCGGCAGGCGTTGTCGACTGCGCCGAGGCCACCTGCGTGCCCTCGCCCACCGGCACGTCCTGCGGCGACTGCTGGCGTGCCATGAACAACGCCACCAGGGCCACGGAGGCCGCCAGCGCACCACCGCCCCAGCGGGCGAGCAGCGTGCGTGGACGCGCCGCCTGCGCCTGTGGCGCCGTCTGGGTGTTGGAAGCGGATCCGGCCGCGATCGCCTGCGCCACGCGCTCGGCGAAACCGGCCGGCGCCGGTGCGCGACCCTGCCCGCGCAGCACGTCGCCGCACAGCTGCCAGCGCTCCCAGCAGCCGGCCAGTTCGTGGTCGTGCTGCAGGCGGCGCAACAGGAAACGGGCCTCGTCGGCGGGCAGTTCGCCGTCCATCAGCGTGGAGAGCTGCTGGCGGTGATGGATGTCGAGCTTGTCGATGATCGGTGTCTCGTTGCGGGCGGTCATGAGCGGGCACGCTCCCGGGTTGCACTGTCGGTATCCAGCAAGGGACGCAGTTGTTCGTCGATGGCCTCGCGCGCACGGAAGATGCGGGAGCGCACGGTGCCGATCGGGCAGTCCATCTTCTGCGCGATCTCCTCGTAGCTGAGGCCTTCGACCTCGCGCAGGGTGATCGCGGTCCGCAGTTCCTCGGGCAGGCCGTCCACCGCCTTCATCACCGTCGCCTCCATCTCCTGGCGCATCAGTTCGCGCTCGGGCGTGTCGGTGTCGCGCAGCCGCGCGCCGATGTCGTACTGCTCGGCGTCGGCGGCATCCACGTCCGCGGTGGGCGGACGCCGGTTGTGCGCGACCAGGTGGTTCTTGGCGGTATTCACGGCGATGCGGTGCAGCCACGTATAGAACTGGGAATCGCCCCGGAAATTGCCCAACGCGCGATACGCGCGAAGGAACGTCTCCTGGGCCACGTCCTGGCTCTCGCTCCAGTCATGGACGTAACGCCCGATCAGCGCCACCACGCGATGCTGGTACTTGCGCACCAGCAGGTCGAAGGCCGCGCTGTCGCCGCGTTGCACGCGCCTGACCAGCTCGAGGTCCAGCTCCTGGGTTGGATCAACTTCGGCCATGCCGGGCCGCACTCCTGTCGGCTCGGCGTTGGCCGGGCCCTGTGACCGCGCTAGCGGGGGAAAGTTCAACGCCTTGTCCAAACCGTTGCCCTATCAAGAATTTAACCGGCGCAACGGGAACATCTCCCGTGCCGCGATCGCGCCCGTGACGGCGTCCTCGTTCCATATGTGGATTTGACGGGGACGAAACAACCTCGGGATGATAGCGGCCTTATCCATACGTGAACGGATGGTCCCCTGCATGGCCGCGAACTTCGATGGGCTGCGATTCAGTCACTGGCAGACCGAGCTGCGGGACGACGGCATCGTCGTGCTGGCCTTCGATCGCCAGGGCGCGAGCGTCAACGCGTTCTCGCAGGACGTGCTGATCGAACTGGCCGACATCATCGAGCGCCTGGCCATCGATCCACCCAAGGGCGTGGTGCTGCGCTCGGCCAAGGCCAGCGGCTTCATCGCCGGCGCGGACCTCAAGGAGTTCCAGGAATTCGACCGCAAGGGCACAGTGAACGACGCCATCCGCCGTGGCCAGCAGGTGTTCCAGAAGCTCGCCGACCTGCCCTGCCCGACGGTCGCCGCGATCCATGGCTTCTGCATGGGCGGCGGTACCGAGATCTCGCTGGCCTGCGACTACCGCGTGGCCAGCAGCGATCCGTCCACCCGCATCGGCCTGCCCGAGGTGAAGCTGGGCATCTTCCCCGGCTGGGGCGGCAGCGCACGCCTGCCGCGCCTGGTGGGCGCGCCGAAGGCGATGGACATGATGCTGACCGGCCGCACGCTGTCGGCCAGTTCAGCCAAGGCGATGGGCCTGGTGGACAAGATTGCCGAGCCCGCGGTGTTGATCGATGCCGCCGTCGCGCTGATCGGCTCGCGTCCGCCGCGCGCGTTCAAGCAGCGCTTCACCGGTTGGATCAGCAACAGCTGGCTGGCGCGGCAGATCCTGGCGCCGCAGATGACCAAGCAGGTCGCCCGCAAGGCGCCGAAGGCGCACTATCCCGCGCCTTACGCCCTCATCAACGTCTGGAAGACCGCCGGCGGCAAGGGCATCCAGGGCCGCCTGGACGCCGAGCGCAGGGCGGTGGTGAAGCTGGCCGGCACGCCGACCGCGCGCAACCTGATCCGCATCTTCTTCCTCACCGAACGCCTGAAGGGGCTCGGCGGGAAAGACCATGGCATCGCCAACGTCCACGTGGTCGGCGCCGGCGTGATGGGTGGCGACATCGCGGCATGGTCGGCCTACAAGGGCTTCAACGTCACCCTGCAGGATCGTGAGCAGCGCTTCATCGACGGTGCGCTGACGCGTGCGCAGGAGCTGTTCGCCAAGAAGGTCAAGGACGAGAGCAAGCGGCCCGCCGTGGCCGCGCGCCTGAAAGGCGACCTGGCCGGCGACGGTGTGCCGCAGGCCGACCTGGTGATCGAAGCGATCATCGAGAACCCGGAAGCCAAGCGCGATCTCTACCAGACCGTCGAGCCGCGCCTGAAGGCCGATGCGCTGCTGACCACCAACACCTCGTCGATTCCGCTGACCGAACTGCGCGAGCACATCCAGCGTCCGGCGCAGTTCGCCGGCCTGCACTATTTCAATCCGGTCGCGCTGATGCCGCTGGTGGAGATCGTCCAGCACGACGCGCTGGACGAGGCCAACGTCAAGCGCCTGGCCGCGTTCTGCAAGGCGCTGGACAAGTTCCCGGTGCCGGTCGCCGGCACGCCGGGTTTCCTGGTGAACCGCGTACTGTTCCCGTACATGCTGGAAGCCGCGACCGCGTATGCCGAAGGCATTCCGGGCCCGGTCATCGACAAGGCGGCGGTGAAGTTCGGCATGCCGATGGGGCCGATCGAACTGATCGACACGGTAGGGCTGGACGTGGCGCAGGGCGTGGGCGCGGAACTGTCGCCGTTCCTCGGCCTGCAACTGCCCGCGGCGCTGGCGACGGTGGAACCCGGCAAGCGCGGCAAGAAGGACGGCCAGGGCCTCTACAAATGGGAGAACGGCAAGGCGGTGAAGCCGCAGGTGCCGCAGGACTACAAGGCGCCGGACGACCTGGAAGACCGCCTGATCCTGCCGCTGCTCAACGAAGCGGTGGCCTGCCTGTACGACGGCGTGGTCGCCGATGCCGACCTGCTGGATGCCGGCGTGATCTTCGGCACCGGCTTCGCCCCGTTCCGCGGCGGCCCGATCGAACACGTCAAGGCCGTCGGCCCCGATGTGCTGCTGGAAAAGCTCAGGGCGCTGCAGACGCGCCATGGCGACCGCTTCGCGCCGCGGCCGGGCTGGGACAATCCGGTGCTGCGCGAACCGACGGTCTGATCCGCGCATGAAAAGGCCGCTCATGGAGCGGCCTTTTTCCTTCCACGCCCGGCGCCTGGCGCAGCCGTCAGCCTTCCGGCAAGGCCTGCGTCATGACCCAGTCTTCCTTCGGGTCGTCGCCGATGTAGAAGATGGACCTGCCGACGCTCTGGAACCCATGCTTGCGCCAGAAGCGGATCGCCTGCGGCGCGTCCTGCCAGACCGTGAGCCATACCGAACGCGAGCCGCGCAGCGTGGCGGCGGCCAGCAGGTGCGAGACCAGCATGGCGGCGATGCCCTTGCCGTGGAAGGCCTCGTCCAGGTAGATGCGCGCCAGTTCCACCGTGGGCCGCAGCACCACCTCGGTCGGCGGCACCGTGCCCCAGCGCAGCTGCGCATAGCCGGCCCACACGCCGTCCTGCTCGACGATCAGGGTGAGCGTGTCGGGGTCGCGGATCTCCTCGGCCTGGCGTTCGGGCGAATACATCGCCGCCACGTGCGCGGCCACGTTCTCGGGCGTGCTGCAGTGGCCGTTGGTGGCCAGGAACGTGCGCCGCATCATGGCGGACAGCTCAGCGGCTTCGGACAGCCGCGCGGGTCGGATTTCGGTTCTCATGCCCCGTGCATGTTACGTGCTTCATCGCCAGGAACAACGCAGCGGCAGGTCGCGGGCGGTCACGGACACCCGCCATCGCCTACCATGATGCGCCGTGTTCCGGACCCGATGCATGTTCCGCTGGCTGATCCTGTGTCTCCTGTTCGCCCTGTCCCTGCCTGCCCGCGCCGACGATGGCGACGAGGCTGCGGTGCGCGCCGTCTTCGCCGGTTACAAGGCGGCCGTACTGGCGCGCAAGGGTGACCGCGCGGCCGACCACGTCACCACCGGGACGCTGCGCGAGTACGCCCGCTACCGTGACCTGGCGCTTACGGCGTCGCGCACGCAGCTGGAGGCGCTGCCGATGAGCGAGCGCCTGCAGGTCCTGATCATCCGTGCCCGGGTACCGTCAACGGCACTGCGCACGATGGACGGCCGCGATGTCTTCGCCTACGCGGTGGACCGGGGATGGATCGGTCGCGAAGGTGTGGAGCGCAGCGAACTGGGCACGCTTCAGGTGGACGGTGACACGGCCGCAGCGCGGCTGAAGATCGGCAGGACCGAGTTGCCGGTCGATTTCGAGTTCGAGCGCGAGGCGACCGGCTGGCGCTTCAACCTGATTCCGTTGACGCTTATGAGCGAGGACGTGTTCCGCCAGCTGGCCCGGCAGAAGGGAGTCGGCGAGAACGCGATGGTCATGACGCTGCTGCGTGACCTGATGGAGACGCCGGTCGACGACCGCATCTGGGACGCACCGGCGCCGTAGCCGGACTCAGCGGCGGGCGAACACGTCCGGCGGCGCACGCACCGGGCTGCGCTCGGCGGCGATGTCGGCCATCACACCCAGTTGCGCGGAGAAATCGGTCAGCCTTGCCCAGACGTAGGGCTGCAGGTCGTCGGGTGCGCCGTCGTAGACCTGCCGCCACAACGCGTCCATGAACTCGCGCGGATCCTCGCGCAGCGCACCGTGTTCGATGCGTTGACCCGCGGCGGCCAGGATGGCCCGGATGTCAGCCAAGGTGTCCATGCGGCCAGCCTAAGCCGCCCGGATGCCTGTCGTGTGACACGAACGGACGATTTCCGACGACCGGTGCAGTTCTGTGAAGCCGGTTACTGATCGCAAGCCGCGAAGCCGCACTCCCTGCACACGTGCACGCGTGAATGACGCGCTGCGCAAGCGCGGCCCGGCAGTTCCTGGTGGTCAGGGCGTCGACGCCCGGATTGCCTCGCGGAACAGCCACAGCATCGCGCGCCGGTAGGTTTCGCCGATCGTCGCCGCATGGGTACCGTCCTGCATCGTCAGCAGGGACACCTGCCACGGCGCATCCGTCCCCGGTGCGCTCCAGTGCGTGGTCCAGTCGTGCGCGATGCGCTGCCGCTCGGCGGTGTCGCGCGTGCCGCTGGCCACCACCACGCGCAGGTCCTCGCGTGCATGCGGTCGCGGCGCTGCGAACAGGTGCTCGCGCGCCGGCCCGGGCGACGGATTGCTGGCGATCCGTCCCCAGAACAGGTCCGGGTCCTGCAGCGCCGACCACAGCACGAAGTAACCGGCGCGCGACTGCCCGATCAGGATCCGACGCGCCGGGTCGGCGGCATAGCGACGCTCGACTTCGGGCACCACCTGCGCGCGCAGGAACGCGAGGAAGCCCGGCGCCCCGCCCTGCTCTGCCGTGGTATCGCTGCCGGGCGCGGTGAAATCCACATGCCGCTTGTTGATGGCCGGGTCGAAACTGCCGTAGGCGATGCCGACGACGATGGCCTCCGGCAGCTGCTCGTCGTAGTGCAGGAACAGATGCGTCGGCGCCAGCAGTGGAAACAGGCTGTCGCCGTCCAGTACGTACACCACCGGGTAGCGCGTGGCGGACCCGGCCTCGTAGCCCTCGGGATAACGCACGTGGATGTGGTGGACCCGACCGGAACCCGGATCGGTCAGCGGGAAATAGTCGCCCTTCAGGGCAGGCAGGTGTTGCAGCGGCGCCAGGCTCGTCGCGGCATCGCCGGCCGCCGCCGCATGGACCGCCGCCGCCATCGCCATGCCCAGGCATACCAGAACGGACATCATTCCCTGCCTCATGCGTGCCTGTCTCCCGTCGCTGTCATCGTCCGGATTGCCGCCACCGCGGGCGGCGGGTGCCCGCGCATGGTCCCACACATCATCGAGCAGACCGGCATGGACCCGCCCGTCACGCGCGCCGGACGAGGCCTCCACCGACGCCAACCCATGCGGGGCGATCAGTCCTGCAGGCGGAACGCGCTTGAAAAACGCCGCTCGACGCCACTGAGCGGATCGATGAAGGCGACCTGTTCGGCCAGCAGTTGCAACGGCGCCACGTAGTCGCCGGCCGCGCGATGGCGCACCGACGGATACAGCGGATCACCGTCGATCGGCGCGCCCAGTGCCGCCATGTGCACGCGCAGCTGGTGTTTGCGGCCGGTGACCGGCGTCAGTGCGTAACGCCAGCGATCGTCGCCGCGCGCGATGACATCGATCCGGGTTTCGCTGTTCGCCATTCCGTCCGCTTCCTGCATGCGGAAGAACGGCTCGCCCGCGACGATGCGGCTGATGCGGGTGCGGGGGAACACGAGCTGCGGCAGCGCCGGCGCCATCGCCTGGTAGCGCTTTTCGATCCGCCGCTCGCGGAACAACGCCTGGTAGCGCGCACGACTGTCGGGATTGGTCGAAAACAGCACCAGCCCGGCGGTCTCGCGATCGATCCGGTGCAGCGGCGCCAGCGCCGGGTTGCCGGTACGGCGGATCAGCCGACCCAGCAGGGTTTCGTGGACATGGACGCCCGCCGGCGTCACCGGCAGGAAATGCGGCTTGTCGGCCACCAGCAGGTCGGCATCGAGGTGCAGGAGGGATTCGCCGAAGGGAATCGCCGGTTCGTCCACGACTTCGCGGTAATAGTGGATGTCCAGCCCGACGCGATAGGGCGAGCCGGGCGTCACCGGGTTTCCCTCGCCATCCACGACCCGGTGGCGCGTCATCCGGTCGATCCACTGCGCGCGAGGCACCGACGGAAACCGCGCGCACAGGCCATCCAGCACCGTCGACCACGCGCCGGGCGGCAGCTGCAGCGTGCTGGCCGCCAGTCCGTCGAGGTGGGGCAGCCGGATGCGTGCCGAACCGCGTCCGCGCACGGCGGCTTACTTCGCGAGGCCTGCGACGACTTCCGACACGCTCAGTCCCAGCTCGAGCTGCAGGCGTACGTATTCCCGCTCCTTGCGCGAAAGCGCGCGGCCCACGGCGATCCGCACGTCCTCGGCTTCCAGGATGCGCAGGATCCTGGGCATGGCCGAGCCGATGGCATCCTGGCCGTAGCCGGCTTCGCGCAGGGCGGCGGTCAGAAGGTCTTCGATGTCCATGCAGCATCCCGATCTGTTCAATGCCGCATTGTGCACCGGGCCGAGGACGGGCGAGACATCCTCGTGCGCGCTCGCCCTCCGGCGCCGATCAGCACCCCATCGGTGGCAGGAAGGTCACTGTCGACACCACCACCCAGGCGCCCCGCCGCAGGACTTCCACCCGCACGCGCACCGCACTGATCGCCACGAACGGCGATACCGTGCCCAGCGCATCGCCGTGGCCGATGCGCGGAATCCACATGTCGGCCTGCGCCGCGTCTCCTTGCGCCGCCGTGTGCGCACGCACCGCCGCGTCCAGCTCGGCCCGCGTGTAGTCCGGGAAGCAGTCTTGCTGTTGCGGCGACGGCGTCGGCAATACGAACGACACGGCGTCCAGCGCCCTGGCGGTCTGCCAGTCGGACCGGCAATGCTTCCAGTCGGTCAGGTCCAGGTGCGGGCCTTCCGCACTCAGGCCGAGGCTGGTTTCGTACTGCACGCGCACGCGCCAGCGTTCGCCCGCCACGGTCGGCTGCAGTTGCAGCGTGGCCCCGTAGACCTCGTCGCCCAGGTCCAGCGGCACGTCCAGCGACGCCGGCACCTCGCCCTCGTGCGTCCATCCGGTGAACGAATACTCGGTCCCCACGTGCGGCAACACGCGGATGCCCGAGAGGACCTGCGCCTGCAGTGGTGCGCACAGGACCAGCAGGAACAGCAGCGCCAACGCGCACCGCATCGACACGACGTCCCGCAGCTTCTTCATCCCTGCATCCCCGGACAGCCCGACCCTGCGGCCATGGTAGCGCCCCGGTGCGGCGCTCGCGTGTCGCGTGTCGACCGATGCCACAACCTGAACGCACCGCTGCCGTTCCCAAGGTTGCTTCACGGCGGCGTGACTCCGCGGGTCCTAGCTTCGCCGGAACGAGATGCGCACGACGCGCGGAGGAACACATGACGATGATCAGACTGCGGGCCACCGGCCCGCGCAGCGGGTTCGATGCCCTGCTGGCGGCCCTGCATGGAGTGGACGGCGTGGAGCACGTGGAAGAGGTCGCCGACCTGATGCCGCACATGGACGACGACGATTCCAGTTCCGCCGGCCTGTCCGACGCCATGCCCGGTGGCGATGTCCATGCCGTGGAAGTCGAAGCCGCCGCGTCGCGTGCCGACGGCGTGCGCGGCACCGCCGACGATGTCGCGGCCCGTTACGGGCTGGTGATCGAATACGTCGATACCTTCTGAGCGTCTTGGCCGGCCTGCACTACACCTCCGATGCGATGCCCGGCCTGCGCCGGCAGCGTCGGGGTCGCGGCTTCGCCTACGTCGATGCGCGTGGCCGGCCCGTCCGCGACGCCGCCACTCTGGCGCGCATCCGCCAGTTGGCCATTCCACCGGCGTATACCGACGTGTGGATCTGCGCCGACGCGCGCGGCCACCTGCAGGCGACCGGCCGTGATGCACGCGGTCGCAAGCAGTACCGCTACCACACGGCCTGGCAGGCCGAGCGCGGCGCCCGCAAGTACGACCGCCTGATCGCCTTCGCCGACGCGCTTCCGCGCCTGCGCCGGCAGGTGCGCGCCGACCTGGCGCTGTCCGGGTTCCCGCGGCCGAAGGTGGTCGCGCTGGTGGTCGCCCTGCTCGGCCACACGCTCCTGCGCGTCGGCAACGCGAGCTACCAGAAGGAGAATGGTTCCTACGGCCTGACCACGTTGCGCAACGTGCATGCGCGTTTCGTCGCCGGCAGCGAGGTGCGCTTCGCCTTCCGCGGCAAGGGCGGCAAGCCGCTGGAATCCAGCGTGTCCGATGCGCGCCTGGTACGCCTGGTGCGCCAATGCCGCCAGCTGCCCGGACAGGCGCTGTTCCAGTACCGCGAGAACGGCACCGTCCACCGCATCACCTCCAGCGACGTCAATGCGTATCTGCAGCAGCACCTGCAGGGCCCGTACACCGCGAAGGACTTCCGCACCTTCGGGGCCACCCTGCTCGCCTTCCGCACGCTGGCGGGCGTGGCGCCTCCGGCCGGGGGCGAAGACCCGCGGCGCACGCAGGTGAAGCTGGCGGTACTGCGCGCCGCCGCCGATCTGCTGGGCAACACGCCACGCATCTGCGAGAAGAACTACGTGGACCCGCGTGTCTTCGCGGGCTGGGAAGCCGGTGAACTCCAGCGCGCCACCCGCAACGCGAGCGGGCCCCGGCAGTGGGAACGCGCAGCGATCCGCTACCTGCGACGTGCGCGGGCATGACGACGCGGACAGGACCGGTCGCAGCGCGACCGGCCCCGCGCATCACATGGTATGCGTGGGCTTCTCGCCGCTCAGGCTGCCGGCCAGCATGGTCTCGATGCGGTTCTTGATGGCTTCGCCTTCGCCGTTCTCGGCGAACTGCACGCCGATGCCGGCCGCGCGGTTGCCCTGCGCACCGACCGGCGTCACCCAGACCACCTTGCCGGCCACCGGCAGGCGGTCGCTGGATTCGGGCAGGGTGAGCAGCAGGAAGACCTCGTCGCCGAGGAAGTAGCGCTTCGGCGTGGGCACGAAGATACCGCCGCCCTTCACGAACGGCATGTAGGCGTTGTAGAGCGCGGCCTTGTCCTTCACCGCCAGCGACAGGATGCCCTGCCGTCCACCTGCTGCATTCATTCCCGTCTCCGTGTTTCCGTCAGCGGCGCGCCCCGACAGCGCGTCCGCGATCGCCACCGGCCCAGGCCAGCAGCAGTTCCACCATGGCCAGGTCGCCACGCACCGTGGTCCGCAACAGGTCGCGGGTGCGGTTGGCGGCGTCGAACCAGGCGGCCAGCTTGTTCAATCGGGCCGGATCGGTCAAGCCGAGGGTGCCCGCCTGCGCCAGCGCGAGGTCGGCCGCATGGCGCAGGCGCGCATCGGCCAGCTCGTCGTTGGCCCAGCGCTGCGCGGTCTCGACCACGCCGACCTCGCCCTTCTCCAGCCGCTGCAGATCGCGTGCCACGGCTTCGCGCAAGGCGAGCCCGTCATGGCGCAGCCAGTCGTCCGCCAGCCCCGGATGACCGCGTGCGGCCTCCAGCGCGCGCGATGCATCGGCAGCGGCATGGCCCTGCGCCTGCAGCCAGGCGAGCGCCTCGTCGCGCGGCGGCAGGCGGAACTCGATGCGCTGGCAGCGGCTGCGGATGGTGGCCGGCAGGCGCGCGGGCTGCGCGCTGACCAGCCACAGATAGCGGTTCGGTGCGGGTTCTTCGAGCGTCTTAAGCAGGGCGTTGCAGGCCGAACGGTTGATCGCGTCGGCCGGATCGATCAAGGCCACCTGCGCGCCGCCGTACTGCGGCGTAAGCGCGAGCTTCTGCGACACCTCGCGGATCTGGTCGATGACGATCTCGGTGCGCAGCTTGCTGCCGTCCTTGGTGGCGACGAACGAGACGACCTGAAGATCAGGATGCGTACCTGCGTCGATCAATCGCGCACTGCGGTCATCGGGCGCAGGTTCGCCGTCGGGGCCGCGCTGCTGTGCCAGCACGCGGCGCGCAAGGCGATCCAGCACCGCGCGCTTGCCGAGACCGGCGGGACCGCAGACCAGCAGACCGTGGCCGAGCCGTCCGGATCCCAGCGCCGCGACGGCGTGGTCGTAGGCGCGCTGCTGCCAGGGCGAGAACACGATGCTCATGCCAGGTCGCTGTCGGTCAGGGTACGCAGATAGGCACTGATCGCCGCATCGACGGCCGCGCCGACATCGGCGGGCGGCTGCGCGGCATCGATCACGCGGAAGCGCTTCGGCTCGGCGGCGGCGCGCGCGCGGAAGCCCGCCCGCACGCGCTCGAAGAAATCGTCCTGCTCGCTTTCGATGCGGTCCGGCCACAGGTCACGGCCGGCGGTCCGCGCACGCCCTTCGCGCACGTCGAGATCCAGCAGCAGGGTCAGGCCCGGCTTCAGCCCCACCGCACGGCGTTCCAGCGCGGCGATCCATTCCGGATCCAGTCCGCGACCTGCGCCCTGGTAGGCATAGCTGGAATCGGTGAAGCGGTCGCTGATGACGAACGCACCGCGCCGCAATGCCGGACGTACCACGTCGCGCACGTGCTGCGCGCGCGAGGCGAACATCAGCAGCAGTTCGGTCTCGGCGGCGAGCGGCTCGTCCTGCGCACCCAGCAGCAGTTCGCGGATCCTCTCGGCCAGCGGCGTGCCGCCGGGCTCGCGCGTCAGCACCACGTCATGGCCGGCGGCCAGCAGCCGGTCGCGGATGGCGGTGATGGCGCTGGTCTTGCCGGCGCCTTCGCCCCCCTCCAGCGTGATCAGCCGCGGCTGCGACAGCAGCGCCTCGGTCATGGCGCTTCCGCCTTGCGCAGCGTTTCGCGGCGCGTCACCAGGTAGCGCGCCACGGCCGCGTTGTGCTCGGCCAGCGTGGCGGAGAAGATGTGCCGCCCGCTGCCATCGCCCACCGCGACGAAGTACAGCGCGCTGCCGTCGGCCGGATTCACCGCCGCCTTCAGCGCATCCACGCCGGGCATGGCGATGGGCGTGGGCGTCAGGCCCTTGCGGGTGTAGGTGTTGTACGGCGTGTCCGTGGTCAGGTCGCGACGACGGATATTGCCGTCGTAACTGCTGCCGATGCCGTAAATGACTGTGGGATCGGTCTGCAACGGCATGCCGATCTTCAGGCGCCGCGCGAACACGCCGGCGATGGCCGGACGCTCTTCGGCGATGCCGGTTTCCTTCTCGATGATCGACGCCAGGATCAGCGCTTCTTCGGCCGACTGCAGCGGGATGTCCTGTGCGCGGTCGGCCCAGGCGGCGTCGACCGCCTTCTCCATGGCGCCATATGCACGCTTCAGCACATCCAGATCGGTTTCGCTGCGCGTGTAGACGTAGGTCTCGGGCAGGAAGCGGCCCTCCGGATGCTGGCCTTCATGGCCCAGCGCCGCCATCAGCTCGGCATCACTCAGATCCGCGGTCTTCTGCTGCAGCGGCGTGGCATCGCGTAGCGCGGCGCGCAGTTGGCGGATGTTCCAGCCTTCGACGATGGTGAAGCGGTACTGCAGGGTGCGGCCCTCGCGCATGCGCCGCAGCAGTTCGCGCGGCGTCAGCGACGGATCCAGCGCGTACTCGCCCACCTTGAGCTGGCTGGCGGTATCGGTCCGGCGAGCCAGCAGTCGCCACTGCAGGTCGGTGCCGTGCGAAACCCCTTTTTCGCGCAGCTTGCGCAACACGGTCGGGAAGGCATCACCACGCGCCACTTCGACGGTGGTGTCGGCCGCCACGCCGCCGATGGGCGCGTCCGCGAAACCGCGATGGCCCTGCCACAGCCAGAACGCCGCGCCCGCCGCCAGGACCAGCAGCAGGACGAAGGTGATGACGATGAAGCGGCAACCGCGCTTGAGTGCTGACGCCACGTAATCCTCGGTGCTCGAAGCAGGTGGTGCAGGATACCCGGTCGCCGTCTCAGGCTGTAGGCGCGCGCCTGACCTCCCTGCGGACGCACGCCGCAACCTCCGGTCCGGAACGAGCCGCCATCGGCTGGAGCGGATCCAGCTGCAGCGGTGTGACCCAAAAAACCAAGACACGGATCACGGCAAATCAACGCAGATTGGACGTGTAGCGCGCATGGCGCTTCTTCGTACGATCCGCTTTTTTACGCTTTTATCAGTGTCAAACCGCTGCTCGAAGGCGCTTGCAGACCCGTGACGGCGGCTGGATGCCGTTCCAGGCGGGGCCTCAGCCTTCCAGCGCCCGCAGCACGCCGCGGGCCTTGGCGCGGGTCTCGTCCAGTTCCTTGTCCGCCACGGAATCGGCGACGATGCCGGCCCCGGTGCGGAAGCGGGCCACGCTGCCGGTGCCGTCGGCCATGACCTCGGCGCTGCGGATCAGGATGTTCAGGTCCAGGTCGCCGTCCCGGTTGAGCCAGCCGAACGCGCCGGTATAGGCGCCGCGCGGCACCTGTTCCAGTTCGGCGATGATCTGCATGCAGCGCACCTTGGGACAGCCGGTGATGGTGCCGCCGGGGAAGGTGGCGCGGATGACCTCGCCCGGCGTCGCGTCGCTGCGCAGGTGGCCGCGCACGTTGCTGACGATGTGGTGCACGTGCGCGTAGCTCTCGACCGTCATCAGTTCGTCCACCTGCACGCTGCCGGGCGTGCAGACGCGGCCCAGGTCGTTGCGTTCCAGATCGATCAGCATGACGTGCTCGGCGCGCTCCTTCGGGTGGCCGACGAGTTCGCGGATGCGGGCGGCATCGTCGTCGCCCTCGAAGCGCGGGCGCGTGCCGGCGATGGGGCGGGTTTCCACGACCTCGCCACGCACCGACACCAGCCGTTCCGGCGACGAACTGACCACGGTCCAGTGCGGCGTGGCGAACAGGCCCGCGAACGGTGCGGGATTGGCGGTGCGCAGTCGCGCATACAGCGCGGCCGGATCCAGGGGCATATCGAAGCGCGCTCGCCAGGCACGCGACAGATTGACCTGGAAGATATCGCCGGCGCGCAGGTAATCGAGGATGCGCTGGACGCCGGCGGTGAAGCGCGACGGTTCGTCTTCGTCGATGCGCGCAGGCGGTCGCCAGCCGGGTAGCGGTGGCATGTCGGCAGCGCGTGCGATGTCGACCGCGGTGCGCGCGATCAGCTCGCCCTGCCCCGCTTCCGCCACCACGACGCAATCGCCGGTGCTGCGATCGCGCAGGACGGCGGCAGGACATCGCAGAGCCAGCGCAACGGGCTGCGTCGCGGGGGCCTGCGGAAGCTGCAGTACCGGTTCCACCTGTTGCGCCAGCTCATAGGCCAGCAGCAACGCCCAGCCACCGCGGAACGGCCAGCGCGGTTCCTCGCGGGGGACCCGCTGCGCCTGCCAGTGGCGGTCGAGCACGGCCAGGAAATCGCCGGGCTCCACCGTGCCCTGAAGATCACGGGTGAGGCCGTCGGCGTCCAGCCTCAGGCCGGTGCCATCCGACACCAGCAGGAAATCCCAGCGTCCCTGCGCCGTGCCGGAAGCGACCGACTCCAGCAACACGGGATAGCGCTGCGGATCCTGGCGATGCAGGGCCAGCAGGTCGGTGTCGGCGGGGAGTGCGCGGGTTTCGATCATGGGGGTCCTGGCCCCTTTCCCACCGGGAGAGGGGTTGGGGTGAGGGTGCGGAGAAGAGGCGACGGCTCAACGGCCGATGACTCCGCCGCACCCTCATCCGGCGCTGCGCGCCACCTTCTCCCGAGGGGAGAAGGAAACAACATCAGATACGCTTGAATACCAGCGTGCCGTTGGTGCCGCCGAACCCGAAACCGTTGGATACCGCCACATCGATCTTCTTCTCGCGCGCCACGTTGGGCACGTAGTCGAGATCGCAGCCCTCGCCCGGCTCGTCCAGGTTGATGGTCGGCGGAATGATGCCGTGGTGGAGGGCCAGCACGGAGAAGATGGCTTCCGCACCACCCGCCGCGCCCAGCAGGTGGCCGGTCATCGACTTGGTGGAGCTGACCATGATCCTGTACGCGTGGTCGCCCAGCGCGCGCTTCATCGCCAGCGTTTCGGCCAGGTCGCCCAGCGGCGTGGAGGTGCCGTGCGCATTGAGATACTCGACCTGGTCCGCGTTGAGGCCTGCATCCTTCAGCGCCGACAGCATGCAGCGCGCCGGGCCTTCGCCGTTCTCGCTGGGTGCGGTCATGTGGAACGCGTCCTGCGACGCGCCGAAGCCGGCCAGTTCGCAGTAGATGCGCGCGCCGCGCGCCTTGGCGTGCTCGTATTCCTCCAGCACCAGGATGCCGGCGCCGTCGCCCAGCACGAAGCCGTCGCGGTCCTTGTCCCACGGGCGCGATGCGCGC
The DNA here is from genome assembly GCF_035999195.1 of Pseudoxanthomonas sp. Taxonomy (NCBI): domain Bacteria; kingdom Pseudomonadati; phylum Pseudomonadota; class Gammaproteobacteria; order Lysobacterales; family Lysobacteraceae; genus Pseudoxanthomonas; species Pseudoxanthomonas sp. The sequence goes on from NZ_DASYGY010000007.1 coordinate 95,140, forward strand.
GCGGGATCGTCGTTGCGGGTGGACATGGCCTTCATCGCGCAGAAACCGCCCACCGAGGTCGGCGACGAACCGCGCTCGGCGCCGCCGGCGATCATCACGTCGGCATCGCCGTACTGGATGGTGCGCATGGCGATGCCGATCGAATGGTTGGAGGTGGCGCAGGCCGACACCGCCGAATAACCGGGACCCTTGAGTCCCTTCATGATGCTCAGGTGGCCCGGCAGCATGTTGATGATGGTGCTGGGGATGTAGAACGGGGAAATCTTGCGCGGGCCCCCTTCGTGCAGCTTCACCGCGGTTTCCTCGATGCCGAGGATGCCGCCGATGCCGGCGCCGATGATGGCGCCGATGCGCTCGGCATTGGCTTCGGTGACGTCCAGCCCGGCGTCGTCCATCGCCATCAGCGATGCGGCCAGGCCGTAATGGATGAACGAGTCCATCTTCTTCACGTCCTTCGGCGGAACGAAGGCCGTGGGATCGAAACCGCGGATCTCGCCTGCGATCTTGGTGCTGTAGCCCTCGGTATCGAAGGTGGTGATCGGGCCCAGGCCCGAACGTCCGTTGACGATGCCGTCCCAGCTGCTGGCCATGTCATTGCCCAGGGGGGACACCAGGCCCATGCCGGTGACGACGACGCGACGACGCTGGCTCATATCGGATTCCTCATGACTCTTGGCGGCCGCGCCCTACGCGGGCGCATGGGGGCCGGATACGCGCGGGGCCGCATGCGCGGCCCCGACACGGTTTGCTGCGACAGCCGGACTTACGCCTTGACGTGCGCCTTGACGTAGTCGATGGCCTGCTGCACCGAAGTGATCTTCTCGGCTTCCTCGTCCGGAATCTCGCACTCGAACTCTTCTTCCAGCGCCATCACCAGTTCAACGGTGTCCAGCGAGTCGGCGCCCAGGTCATCGACGAACGATGCGCTGGTGGTGACTTCCTCTTCCTTCACGCCGAGTTGTTCGACGACGATTTTCTTGACGCGTTCTTCGATGCTGCTCATGGATTCGCTCCAGACGGAGATGGGTGACGTGTTGGATTCTGCCGACGCGGGGCGAGGGCAAACCGGGGATAGTGTAGTGGAAACCGACGGCGCGGGGCAGGTATCGCCAAACGCCATCGAATCAACCACTTACAGCTAATTCTTTAGGGCATGTACATGCCGCCGTTGACGTGCAGGGTTTCGCCGGTGATGTAGCCGGCGGCAGGGCCGGCAAGGAAGGCCACCGCGTTCGCGATGTCGGTCGGCTCGCCCAGGCGGCCCAGCGCGATCTGGCCGGCGAGCGCGGTCTTGGTCTCTTCCGGCAGGTCCCTGGTCATGTCGGTGGCGATGAAGCCGGGAGCGACGACGTTGACGGTCACGCCACGGCTGCCGATCTCCTTCGCCAGCGACTTGGAGAACGCGATGATGCCGGCCTTGGCGGCGGCGTAGTTCGCCTGACCCGCATTGCCGGTCACGCCGATCACCGAGGCGATGTTGATGATGCGGCCCTTGCGGGCCTTCATCATGCCGCGCATCACCGCCTTCGACGTGCGGTAGACGCTGGTGAGATTGGTATCGAGGATGGCCTGCCAGTCCTCGTCCTTCATCCGCATCAGCAGGTTGTCGCGGGTGATGCCGGCATTGTTGATGAGGATGGAGATGCCGCCGAATTCCTTGGTGACGGCATCGATCAGCGCGTCGACCGCGGCCGGATCGGTGACATTCAGTTCGCGCCCGTGGCCGCCGGCAGCGGCAAGCCGCTCGCCGATGGCCTGAGCGCCCGAGGCCGTGGTCGCGGTGCCGATGACGGTCGCGCCCTGCGCGGCCAGTTCGTCGGCGATGGCGGCGCCGATGCCACGGCTGGCGCCGGTGACCAGTGCGATTTCACCCTGCAGGGGCTTGCTCATGATGATGTCCTCCTCGGAACGTGCCGCGCGCGGCGGATCAGGATAAGGGAACGGACGCGACGTACGTCAGGCCTTCCAGTCGGCGAGCGCGCCCTGGAAGTCGCCGACGCCGCCGATGGCGCGCGCATCCAAGCCCTTGTCGATGCGCTTCACCAGGCCGGCCAGCACCTTGCCGGGACCGCATTCGGCGATGCGCACGGCACCGTTCGCGGCCAGTACCTGCACGCACTCGGTCCAGCGCACGGGCAGGTACAACTGGCGCACCAGCGCATCGCGGATCGCCTCCACGCCGTCATGCACCCTGGCGTCCACGTTCTGCACCACCGGCAGCGAGGGCGCGTGCCATGCCAGCCCCGCCATCACTTCGGCGAGGCGATTGGCGGCTTCGCGCATCAGCGGCGTGTGCGACGGCACGCTGACCGCCAGCTTCACCACCTTGCGGATGCCGCGCTCGGTGAGCAGTGCGATGGCGCGATCGACGGAATCGGCATCGCCGCCGATCACGATCTGGCCGGGCGAGTTGTAGTTCGCCGGCACGACGACCTTGCTGTCGGACGCCTGCGTGCAGACCTCGGCCACCATCGCGTCCTCGGCGCCGAGCACCGCGGCCATCGCGCCGACGCCGGCAGGTGCCGCGTCCTGCATCAGTTGGCCACGCAGGCGTACGAGATGCGCGCCGTCCTTCAGCGACAGCGCACCCGCAGCAACCAGCGCGGTGTACTCGCCCAGGCTGTGGCCTGCCAGCTGCGACGGTTGCGCACCGCCCTGCTGCTGCCACGCACGCCACACCGCGACGCCGGCAGCGAGCAGCGCAGGCTGCGTGTATTCGGTGCGGTTGAGCATTTCTTCCGGGCCACCCTGCGACAGTGCCCACAGGTCGACACCGGCGCCTTCGGATGCTTCGGCGAACGTCTCGCGCACGACCGGATGAAGTTCCGACAGTTCGGCCAGCATGCCGATCGACTGCGAGCCCTGGCCCGGGAACACGAAAGCGAGTTGCGTGGAAGTCACTCGGACACCCTGCGTGAAATCAGGCGGCGATGATACGGGCGAACCCGCCGGATTGTCTGTACCGGGGCGTATGCCCTGCGACGCGATGTCGCCGCCACATGCACGCGGATTCTCTCGGTATCGAAGCACGACGCCTGAAACGAAGAAGGCGATGCTTCGCAGCATCGCCTTCCGTCGGTTCCGCCATGCGGAACTCAGTAGCGCAGCAGCACCGAGCCCCAGGTGAAGCCGCCGCCGAACGCCTCGAGCAGCAGCAACTGCCCGCGTTCGACGCGCCCCGAACGCACAGCCGTATCCAGCGCCAGCGGTACCGAACCGGACGAGGTGTTGCCATGCTTGTCGACGGTCACGATCACCTGGTCCATCGACATGTCCAGCCGCTTGGCGGTGGCCTCGATGATGCGCAGGTTGGCCTGGTGCGGGATCAGCCAGTCCAGGTCGTGCTTGTCCAGGCCATTGGCTTCGAGCGTTTCGTCGACCACGCTGTCCAGCGCCTTCACGGCGTACTTGAAGACGTCGTTGCCCTTCATCTCGATGCGGATGCCGCTGTTCGGCTGATCCGCCTTGAATCCGGTCGACACGCCGACCGGGTTCCACAGCAGTTCCTTCTTGCTGCCGTCGGCATGCAGATGGGTACTGAGGATGCCGGTCTCGCCGTCGGCCTTGAGTACCGCCGCACCCGCGCCGTCGCCGAACAGCACGCAGGTGGTGCGCTCGGTCCAGTCGACGATGCGGCTGAGCGTTTCGGTGCCGATCACCAGCGCAGTCTTCGCGTCGCCGCAGCGGATGAACTTCTCCGCCACGCTCAGCGCGTAGATGAAGCCGGAGCACGCGGCATTGACGTCCATCGCGGCGCAGCCGGCCGCGCCGAGGCGCGCCTGGATCAGGCAGGCCGTGGACGGAAAAATCAGGTCGGGCGTGGTGGTACCCACCACGATGAGGTCGATCTCGGACGCATCGACGCCGGCGGCTTCGAGTGCGCGGAGCGCGGCGTGGTAGCCGAGATCACCGGCGGTTTCGCCCTCGGCGGCGATATGGCGCTCGCGGATGCCGGTGCGGGACTGGATCCACTCGTCGCTGGTATCGACCAGCTTCGACAGGTCCTCGTTGGTCAGCACCTTTTCGGGCAGATAGCTGCCCGTTCCGGCGATGCGCGCATAAATGCGCCCCTTGTTACCCGGCTCGCTCATGCACGCTCCCGTTGCTGCCCGACGAAGGGCCCTGGTTGTCGTTGATCATGCGGGAAGCGCGCCCTGCAGGAGGGCGCGCCGCACGGATCAATCTTCCTCGACGGCCGTCGTCTTGGTGGCGATGACCTTCTTGCCGCGGTAGTAACCGTCGGCGGTCACGTGGTGGCGCAGGTGGATCTCGCCCGTGGTCGGGTCGGTCGACAGCTGCTTGGCGGTCAGCGCGTCGTGCGAACGACGCTGGCCACGACGGGACGGGGTGACGCGGGATTTCTGCACAGCCATGGGATTGCTCCAGCTCTTGTATCTGTTGGTGAACCTTGCGGTTCGTATTGCCAGACCGCCGAAGCGGCTAGTTCTTCTTCAGCGAGGCCAGCGCCGCGAACGGACTGGCCTTCGCCACTTCTTCTTCGTCCGCGGCCCATTCGCTTTCGACGGCCTCGGACGCGGGATCCACCGGCACCACCGGCACGGCGAGGACCAGTTCGTCCTCCACCAGGTCGGCGGGGCGCAGCATGCCGTCTTCCGGCACCAGCAGGGCTTCGTAGCCGGGCGGCAGCGCGGACTCCTCATCCTCGCTGCGCACCAGCCCGAGCCGTTGCTCCACCGTCACCGGCAGTACGAACCGCCGCAGGCTGCGCTGGCATACCAGCGGCAGGCCGGCCTCGATCCGCAACCCGACATAGGGCACCCGCAGCGCATCGTGATCGAACTCGATCGCGTAACGCACATCGCCTTCGGTATCGACAAGAAGGCCCTGCAGGCGCGTCATCGAGGACAGCGGCAGGCGACCTTCAAAGCTGCGCCGGGTCGCGACCATGCGCCAAGCATCCAACATCTCGGGCGTATTCGCGGACATAAGCCGCTGAATGTTAAGGATCAAACCCCGAACTGTCAAACCACCCTCCGGTATCACGATGTCTTGCCGCCCGCCCCGGGGCCGGTCAGACTCCCCCGCCCCGTTCCCTGCCGGTGTTCCACCCCATGCCGCTGATGCTCGCCTCCACCTCCCGCTACCGCCGCGAACTGCTCGAGCGGCTGCGCGTGCCGTTCCATATCGCGCGCCCGGAGGTGGACGAGAGCCCGCTGGAGGCCGAGTCCGTGCCCGCCATGGCCGTCCGCCTGGCCCTGGCCAAGGCCGAGGCGATCGGCCGCCAGCATCCCGGCAGCTGGGTGATCGGCGCCGATCAGGCGGCCGAACTGGATGGCCTTGCCCTGGGCAAGCCGGGCCAGCGGGAGGCCGCCATCGCCCAGCTGACCGCCATGTCGGGACGCCAGGTCCGCTTCCATACGGCCGTCTGCCTGGTCCGCGACGAACAGGCCCTGCAGGCGCAGGATGTCACCACGGTGCGCTTCCGCACGCTCACGCCCGCGGAAATCGAGCGTTACGTGGATGCCGAGCAACCGTTCGACTGCGCCGGCAGCTTCAAGGCCGAAGGCCTGGGCATCGCCCTGTTCGACGCCATCGAGTCCTCCGACCCGACAGCGCTGGTCGGCCTGCCGCTGATCGCGGTCGCCCGGATGCTGCGCGAGGCGGGGTTCGACCTGCCCTGAGCCGGACCGGTCACCGGATCTCGATCGGCTGCTCGGCCCAGGTCTCGACGCTGCCGTCGCCGCCGGTCACCCGCAACCCCAGCCAGTGGCGACCGGCCGGCACGTCGCCGGCATCGACCCGCGCCGTGAACTGCACGTTCGGCATGCCGGGATCGCGCGAGGCGTCCTTGAGGAAGCCGCGCAGCCACTCGTTTACGCCGCCGTAGGTCGCCTCGGCAACCACGCGGCCATCGAGCAGCACCTCCACCTTCGACACGCCCACCCCGTCCTTCACCGCCCAGCCGCCGACATCGAAACGGCGGTCCACGCGGGCGCCCGCCTGCGGGACGTCGATGTTGGCGACGACCGGCGTGATGCAGTCGCCCTGCCCCCGCCCGGCCGGCAGCGCGAACAGCAGGAACCGGCGCGCGCCATGGTCGATGTTGACGACCCGTGCCGGCGGCAAGGGGCCGACGATCCGGCACAACTGCTGGTAGCGCGCGAGCAGCGCGCTGAACTTCACGTCGGTGGCGCCGACTACCAGCAGCATCGGCCGGTCGCGCCCGCCGTCGTGCTGCAGGCCCCAGAGCTGCAGCTGCGGTGCGCGTCCGTGCTTGTGGTTGAGGGGATGCTCGAGCACGGGAATGTCGGCGTCGTCCAGTGCGAAGCCGAGTTCCGCACCCGTCTTGAAATTGTCCGCCAGCAGGGCCGTCCCCGCCGGCAGCGTCGCCCGCATCGCCTGCACCTCCTCGGCCAACGCGTCCCAGCCGGCGAAGTTCTCCGGGTAGTACTTGCTGCCGGCGACCTGCGTGCGCAATCCCGGCAACGACACCGCCACGTAATAGCCCAGCATCAGCATCGCGCCCAACGCGGCAAGGGCCCAGGTCGCCCGCCTGCGCGCCGGCGACCATTCGCGCAACAACAGCGGCACCACGACGAGCAACGCCAGGTAGCCCGGCAGGGGCCAGTGGAAACTGACCCGCTCGTTGTCGGCGAAGAAGCCCAGCACGAAGAATCCCAGCGTGGACACCGCACCCAGCAGTGCGAAATAGCGCCACGCGATGCCAGCCTGCGCATCGCCGCGGATACCGCGCAGGCACACCACGAGCATGGCCCAGAACAGCAGCGGTGTTGCCATCGCCGCCTGCACCAGCAGGAACCGGAACCCGTCTCCATGGAACGCCCACGGGTGCCGGTCCAGCAACTGGAAACGCAGGCCGGCATCGGCGTATTCGAGGTTCCAGGCCAGCAACGGCGCCCACGCCAGCGCGCCTGCCGCCAGCGCGACCCACACGCGCGCGTCACGCAGCACCTTGCGACCTTCGGGCAGCCACAGCAGCGCAAGCAGGCCGACGCCGATCACCCCGACGAAGCGGTAGTGGCTGAGCGCACCCAGCATCAGGCCCAGCGCCAGTTCGGTCGCCGACATCGCATCGACCTCGCGCAACAGCCGCGCGCCGGCATCGGCGCACAGCACCGTCGCCAGCGCCATCGGCACATCCGGCAGGGCGAGCAGGCCCAGCGTGCCCGACAGCGGCATCAGCACGACCAGCAGCGCCGCCTGCCAACCGACCGCGGCACCGAACCAGTGCGCCGCGCTGCGGGCGACCAGCCACGGCAGCAGCGCCGCCATCAGCAGGAACGGCGCGCGAACGGCCAGCACGTGATGTCCGCCCAGCTCGGTACCCAGCCGCGTCAGCCATGCGGTCAGTCCCGGCAGGTCGGAATACGCTGCGGCCAGGTGCCGCCCCTCCTGCCAGTAGAAGGCTTCGTCGACGAACAGGGGAAGACGCGCGGCGATCGCGACCTTGACCACCGTCACGATTGCCCATACCGCCAGGAACCATCGTCGCGCGCGTTGTTCTTCGTCCATCTCGCTACACTGCCCTCAACCCACGATCGGAAACCGAGAGCGCGATGTCCGCCATCCCCAGCACCCGCCCTATGCTATCCGAAGGCCTGGCCGACGCACTCGCCCGTGCGCAGGCGCAGGTGAACGCGCTGGTGCTCGGCAAGTCGCACGAGGTACGGCTCGCCTTCGTGGCGCTGCTGTCCGACGGTCACCTGCTGATCGAGGACCTGCCAGGCCTGGGCAAGACGACGCTGGCGCACGCGCTGGCGGCCACGCTGGGACTGACGTTCCAGCGCGTGCAGTTCACGTCCGACCTGCTGCCCGCCGATGTGCTGGGCGTCTCGGTGTACGACGCGCAGGCGCGCGCCTTCACCTTCCATCCCGGTCCGGTGTTCGCCCACGTGCTGCTGGCCGACGAGATCAACCGTGCGCCGCCGCGCACGCAGAGCGCGCTGCTCGAAGCGATGGCGGAACATCAGGTGACGCTGGACGGCGTCACCCACGCGTTGCCGCAGCCGTTCTTCGTGATCGCCACGCAGAACCCGGTGGATCTGTCCGGCACGTACCCGTTGCCGGATTCGCAGCTGGATCGGTTCCTGCTGCGCCTGGCGCTCGGCTATCCCAGCGCCGAATCCGAACGCCAACTGCTGGCCGGCAGCGACCGGCGGACGATGATCGCGCGGGCGATGCCGCTGCTGTCTGCGGACGACGTGCTCGCGCTGCGCGAGGCGGTGAACGGCGTGCATGCCAGCGATGCGCTGATCGACTACGTGCAGGCGCTGCTCACGCGCAGCCGCCAGCATCCGGGAATACGCGTGGGACTGTCGCCGCGTGCGGGCATCGCCCTGCTGCGTGCGGCCCGCGCCTACGCGCTGCTGCTCGGGCGCAGCCATGTGCTGCCCGACGACGTGCAGGCGCTGTTCGCGGCCGTCGCGGCGCATCGTTTGGTGCCGGAAGCGGAAGCGGCGTCGGCCGGGGCGCTGGCCAAGGCCATCCTGCATGCGGTGCCGGTGGATTGAGCATGGCGCCGACCCTGGCCAGGCGCTTCGCGCGCCTGGGGCGTCCCCGCCGTCCGGAGTCCCTGCCGGTCGCCCTCGACCGCCGGCGCATCTATGTGCTGCCCACGCGGTTCGGCCTGTTCTTCGCCGCGCTGGTGTTCGCCATGGTGCTGGGCGCGTTGAACTACAACAACAATCCGGCGCTGTTGCTGGCGCTGCTGCTGGGTGCCACGGCGATGGCCAGCCTGATCTTCGCGCACCTGCAGCTGGCGGGCCTGCGGGTGGAGGCATTGTCCGCAGATCCCGTGCCGCTCGGCGAGCCGCTGCGGCTGCACGTGGCCATCGCGTCGCGCGATGCGCGCGTGCGCCATGGCCTGCGCGTGGATGCGGTCAACGAGCACGCCTTCGTGCTGCTGCCGGCGGGCGAAGGGATCGTGGTCGAACTGGCCCTGCCGACCCACCGACGCGGCTGGTACGACCTGGACCGCGTGCGGCTGTCGACCACCCAGCCGCTCGGTCTCGCCCGCGCCTGGGCATGGGTGTGGCCGGACGCGCCGCTTCTGGTCTATCCCGCGATGGAAGTGCAGGGCCCGCCGCTTCCGCACGCCGACAGCGCGGGCACCCGGGCACGCATGGATCCTGCGGGCGACGACGTGCACCAGTTGCGCAACTACCGCGCCGGGGATGCGCGGCGCGCCATCGCCTGGAAACCCTCCGCGCGCCGCAACCAGTTGCTGGTACGCGATTACGAACGCCCCCTCGGACGCGATGTGGAACTGGACTGGGACGCACTGGCCACGCTTCCGCACGAGCGCCGCATCCAGCGACTGGCGCACTGGGTCGAGGCCGCCGAACGCGAGGGGCTCCGTTACCGGCTGCGGCTGCCCGGCCACCCCGTACTTGGGCCGGCGAACGGCCCTGCGCATCGCCATGTCTGCCTGCGCGCCCTGGCGCTGCTTCCGCATGAAGCCCACTGACGCGCCCACGCTGGACCGCCTCAGTCGCCAGTGGACACTGGCGGCTGCGGGCGCCTGCCTGCTGCCGCTGCTGCTGCAATTGCCGCCGATGCTGGCGTTCGGCATCGGCGCCACCGGCGTGGTGCTCGCGCTGGCGTCGTGGCGTCGTCCCCTGCCCGGCCTGTTGAGGGCGCTGCTTGCGCTGGCCCTGGTCGCGGCGGTGATGTCGGTGATGGGCATGCAGTTCGGCCGCGATACCGGCTGTGCGCTGCTCGCCGGCATGCTGGCGATCAAGCCGACCGAGACCCGCACGCTACGCGACAACCGCAGCCTGCTCGGCTTCGCCCTGTTCGCCCCCTTCGCGGCCTTCCTGCTCGACCAGGGCCCGCTCAGCATGGGGCTGGGCCTGGCCAGCGTGCTGGGCGCGCTGGTGGCGCTGCATCGGCTTGCCGATGCCGAGGCGGTTTCGCTGGCGGGCGTGGCGCGCCCCCTGCAACAGGCGCGGGAGATCGGCAAGCTGGTCGCCATCGGCGTGCCGCTGGTGCTGGCGGCATTCTGGCTGTTCCCGCGCTTTCCGTCGCCGCTCTGGGGCGTGCCGGAGCGTGCTCTGGCGAAACCGGGGCTCAGCGACGACATGTCGCCCGGCAGCTATCTCGACCTCATCGCCGACGAAGCACCCGCGCTGCGCGTGCAGTTCTTCGGCGCCACGCCCCCCACCAGCCAGATGTACTGGCGCGGTCCGGTGCTGACGGATTTCGACGGCCGCACCTGGACGCGCCGCGACGCAGTGCCCGGCATGCCGCCGCCCGCGACCACCCGCGCGGCGGTGACCTGGGACTATCAGATGGACGTGGAGCCCAGCGACCGTCGCGACCTGGTGGCGCTGGACCTGCCGACCGCGACCCCGGAGGGCGCTTCGATGGCGCACGACTTCAGCATGGCGACGCCGGCGCCCCTCAGCTCGCTGACGCGCTGGCGCCTGCAGTCGTCGCTGCCCACGCAGTTCGAGGCGGACCTGCCGGCGTCGCGACGCGCCCAGGCCCTGCGGCTGCCTGCGGGCTTCAATCCGCGCACCCGTGCGCTGGGCGCGCAATGGCGCCGCGAGGCCGGCGGCAACGATGCCGCGATCGTCGCGCGCGCCCTGCAGTGGATCCGCGCCGACTTCGCCTACACGCTGGACACGCCATTTCCCGGCCGCGACACGGTCGACGAGTTCCTCTTCGACCAGCAGGAGGGATTCTGCGAGCACTTCAGCTCGTCCTTCGTATTCCTGATGCGATCCGCGGGCATACCGGCCCGCGTGGTCACCGGGTATACCGGCGGTACCTACAACCCGCTCGGCCGCTACTGGGTGGTGCGCAACATGGATGCGCATGCCTGGGCGGAAGTGTGGATGCCCCAACGCGGCTGGGTCCGCGTGGACCCGACGGCGGCGGTCGCGCCGGAAAACATCTACGACACGCTGGAAGATCGCCTGGGCGCCGGCGGTGCGGTGGGCGCCATGGCGAACCTGATCGGCGCCGACAACCTCGGCCAAGTGGGCGACTGGCTGCGCCGCGGCTGGAACGACCTGGTGCTGGGCTTCGATGCCCGGCGGCAGGCGCGCCTGCTCGAACGCTTCGGCGCCGGGCGACTCGGCGGAGGCGCACTGACGGCGCTGTTCGGCCTGTTTGCCATGACGGCGCTGGCCTGGATGGGCTGGCTGCTGGCACGCGGCGAACGCGAACGCGATCCACTGCTGCGCGCCTGGCATCGGCTCGCCGCACGCTACGCGCGGCACGGACTGGGCCGCGAACCGTACGAGAGCCCGGCCGACTGGACGCGCCGGCTCTCCGCGGCACGTCCGCAGGCCGCGCAGGCACTGGGTTCGCTCAGCCGGCGTTTCGCCGATGCGCGCTACGCTCCGAATGAGGGAGACCACCGCGCACTGATCGAAGACCTGCGCCGGCACCGCCCATAACCCGCTGGAGACTGGCCATGAACCTTCGCTTCGCCACCGTCGTCGCAGCCGCCGCGCTGCTTTCCGCCTGCGCGAGCGCCCCCGCGCCGCTGCAGGGCAGCTTCACCCCGGTCAATCCGCGCGACTCGGTCGGTACTCCGCAGGTGGGCGCGCCGGTGCGCTGGGGTGGCCGCATCATCAGCACCACGCCGGGCCAGAACGCGACCTGCTTCCAGCTCGTGTCGCGCCCGCTGAATGCGACCGGGCGGCCGATGGCCACGGCGCCGGACGCGACCGACGGCCGCTTCATCGCCTGCCGCGCCGGCTTCTACGACCCGGCGGTGTTCGCCGAGGGCCGCGAAGTGACCTTCGTGGGCAAGATCGAGGGCTATGAAAGCACCCGCATCGGCGAGTACGACTACCAGCTGCCGCGTGTCGCGGCCGACGTGGTCTACCTGTGGCCGGAAGTGCGCGAAGTCGAAGTGGTCCGCCCCTATCCCTACTACGATCCCTTCTGGGGTCCGCGCTGGGGCCGCTGGGGCTGGTGGTGAATCCACGGCACCATGAACGGAAAAAGCCGCTCGATGAGCGGCTTTTTTGTTCTCTTTCGTTTCCCCGTGCGATCAGCCCGGCGTGCCGAAACGACCCAGCGGCGCACCGGCGAGCAGGTGCAGATGGATGTGGAACACGGTCTGCCCGGCATCCTCACGGCAGTTCATGACGACCCGGTAACCGTCCTGCGCGAAGCCTTCGCGGCGCGCGTAATGCGCCGCCGCCAGCGCCAGCTTGCCGATCAGGTGCGACTGCTCCGGACGCACGTCGTCGAGCGTGGGGATCGCCTCGTTCTTCGGAATGAAGAGCACGTGCACCGGCGCCTGCGGTGCGATGTCCTTGAAGCCGAGGACGTCGTCGTCCTCGTAGACGATGGTGGCCGGAATCTCCCGGCGGATGATCCTGGCGAAGATGGTGTCGGTCATGTGGCGGGATTCGGGATTCGGGATTCGGGAGCATAGCGCTTGCCATGGCGGATCGTGGCGAGGCAACCACGTTCCTCCGTTCCGCATCCTGCCATCACGCCATTTCGCTGCGACCGCCGAAGGCATGCGCCAGCGTGCCGCGGTCCACGTATTCCAGTTCGCCGCCCAGCGGCACGCCGTGTGCCAGCCGGCTGGGACGCACGCCCTGCTGGCGCGCCAGCTGTGCCAGGTAGTGCGCGGTGGCCTCGCCCTCGACGGTGGGATTGGTGGCGATGATCAGTTCGGTCACTTCGCCCTGCGCCAGCCGCGCGGAGAGTGCATCCAGTCCCAGTTCGCGTGGGCCGATGCCATCCAGCGGCGAGAGCCGTCCGTGCAGCACGAAGTACACGCCGCGGTAGCCGGTGGCCTGTTCGATCGCCAGGCGGTCTGAAGGGGATTCCACGATGCACAGCTGGTGGCGGTCGCGGCTGCTGCTGGCGCACAGCGCGCAGATGTTGCTCTCGGTGAAATCACGGCACTGAGCGCAGTGGCCGATGTGCTCCAACGCCTCGGCCAGCACCGCGGCCAGGCGCTTGCCGCCCTCCCGCTCGCGGTCGAGCAGGTGATAGGCCATGCGTTGCGCGGTCTTCTGGCCGACACCGGGCAGGACGCGCAACGACTCGATGAGCTGTTCGAGCAGCGGACTGGACATGGTGATCCGGGAACCGTCGGCGGACGCGCCGCCGTCAGCCGGTTCCCGCCGGCATCAGAACGGCATCTTCATGCCCGGCGGCAGCGGCATACCGGCCGTGGCGGCGCCCATGCGCGACTTCGATTCCGCGTCGACCTTGTTGGAGGCATCGTTGAACGCGGCGGCGATCAGGTCCTCCAGCATCTCCGCATCGGACAGAAGCGAGGGATCGATGCGGATCTTGCGGCACTCCTTGGCGCCGGTCAGCGTCACGCTGACCATGCCGCCGCCGGCGTTGCCGGTGACTTCCAGCTTGGCGAGTTCTTCCTGGGCGCGCTGCAGGTTCTCCTGCATCTTCTGCGCCTGCTGCATCAGTTGGGCGATGTTTCCACGCATGTCGTGATCACTCTTCGTAAGGTCGGATGGAATCCGGCACGAGCCTGGCGCCATGCTGCTGCATCAGCTGCCGCACGTCCGGATGGTTCATGAAGGTTTCTTCGGCCAGGGTCTGGCGCTCGTCGCGCTGCCGGTGGCTGCGCTGCTTCAGCGTCTCGCCATCGGCGCTGGTCGCGGCGAAGGCGAGCCGCGGTGCCACGCCGTAGCGGCTGGCGATGGCATCGCCCAGTTCGCTGAGCGTGCGCTCCGATCGCAGGTAGTCGAAGCCGCTGTCCAGCGCCAAGGTCAGCGTGCCGTTGGCGTAACCGGCGAAGGCGACATTGTCGACCAGTTGCTTGCCGACGCCCTTGAGCCCGCAGGTACTCGCGAAATGCAGCCAGGTCTCGGCATCGGTGATGCCGATGTCGACCGGCATCGTGGTCGACGCCGCCGGGGCGACGACAGGGGCGGCCGCCACCGCCGGTTCGGCGGGACGCCACGGCGGCACGTCGTCAACGGCGGCACGCGAGGGCGCGGGACGTTCCTCGCGCGCCATCTGCTGCGGCGGCATGACCGGGTCGGGTGCGGCTGCCTTCGCCTGCACCGGCGCCAGTGTGCCGGCGGCGGACGATGACGCCGTCGACACCGAGGCCGGCATGGCGGCAGCAGGCGATGTACGCGCCTCGCCCCGCATCTCGCCGGCCTGGGCCGGGCGGAATGCCAGCATCCGCAGCATGCTCATCTCGAAACCGGCGCGTCCGCTGGGCGCCAGATGCAGGTCACGGCGGCCGTTGATCGCCATCTGGTACCAGAGCTGCACCACTTCCGGCCGCAGCTGTCCGGCGAAGGCGTCGACATCGACCCCTTCCGCGTCCACATCGGCCGACGGCACCAGCTGACGCACCTGGATGCGATGCAGCGCTTCGGCTACCGCGTCGAGTACGCCAGCCCAGTCGGGCGAGAACTCGGCCAGCCGCGCGACCACCCGCAGCAGTTCTTCGCCATCGCCCTGCGCCAGCGCCGCCAGCATGGCGCTGACCTGGGTGCGGTCCACCGTGCCCAGCATGGCGCGCACGCCGTCCTCGCGCAGGGCGCCGCCGGCATAGGCGATGGCCTGGTCGAGCAACGACAGGCCATCGCGCAGCGAGCCGTCGGCGGCGCGCGCGAGCTGGGCGATGGCGGACGCATCCGCCTCGATGGCCTCCGCGCCGAGGATCTTCGTTATCTGGCCGCGGATCTGTTCCTCGTCCAGCCGCTTGAGGTTGAACTGCAGGCAGCGCGACAGCACGGTGACCGGCAGTTTCTGCGGATCGGTGGTGGCGAGCAGGAACTTGACGTGTTCCGGCGGCTCTTCCAGCGTCTTCAGCAGCGCATTGAACGCCGCCTTCGACAGCATGTGCACTTCGTCGATCAGGTAGACCTTGAACTTGCCGCGCGAGGGCATGTACTGGGCGTTCTCGATCACTTCGCGCACGTCGTCCACGCCGGTGTTGGACGCGGCGTCGATCTCCAGCAGGTCGATGTAGCGGCCGGCGTCGATGTCGAGGCAGGCCGGGCACTGGCCGCAGGGATCGGCGCTGGTGCCCTTCTCGCAGTTCAGCGACTTGGCGAAGATGCGGGCGATCGTGGTCTTGCCCACGCCGCGCGTGCCGGTGAACAGGAAGGCATGGTGCACGCGGCCGCTGTCCAGGGCGTTGGTCAGCGCGCGGACCACGTGTTCCTGGCCCACCAGCTCGGCAAAACGCTTGGGACGCCACTTGCGGGCGAGGACGAGATAGGACATGCCCACATTGTGCCACGCCCTGCCCTTCGTCCCTCCGCTCCCGGCGCTCCAGCCGGCTTCGCTTGTGGGCACCCCCCTGCGAAGGCTAGAATCCACGCCCCTGAAAGCGTCCCCGGCCGCATTCAGGTCCCGGAGAGGTGTCCGAGTGGTTGAAGGAGCACGCCTGGAAAGTGTGTAAGCGTCTAAACCGCGCTTCGGGGGTTCGAATCCCCCTCTCTCCGCCAGATCACGCAAACCCCTGACTCGTCAGGGGTTTTTCGTTTCTGGCCCCGACCGGGTGCAGGACACAAATCGGGACACATCTCCCGATGCGCATTCCTCATCATTTGGTTCGTTCCTCCTCAGGGCTCTGGTCGTTTCGTCAGCGGGTTCCTGCTGACCTCCAAGAGCTGCTAGAGCGTCGCCTCATCAAACGCACCCTGCGCACGAGCGACCTCGGCGAGGCCCGCTTGCGCGCCCTTCTGCTGGCGTCCCGGTATGCTCAAGCCTTCATCAAGCTAAGGGACCGGCGGGTGGACAAGCTGGGGAAGAAAGAGGCCGAGGAATTGCTCGCCCGGCTGACGCAGACCGAGGGCCTCAAGGACCTCACCCTTCATCGGACGCGAGCCCCTGACGGAAGCGTTACCGAGCGCTGGCAGATCGACACGGACGAGGACCTGCGCCTCTTTCAGCAAGCCCAACGTCAGACGAACGACCCCTTGCTGGATGCGGTCAACTCTCCCCTGTCACCGCGCGACTTCGCAGCGGCCAGGGCGAAGATCACCCCCATCACCCTGGCGGACGCTCGGGACGGGTGGCTGGCAAGCCTTCAGGGCAGCACCCTGCCCAAGACCTTCACGATTAAGAGGACTGCGGTGGAGGCCTTGGTCCGGTTCCTGGGGAGCAAGACCAAGCTGCACACCATCACCCGCACGGACCTAGCCCGCTGGTATCAGCACATGCGCGATGAGGGGGCCTCTACCCCTACCCTGACCAACAAACAGTCGTATGTCGGGGGCAGGGGCGGCTTCTTCGAGTGGGCCCAAGCATCCGGCTATTTCCCAAAGGGCGACAATCCGGCGGCCGGCCATGTCTCGTATTCGATTCGGGAGAAGCGGGCCCGGAAGAAGTTCGGCTTCAAGGCCTATGACGCACACCAAGTCCAGGCGCTGTTCGCTCCGGCAGCCTTCGAGGGCTTGGCCCTGTCGGCCCGCTGGGCTTCGGTCATCGGTCTCTATACCGGCGCCAGAGCATCCGAGGTGGGCCAACTTCTGACCGGCGACGTCATCGAGGAAGACGGCCTGCTGTGTATCAGGGTGTCCGACGAGGGCGAGCACCAAAAGGTGAAGACGGAGGTCAGCCTGCGAACCGTGCCCGTGCACCCGGACTTGCTGGCACTGGGCTTCCGGGAGTGGGTCGATGGGCTGCGGGCAGCCGGCGCTGAACGTCTGTTTCCGGCCGCGAGGGCGGATGCGAAGAACGGGCAAGGCAACTGGATCACGAAAGCCTTTGGGCGCCACATTTCGCAAGTTGGCAAGAACTGGCCGACCGCAAAACGTGGCTTCCACTCGCTGAGAAAGACGGTCATCCAGTCGCTCCAAGGCGCGGGTGTGCCGTCGGAACTGCGCGCCCAGCTGGTGGGCCACGAACTCGACGACGAGCACCACTCGACGTATAGCCGCGATTTCACCGTGCGCGAAAAGCTTCACGGCCCCGGCCCCACGACCCCAGGACTCGATGCGCTGAACTTTGGATTGAATCTTCCCGCGCTCGCACAACTGTTACTCGACACCGCACCGAAACCACGCGCTGGACGCAAGCGCTTGGTAAATAGTTGAACCTGCCGACTAAACAGAAAAAGTGTGAAAAAGTTCCGGAGCACGCGCTTGCGCAAATCGCAAATGCTGTTTGGCTACGAGTCCCTCCCCTGCAGCAGGACTGCCCATGCCAGACGCACAAATCCGTATCGCCGCTCAACTCTTGAGTGGAAGCCTCCATCGAGTGAGAAGCCTTAGCGCTGACGAGCGAACGGAAGATCTTCGACTCGCACTGGAACTCGCAGAGGAGCTTCTTCGGCAACGCGGGCGCGGCGTTCCGACTTTCGAGAACTCACCGCCCACGTCCGAACTCGGCCCCAAGCTCACTGCAACGAAAGAGCGCCTCATTGAACGCGAGCCGCTTGCGCCCCTGGACACGCTCCTCGCCAATCGGCGTGGGCGAGCGCTAGAGGCCGCTGAGAGGCCTGGGCGCAAAGGACCCACGATCCACTGACCTCGCTGCGCCCTTACCCATAAGAACGCCCCGCTAGCGGGGCGTTGTCATTCAATGTAACCGAGGCGAACGTGGTGGATGCGTCTTCTGGCTCGCCTTGAGCTTGGACGCATCGAGGGGTCCGAAGGCGGGCGCGAGGGCATCGGACTCTATGGGATAGCTCTTCAGCATCTGCCCGCTCCACTCCTCCACTGCTTCTACAGCGCTCACCAGCCGCTGTTCGCACGCGGCTTCGGCCTCGGGTGACCGGGCCTCCCTGGCGGCCTTTAGCGACGCCAAGCGCTGCTCAATGGCGGCCAATCTGCGTCCACGGCGTTTTGCCCAGTCCTTCTCCGTCCCGTCGGCAGGCTTCGGGTTGGATTCGACGAACTCTTCCAGAGAGCGCTCGGCCCTGTGGAGCAACTTCAGCGCGTGGCGCTCTGCGAGCTGCCGCCGCCCGCGTTCCGTAGCCCAACGCCGAAGCGTCTTGAGCCGCTTGACCAGCTCGCGCAGGTCGGTGCGCAGGCGCGAATGATCGGCAAAGGCAGCAAGGCGGCTGGCGTGGTCCTCGAGAAAACGACGGGTGTTCTTTAGCAGATCGATGACCACCGCCAATGCGTCATCGAGCCAGAGTTGGATCGCCTCACCGAATAGGTCCCGTGCCGAAGGACCTGGCGACCGAGGAGGCACCGCGATCTGTCCGACGGTCAGACCCGCGATCCCGTGGACTCCGCGCATCTGCCCGCCGCCGGGTAGCATCAGGTAGACACCCTGGCGGTTAGCTTTCTGGCGATCCTGGCGGGCCTGCTCCGGACCGTGCCCATCCGTCGATTCCATTGCCCTGCCCTCACGCTCAAACGCCTTGAGGAGCTTCTCGAACTCCTCATCGTTCTCGTCTTGGATTGCCGCATTGCGTGCGGCGCGCTCGGCGTCTTCGCCTCGCCGGGCCAAGGCCGATGCGTTCTTTCCGACGTGTTGCGTGGGCCGGCGGCTCAAGAGCGCAGCGGACACTACGTCGCCTCGGGCCATCGCGGCTGCGGCTTGGGCCTCAAGGCTTCGGTGATCCACTTGGGCGCCTACCTGCGCAGCAGAAAGGTGGGCATTGGTCACCCTGGCCACCATTTCCCGCACCCATTCGACCTCTGACTTCCCGGAGGGGCCACCATCCAATTCGCGGGTCTTGTCTGCCAAGCCTTCGGCATCCAGGCGGCGCGTAGTGGAGAGGATGTGCAGATGCCAGTTCAAACCGTCTCTGGCATCAGGGGAATGGATACTCGCTTGGGCGGCGAACCGGTAGCGTTGCACCAGTGCTCGGGTGATCTCCGCGGCAAGGGCGGACCTTTGGCCGTCATTGAGTTCGTGCGGCAACGCCACCTCGAACTCCCTTGCCACTGTCGCATCCTTTCGGCGTTCTGCGTGTTCCGCAGCCGACCACAGCCGCGCCGGAACCATGGACCACTCGGGCGCGTCGTCAGGGACCACGCAGCGGGTCTCCACGACACCACCGCGCCGGCGGTAGTCGTGCCGCGAGCCTGTCTTCTCGTCAACGAGAAGCAGGCCGGCGCGGTAAGCGGCTGCGGCGACCGACGAATGGCCTTTGGCGCGGCTGAAGGTTTTAATGCGGGCGTGGTAGATCGCCATGGGGAGCTCCTGTTCGTGCTCCGCTCTTTATGCCTCGGCTTCTGATTTACGCAAGCCGGGAACGGCTTGGGGTTCCAGGGGCGAAGCCCTTGGCGCACGCATTCCGTAGGAATGCCTAAGTGCGCTCTTGCCCCACCTGTTCCGGCTCCGCTTCTTCAGAAACAGAGAAGGTTGAATGTCCCGCAAAATTCCTGCCCTCTAAGAACTTGACACAGCCAATCTGCCTGTTTCACTCAAACTAGATTAGAACTGGAGATCGGAATGACAGCACCCAACCACTACCATGATCGAATCCAGCGAGCCACCCGGCAGCTTGCTCAGCTCCAGGTTCGGGAACTCTTGGCGAGCCAACGCCGCGACTCGAAAGCAAAAGCCAAGGCGAAGCGAGATGAAATTCGCCGACGAGCGCGCGTAGCGGAGCTCGTGTTCCTCTCGGGCACGGAAGCACTTGAAGACACCGAACTCCTAGGAGCACTTCTACTTCATCAGGAAAGGCGTAAGGATCCCGGCCAGATCCGAAGTGCGAAAGACGCCGGTATCGCACACATACGAACCAGGATCATGCAAGGCGATCAGCATCAGTTTTCACAGCTGAATCGATCTGGTTCCACGCAGTCAACAACATCAACACCACAGTCACCCGCCTAGGGAGCGGCCACCAAAGGCGGCAGGCGCTTGTGCTGGCAGTTCGCTATAGCTAGCCACTATGTAGTTTGTATGGCGCACAAAATTACACCTCGATTTGGGGACCTAGGAGCGCTTTATCGTGATGAAGAAGAGCGCACTTAGTAGCGCCCCCTTAGCCCCGAAATTCCGTGCCGTTCTCGAGAACTTGAAGAATGCGCCTCGGCGCATCACACTTCGCCGAACGCACCACCAAGCCCACTCTACAACAACCTCTGGAACTGTCGTGAGCCAGGAAACCACAGCAACGCCATCGGAATGGAAACTATTCTTCGATATCGGCGAGGAAATGGTTAAGAGGACAAAAATACCACTCCGACATCCCAGCTTTGTCATCTTCTTCTCGTTAGCTGTTGTTGGACTTGGAGGCTTAGGTATTTGGCTCGAGCTCTATAGTGCGCTTGTTCCAGTGAACCATGCCGAGGACGCCAAAGGCGCACTTGAAGAGCTTTCAACCAACACTCTCAGAACGGCGTTCATAACATTCTTCCCAGCAGTTGCGGGGACCTCGGCGATGCAGCTGATATGGGCAGAAAGCTCGAAACACTTTCGTTCCGTCGCAGCTCTTTTGTTGTTTTGCTTTCTAGTAACGGCACTACTCATATTTCCCTCTCGCGTCTCAAATACTTGCGCGATAAGTTTGGGCGTTTTGATGTCTCTGCTTTCACTTTGGGTGTGGTGGATCGCTAACGCAAAGCAAGAAGACTTGCTGGATAAAATTGATCTTGATGCGCCGGTAGGCGGGGGCAACCCTCGCGCACGACTCAACGGCGACACAACGGGTTGGAACACCTAGATGATTAAATATCCATACAGGACGCCCGCATTGCTAATAGAGCAACCGATGGGCTCATTTTATGCAGCAAGCCTTCCCGCCGAACTGCTATTGGATGTGTCTTTCAGCGACGCCCTTAGTGCGAGCTTCGATGAAGCCTCAGGGACCTACACTTTGGACGGAACTCAAAGGCTACCTCAACCTAAAAGACTTGAGCCCATAGCTGATTTTATTAATAGAGCAGACTCGGCTTTTCCTAACTCAATAATATTGGCCGCTAATTATCGAAATGAAGACGGTCTTTTAGAGGAAGGTCCGGAGGGAGGCGACTCCGATCGCGGCGCCGATCGGCGCTGGACGATTGATTCGCAGGCGGACCCAAGCGGCCAGGGCGAGATTCTGTATCTAACCATTCCGACGCCCGAGAAGTTGGCAGCCATTATTGATGGACAGCATCGACTTTTTGCGTTCACTAAGGCGCTTGCTGATCGACGTGGCATGAACCTACTTTGTTCTGTCTTCCTCGATCTGCCTAAGCCATACCAAGCGCAACTCTTTGCCACCATAAACTCCACTCAAAAGCCAGTTGACAAGAGCCTCACCTTCGAACTTTTTGGATACAACATATCCGAGGAGACAAGTGACCGCTGGAGCCCCGACAAGCTTTCTGTTTTCCTAGCTAGAAAGTTGGCGACAGAGCAAGAATCTCCGTTGCGGGGCCGGATCATCATCGCCCCTAGGCGCGATAAAATGCTCGAATCGATCGTCGACAATAAGAAATGGAAAGTGTCCACAGCCGTAATTGTCGAAGGAATAATGAGACTATTCACCAGCAATCCTAAGAAAGATTCGAATTATCTGATGACGACTGACGGCCACCAGAGAACCTCTCTTCGTGCTGCACGAAAGGATAGAACACCGCTCCGAGAGCTATACATTGAAGGAAACGATGCCGTCATATACGAGATCGTGAAGAACTATCTTGTTGCCTGTGAAGAAATATTCTGGTCAAAGGCTCCTTCTTCTTCATTCATAACACGAACGGTTGGAGTTCAAGCACTTTTTGATGTTCTACGAAACCATATAGGGGAGATCATCGCCAACAAGGATATTCGCACCGAGCGTTTCGCTAACTTCCTTCGACCGGCATCAACCATCGATTTTTCCGCTCAAGATTTTCACAATGCTTCGGGTTCTGGCAGGACTGCTATCCGCAACGCGATAGAGGACGCAATTGCAGCCTAGTAGCAGTTGTGGCATTCAGCTTCTGTTAAGCTATTGTTAACATTTGACTGAGTTGTGGTGGGTTGTTTGTTAGCTACGAGCGATTAAACAGTACACAAATGACTCCACGGACCGGCATGCGCCTTTCACCTTAACGTATTGAATCGCAACAGATCCAACTCTGACTAAACCACGGAATTTTTCGCCACCTCAATCGCATAACTTCCGACAGATTGGCAACGCCTAAGGTCATTAACGAAGTCGCGGTTTTTCATTGACGAATCCGGCTGGCGTTTTATGACTACTTCCATTGGAACAATGGAAGCAGCAGCGATGGCAGACCCCACTTCGAAGGCTCTCGAGCACTACCTCACCCAGCCAGGCGACACATTGCGGATGCTCAACGTCCGCATCGGAAGCTTTCGTGTCGAGGAGCTGGTCATCACTGGACGAGAAGCTGCCATCCACGCCCAGGAGATCCTCAACGCTGCCCACGAAAGAGCCCGACGCTCGCGAGTGACCAAGAACGGCACCCGCTATCCCGAACCCCTCCCGGTCGGAACTCCTGCCCGCTTGCTCTCCATCGAGGTTTCCGACTACCTGCAGGACCGTCAAAACCGCGGCTTGGCACAGGACACTGTGGAAGCCACGGCTCGCTCACTCTCCCTGCTGCGGATGGCATGCGGAGACATCCCCGTCTCCCGGATCGACCACGCCCACATCTATCGCCTGTGGGACTTGATGCGGTGGTCTCCACCCTTGTTGCTGTCAGACCCGCTGTATCGCAACTTCACTTTTGAGCAAGCAGTGGCTCGAGGCAAGGAACTGTGCGTGGAGCCGCCCGCCCCTGCCACGTTCGAGAAGCACCGGCGCTTCTTGTCCACCTTCTTCAAGAGGCTGGCCAAGACGAAAGCCATTCCGGCGTCCCCCATGGATGCATTTGATGAGATCAAGAAGGACCTGGTGACTGACCCCAACAAGCCTGAGCGCTTGTTCGACGAGGCCGATCTCCAACGCATTTTTGCGCCTGAAACTTACATTCCATGGGCGAAGAAGTATCCACACCGTTGGTGGTTGCCGATGATCGGGCTCTATACCGGCGTCCGAATCAACGAAGCCGCGCAACTGAAGCTGACGGACGTTATCCAGGAAAGTGGCGTCTGGTGTATTCGTATCCAGAAGACCGTTGATCCGGACTTGGCCCACAGGAACCGGGGGCGCAGCCGACAAAGCGTGAAAGGAAAGGCGGCCATCCGAACGCTGCCCATCCCTCAACCCCTGCTGGATGCCGGCTTTCTCGACTTCTTGGCAGACATACGCCAGTGCGGCCACCCGCGCCTCTTCCCCCACCTCTCGGCCGGCATCAACAAGAAGACTGGCGAAACCAACGCCCGATACAGCCAGGCTGCGCTGAACCAATTCAGCGCTTACATGAAAGCATTAGGATTTCCGAAAGGCGTTGGCTTCCATGCTTTCCGCCACACCATTGCCACTGAGTTGCACCATCAGGGCGTGTCCGACGAAGACATCGCCCTGGTCACAGGCCATTCGCTCAGCAAAAGGGTGCCCGTCTTGCACGAGGCCTATTTCCACAAAAAGCCTGCATTGGCGCGAACAAAGCAGATCAAAGTCCTGGCCGCCTATCGACCGCCGATAGACCTGCCGGCCTATCGACGTGGACAGTTCGCCAATGAACTAAGCGATCCGAGCAAGTTCTATCCTTGAATTAAAGATTCGAGGAACAAATTACTTCCATGCAAGGACCTTACGCGATTTAGCATCACCACGAGCACGGACATAGGCCTCCCCCTTCTTCAGAGAAGTTAGAGATGCGCCTGGGCCCAGAATCCTCTTTACTGATGACTCTCGCGCATTAGTTCCGAAGCAAACCAAGAGCCCCATCTCCGACAGGAAATCATCGTCCTCTCCTTCGAAATCGTCCGGCTTTTGGGAGATGAGCATCACCGCCCCGCCCTTCGACCTACCGAGGCGAATGAGATTCGAGAGGCCAGGTAGTCGCGCTTCCAGAGCTCGGTGCGCCTCATCGATCACGCACAACACTCGCAAAGAGCGATTTCCCTGCGCGTCAGTTTCCGAGTCCTGCTGTGAGTTGATGTAACGCTCAAGCGCATCAGTCAACAGCGCAACTACCGTGACACGCACGAGTTCGGGCACATTTGCAGGTAGCGAGATGATCCACGACCTAGAGAAGAACTCTTCGGGCTTCATAACTGGCTCAAAGAGTGGCAACCGGCAAAGATCGACCAGGGTCGAAATCGCGCCGTCTTCCTTTGCTCCGGCCGCAGCATAAGCGTTCTCCAGACACTCTTTAACGTCCTCCAGCGTGCAGGGATGGCGAGTCCGCAACGCCTCCTCCAGCGCATCATTCAGACGTCTACGCTGCTGATCTCCGAACTTGGTTTGCTTAAGGTTGCTTAGACTATCGCGCAAGCGCTGAGCGGTCGTGACCACACCATGTTTGCTTTTATCGGTTAGGGCAAAAACATCGAGCGGAATAGGAATACTGGGCGGAGAAAGCACTTCTGCCCCGAAAGCTCTATCCAGTGCATTGTGCCGGTCCGCCATGTCGCCTTTGAAATCGAAGGCTAGCAATGGAACGCCTGTTTGTTCAGCAATCGACCGCAGGACAAACGCAGCCGTTCTAGTCTTGCCACTGCCGACCCCACCCATGAATGCACTATGCGGACTACCGCCTGGAGCGTTGAGAGTCCAAATCACTTCCTCATCGGACGCCACGTCCTTTCCAACCTCTCCAAGGCGCACAGGGAGCGGCCCCTTGCTAATGACTGAGGTAGGGCCGATCGCATCACGCCGGCCCTGTCCCGATGCGACTTCGGGCAAAGCACTCTCAGCCAAGCGACGCCAGAACTCTGCTATATCTCCATTCGACGCATTCAGCTCTTCGGCCAGAAGTTTCATGCCTCTTGCCCAATGGCGCTGCACGCACCCTTGCAACTCCTTTATGGTTAACGCGTTCCCTGCGTGCTCGATAAGGAGGGACACCCAAGCAGCCAAGTCCGCGCCAGATCCAAAAAGGACATCACCCTTGATGGTCCGACCTGTCTCTCCCTCCGCCTTGGGGGGCATGTCTGGAATGGCGAGTGACCTTGCAATAGCAAGGCGCGCCGGAATGTTGAAAGAGCCAAACCCAAGTCGATCCTTCACTCGTTGAGAAAGCTCATCGGTTTCGGCGGTGGAGCGAAAAGCCGCCCCCGCCACTACCTCCAACGTCAGGTCGCTCATACTTTCAGTGCTCATCTCAAACTTCCTGTCCGTCGAAGTAACCCTCTTCACACCAGCTTCGAGCAACGCCACCTTCAACCTTATTCCTAATGATGTAGAACTTCGCGACCTTATTTCGGATTGCAGCCAAGAATGCTCCGACGACTTCGGTGTCTGTTGAGATCAGAATGACCTGACCTCTCCGACCCGTGACGTGCTTGAGCACGTTCAAGCGATGATTTTCATCGAGCCGTCCCAGCGGAGTATCTATCACCAGGGGGAAGGCTCGCTCAGAAACCTCAGCGATAGCGGAAAACAGCGCTTGAGTGAAGATTTGCTTCTCGCCCGCGGACAGATCGTATTGGCGTAGATCGCGACCGTCTGGGGAGGCAAGCTCAACGTCGCCCTCTTCATTGATAGTCACATCGCGCAGATAGTCATTGCGATGAGCCATTGCCCGGATGCCACGCGTCATGGCCTCAGCAACCGCTTCTGACTGAAGCGGCCAAGCTTCATCCACTAGGTTACCCAGCATCTCAGCAACCTGCTCCGCGCGAGCAGCCAACTGAGCGGGGCGCTCTGACTGATCTAGATGTCCGGTAAGTCGGCCCAACTCCCTACGCTTCTGCTCTAGATCGGCGCCGCGCGACTTGACAACATTGGTCAGCGTCCCGCGCTCCTCTCTCAACAAACCTACTTTGGTGTTGACCTCATTCAGCTGGTCTCGCTTCTCCTCAATCTGGGGAGTTGCACCTTCCGTAGAGCGGATAGCTACCGATATCTCTCGCAGCTTCGCCGAACTCTTCTCCATCGTCTCCAGCAACTCGACGATGCTAGAGGAGGAGATCGCCTTAGCCTCCTTCAAGCGATCAAGCACCCGTTGAAGCATGGGACCGCGCGCATGAGGATGCCGGAATGAATCTGCTACATCCCCTGGCGGCGGGAACCAGAGTCGCTCCAACGCCTTTTCTACAGCGACACGCACGCCTCCAATCTGTCTTTCAAGCAGCATGGGGTCGACGGTCGGCAGTAGCTCGTCCAAAAACTCTAATACGCTCGCGGTCCGACTGTCGCGCTGCGAAAGAGCAGCCTCCCACTGATCGAGACGAGACTCTTGATCGAGCCTGGCCTCCACTCGCGACAAGAGCACGCCGCCAGCCAGGGCTAGTGGCAGATCTGCTTGTGCCGCGACAGCGAGCTTGTCTTGCGCAGCCGAATATCGTTTCTCGTGATCGGCTTGTTCTCGCGTAAGCTCTTCAAGCTGAGCTCTCGTCCCAGCACCGTAGCCCAGCTCACGTGTGAGGGCGTCACGGAGCGTTTCATTGTCTTTAAGGTCAGTCTCGATGGCTTGGAGCCGCTCATCGCAACGCGCGAGCTCCTCCTCCATCGCTGAAACAGCCGCATCGAGGTCGGCAATCGCTTCGTTGCTAACGCCTTTCGGAACTTGACTTCGTTTCGTGGTGGCATAAACGCGCAGATCCTTCTGCAATTGCTTCAGCCAATTCAGACCGAGCAGCCCCTCGATGCCCTCTCGAACTTGCGAGCCCATGTCGCGCTCTGCGTAGACGGCGGCAGACTCACCATCGAAAAGAAAGAAGCCGGCCAACGAAGTCGGGATGAATGTCTTCGACAGCCAGTCTCTATACCAGCCATCTATGTCGTGCTCAGTTCGGCCAGGCCCGACAACACGGCGACCCACGCCTTGGAAAATAGTCAGCTGTTCAGCAGAATCGCCCGACTTCAGCTTTCCATGATCGTTGAAATACCAGGTCCGCTCGATCCAGATGGGCTCATCGGCATCATCAATGAACTTCAGACCAATGCGGCAAGAGTTTCGCCCATTGGCAAGAGCGTTTCCAAACAGCGCTCTCTCCATGAAGTCCTTAAAGGATTGCGCACGCCCTTGGTCGTCACTGGCCATTCCGGCGCGCAGGACCAAACGGAGACCATCACGCCCAAAAAGACCGAGCGCCAATGCCTCGAACAATGACGTCTTGCCGAATCCATTCCTACCGCCGATGACTACAACATTCTTAGTTTTTCCTGGCGCAGGAAACTCAAATGTGGCTGATTCAAAAGCCTTCCAATCCCGCAGTGAAATCGACTCAAGATGCACTGTCGACCTCCTCGTCATCCTTTTCGCCTAATACTTCATCAAAGGCTTCCCATAGGCCATGACGACGCTGCATCGTGCTCTTATCAACCACCTCTTCGACGAGGCGGCGGAGGCTTTCGATCGGCAAGCCAATCTGGCGGCAGTGCTTACGAATCAGCTTCTTCCCCGCGTCCTGCGCGAAGAGTGTTACGACATCACGTGGCATTGAAATCCCCCAAGTATCCTTACTTCAAGCCGGCAATAGCGCGATCGCCATCGACTGACCAAGTAGCGAACATGCTTGCGTCTTCTGCCCAAATTTCTCGAATTCGCGTCACTTCGCCTTCCTCTATGAGCTTGCACTTCATTTGGTGCTCCAAATCAAGCACTCGATCTAAAATCTCTTGGCGGGTTTCTAGCGTAAACGGGCCGGGAATAAAGACTCCGTCATTGGTTACGGTCAAACGGCCATTCCGGCGCCGCGCCATTCTGCGTTGCGGATCATCTCGTATTGATGCCAGCCAATCACGGAATTCAACCAGTGGAGTGAACTCCCCATATCCCGCCTCCACAAACCCCATCAGACT
The DNA here is from genome assembly GCF_035999195.1 of Pseudoxanthomonas sp. Taxonomy (NCBI): domain Bacteria; kingdom Pseudomonadati; phylum Pseudomonadota; class Gammaproteobacteria; order Lysobacterales; family Lysobacteraceae; genus Pseudoxanthomonas; species Pseudoxanthomonas sp. The sequence goes on from NZ_DASYGY010000007.1 coordinate 122,789, forward strand.
CTTGTCCTTCTCCACCACCGTGCAGGTCCAGCAACCGAACCGAGAGGATGAGGTCCCGCAAGCAGGTGCATCGTCCTGGGATAGGACTGTAGGGCACTCTGCAGCCCCTGCGTCCATGTAAAGCTTGATAAGAGCGCCGTGCGTTCCACCCCATGGCGGCGGATTAAATGCCAAGAACTCCCACACCTCATCTGTGGACAACTCCACGATGGGTCGGAAGACCATGCAATTCAAAAGGTCGTTGTGCCGATTCAGGCGCTCGCCATTGTCGTAGCGAGCAACAGTTGCGGCCCGGGTTGAACTCTCGGAGCGCCTGACGCCCAACAGGAGAATTACCTCGCCAGCAGCAGCTGCCTGCTCGCGAATGTAGCGGCTCGTGGGCTGAATCTTCATGCGATCCGTGCACCACCGGAAAGACCGGTTGGGCGGTGGATAGCCACGGCCTACCATGTTGACCCAGAACGTCGCGTCTGCGTCAGGGCGAGTGGTAACCACTCGTATCGGCATCCGCCACGCACTCGCGGCGTGGTCGATTTCAGATTGGACGGCCGCGATATGCGTGATGACCAACGGACTCTCGACCAACGTATCGTTGGACACGATGTGAACCTCTCGGGTCCGCTCGTGCGGGGCGAGAGACATCAGGACGTCGAAAACTAGGTGCGCGACCAAGGTGCTGTCTTTACCACCCGAGAAGCCGATTATCCAGGGATGTTGATGATCCGCCAGGTATTCATCACGGATATCTTGTTGAATTAGCTTGATTTTTTCCCCAAGCGCGGGATCCATCTTCGGACGGGGGCGTGCAATGCTCATGGCAGGATTGTCGCATAGGGTGGGACTTCCAACGTGGCTCAAGGGCCGCTCAGAGGCTTCCGCCACGAAGCTAGGTCTCGCCTCGTAACTTCTTGGCCAAGTTCGCCTTCTCTTTTGGCGAGAGGCGTGACAGCTCCAGGATGATTGTCGCGGTCACCTCATCTTCTGCTACCAAGAACGCCGTCGGCACCCCCAGTGTCTGTGCCAGCCTCCCCAGGCCATCCAAATCGATACCGCTGACCTCCGTCTCGTAGCGATTGACCCTGCTGCTTGCCAGCTTCTTATCGAGCCCCATAAGGACCCCCAAAGCACGCTGACTGGCGATGCCACGGAGCTCTCGCGCCTGCTTTAGCCGAGCGGCAAACAATGATCGGGGGGAGGCTTCTGGCACGTGAACGGCAATTGAAAAGTCGATTCAACAGCATGACGCGGTCCCTCAATGCATGGCAGACTCTTCATGAAATGTAGCACCCTCCAGACAGACTACAGGGGATTTCATGATGAAGAGCTTGAAAAGGATGGCGGCCAGCATGGCCGCTGCGTTGCTTCTGGCCCCTTTGCTGGCCTTGGCCCAGGACCTGTCCACCCAGAAGCCCGGCTTCTTCCGGCAACTGGGCGACAGCCTGAAAGACGCTGGGGAGCGAATGGTGGGGGCCAAGCCCCGCTCCGGCACCCGAGCCCACGCAGGCCCGCTCTACACCCCCATCAGCGGCGCCGGCCGCATCAATGGTCTTTACAAGAACGAAGACCACCAGCAGGCCCAACTCGGCCGCCTGGACTGGCCCCGGGTGGCGCTCAGCTTCAAGGAATGGGGAGCGTCCCTGCCTTGCTGGACCGTGGAAGCCCGGATCTGGACCAGCGCAACCGCATCTACCACCGAGACCTTCCAGGCTTGCGCCGATGCCCCGCTCGCCATCCGGGACGATCTGGGCGAAGAAGCGGAGCTCAACGACAACGCCCGGACCAAGGCGACGGCTGATCTCATGGTGGGCCTGCGGGTTCGCCCTGGGAAGCCGAACACCGGCGACCAGCGCACCAGCGGCCCTAACCCACCCCGCGAGCCCTTCAACGTCACCACGTCACGGGATGGGGTGGCCGAGCAGGCCCGGAAGGTCGCACTCAGCGCGGCGTGGGTCTCGGGCTACCTGCGAGCAGAAGACCTCTACCCGGGCCCCTCAGGAATCCTCACGCCTTTTCGAGACGTCCGCATGTGGATCGGTGGGTTTGACCCGGCCGGCAATCGCGACAAATGACCGCTCTGCCCCTATTACTCAACAAGGAAGAGACCATGACCATCTTTCGAAACGCCGCCCTCGCCCTCTCCGCAGCCCTGATCTTGACCGCCTGCAGCAGCAATGAGCCCTCTGAAAGCGATGCCAAGAAAGCCATCACCGCAAAGTTCGAAGGGGCCATGGGCAGCGCCGTCCAGGTCACGGAATACCGCGACTTCGCCTTGAGTGGCTGCCGACAATCGGAGACGGCGGACGGAGTCGTCTGCGACGTGGGCGGTTCCATCGTGCTGGATATTGCCGGAACGTCCCAGGTTCGGCCGTTCACGGAGCCGGTCCGGTTCTCGAAGGCGTCGGGCACTTGGACGGCGCACAGGCCCTGATACGCCCATGACCTACTACGCCCCCACACCTACCGTTTCGATGATGACCCCGCAGGCACGGTTCACGCTGTGCTTCTGCGTCGCCGTCCTGCTGACGGGGCCGTTTGGCCTCGTCATCGGGCCGGTGCTCTCACGCCTTCTTCGGAGGCGCGCGGAGCGCCTCCATCCCTTAGCTGCGGCTCAAGCCCAACAACGTAGTGCAGGCCACTTCAACGTCGGCCAGATCTGGGCCATCACTGCGTGCGGCCTTATGGGGCTGATCGGAGCGCTTGTCATGCTACCTACGATCTTTTTCGTGCTCCTTGGAATTTTCGGCTCAGCATCCTGAGACGAACACGGTCCCCGATCGTGAAATGAGAAGAGGCCCCATCTGGGGCCTCTTGCTCAACATGGTTGCGGTGCTTATCCCGGAAACTTCGGGAACTTCTCCCCAGGGTGCCGCGCCTTCCACTCCTTGTAGGCCGCAGTTCCTTCCCAAGCCGTAAAGGACCTCGGTGGACGCCCCCGGCCACTCCAGGTCTCCTGCGTGTGGGGTAGCCAGTATTTCGGCGCGACCTCTTTGGTCCCGGCTTCCTTCTTCGCCTTTGCTGGGCTACTTGCACCCACGGCCGCCACGAGCTCCGCTTTCTGCTTAGCGCTGAAATGCTGCCCGTATTGGCCAAGCAAGTTCATGACCTCGGCGAAGGCATCGGCCGCTTGCTGCTGGCGGAGCTGGCTCTCCTGCTCTTCAAGCCTGCGAAGCTCTTCTTCCAGTTTGGCCTTGGCGGTGGCGATGGAGTCCAGGGTTGGCTTGCTCATCAGTTCTTTCCTTTCTATCCGGCTCTCATTGAATGCAACGAGATGGCGAGTGCTTAAATGTTAGCGAATACCGCTTGACTATTTGAGATTACGTTTTAGCTTCCGTGAAATCCCAACCCCACCCCACCCGTGAAGAACGCCGAACTTATTGCTCACTTGTCGAAGCTTGGAATAGCGATCAAGAGACGTGGAGGCCCTGATCCCGGCTGGACATCATCACATATCGACTGCCCTGAGAAGGTCATCTCCTTCAGTTCAAAGAGGGAGCTTCTAGTATATTGGAAGAACAAGTCATTTGAGAGGGCAGCCGCTCGTCAAAGAGTAACCACACTGGTTGGACTCATGGACCAGCTAAGTGAAAGCGAAATTCGGGCTGTAGCAAAGTGGCTGTTCGGTGGCGCGAAGAATTACCCTCGCGGACTCTCACGTCTCCACTGTCTGGCCCCCGACGCAGAGCCAATAAAAGACTGGATGTCTGCCGTAGAAAAGCTCTCTGAAAGACATGGCCCAATTTCTAACGATTGGACCAAGTCAATCTACCGCGATGAAATCCTTAGAGACCGACACGCCAGGGAGCTACTATTGAAGGCCATCCGAGCCAGCGAGCATGGCAATGTCGTCACCCGACCAATTGATCGTCGATCACCTCGGTGAATTTGGCATCAAAGCTTACTCAAACTTCCTAGGGGCCGCATTTCAACTAGCGGTCGTTGAGCTCTCCGCCTCAAATTTGCACAGCTCTTTAGACGAGGAATCTATAACTGCCGCACTCTTGGGAGCGTTTTCGGTTACGACACCAATATGCGCTTCTGCGTTGTCTGTTCCCTATGGAATATCTTCTTCATGGGTGAGGTATAGCAAAAACTCAACTAATGGAATGGCGGAGAAAGACACCGGCGCTGACTTTGCGTTGCTGATAAGGCTTGACACGAAAAGATCCCGGCTAGCTATCTTCCAAGCTAAGAAGAGTGGGTCTATTGCCGGAAGCTTTGACGTATCTTCAAACTCTCCAGAAACATCAAGTCGCCCTAAAGTCGAGAAGCAGTTCACACGATTGAAGGATTTCAGCATCTCCATACTTGAAGAGAGCACTCGCAGAAGGGAACTCTCGGGTCCCGTGGAATCTCCACCGTCGGGCATTAAATCGCTCCAATGGTCACACTACCTGATCTACGGGCATGGTGGATTTCATTGCTGTCCACTCTCATCTCTAATAGATGTAGACCAGGCAATATGCTCAAGTTCACCACTTGCGACAGTAAGGCTAGCCAATCGAGAGCACTTCGGCTTTGCGCAAATGCTGAACCAAGGTGCTGATATCGCTAGTGCCGAAGCCCCTGGCTGGTTGACGTTGAACAATCTTTCGACAACTAAGCGCACCGTGGCAGAAGCTCGTAAGCGTTTTACGGTCTATGAAGCCAGTGCCTGCCCCGAACTTTCCCTGAAGGCAGTCCTATCCAATGAGCGCGATCCGCTTCCGAGAGGTCTGCTGGTTAAGCGGGCACGCCACGGGTTGAAACCGAAGACATCGCCCAAGCCAGGATCGCGTCAAGGACCTCGCGCGTAGCAATTCTCAGGAACGGCCACCAGCGGCCGCCGGTTCTCTCAGGGAGGGAAGCTAATTCCCGGACAACTGCCGATCTTGGTGGACTGGCGGTTTGAGAGGACGAACCGCTACAATGGCAGGACACAAGGCAGGACACATTCCTGGTTTGCGTCCTGCAGGAGAATCAAGGACTTAGGGTCGGGTTGACTCGATCCCCCTCTCTCCGCCAGTTTCATCGCGTTCTGCTTCGGCGGAACGACGGCGAACCGCGCTCCGGCGCGGTTTCGTGTCTATGGTGGCCCCGTCGGCCCCTCGCGACGCTAGGTCGAAAATCCCGCCAGGGCCGGAAGGCAGCAACGGTATCGACTGATGCGGGCGCCGAGGTCAGCCGGCGGGGCTACCGCCTTTTCGGGGATTGGCTATTCACTGACTCATGCCGTTACGACGGCATCACTGCGATCGCGGCGGGAACATCGCGGGGCGCGGTCAGCCGGCGGTGCTACCACCTTCTGGGGCATCGGCGTTGCGACGGCATCATTGCCATCGCGGCGGACACATCTTGGGGCGCGGTCAGCCGGCGGGGCTACCGCCTTTTCGGGCATTGGCGATTCACTCTCCGCTGCCGTTGCGACGGCATCAGCGCCATAGTCGCGGACGTACCGCGGGGCGCCCTACTCCGCGACGATGCCCAGCGCGTCAGGCTCGCGGCCGGTGACCCAGTAGTCGATCACCTGCCAGCGCTGCGTGTCGATCACCGCGATGCGGTCGCCGCCACTGATGGCCACGTAGGCGCGCGGTCGGTCGGCTGCGACCACCACGCCGATCGGCAACGCCGCGTTGCCCAGCATCGTGGACTGGTAGGTCACGTCATCGCGCGACAGCGGTACGGTCGCGACCGGCACCTTGGTGCGGGCGTCGAACACGGCCAGCGTCGCCGCACGGGCATTGGTGACGAAGGCCAGCGTGCCGTCGGCCGAGAACACCACGCGGATCGGGAAGCCCTTGCTGCTCATGCGGCGCTTGACCGCCAGCGTGCGCGGATCGTGCACGGTCAGCGTGCCGTCCTCGCGATTCGTCACCCACACTTCGGCGCCATCGGGACGGACCGCCACGCCTTCGGCGCCCTTGCCGGCCGGCCGCTCGACGGTCTTTGAGCCGGCCTGCAGGTCGATCCGGCTGAGCGTGCCGGACCGGATCTTGGTGAGGTACGCGACCTGGCCATCCGGCGACAGCGCGATCATGTGGCCGGTACCGGCGCCGACGTCGATTTCGCGTTCGATCTCCCCCGTGTCGACATCCACGATCAACACGCTGGCCGATGCCTCCGTCGTCACCAGCACGCGGCGGCCATCGGGCAGGAAGCGCAAGCCGTGCGGCGCCCCGTGCTGGCCCAGGTCGATGGAACGCGTCGGCGTGCCGCCGACCAGGTCCAGCACCGACAGCGTACTGCCGGACTTCGCGTCGCCATAGTTCGTCACCACCGCCGAGCGGCCATCCGGCGCGACCGCGATCTCATGCGGCGCCTCGCCGGTGCGGAACTCGCCGGTCCGGCGTCCATCGCGCAGCGACAGGCGCCAGACCGTATCGGCGGACTTGTTGCCGACCAGCAACTCGGCGGCGTCTGCGGTCGACGGCAGCATGCAGACCAGCGTCGCCAACATCAGAACGGAGGGCAATACGCGGATCATGTTCCCGCGTCCTCGGCCATCGGATGCAGCCAGTCGGCGTCGCCTTCGCGATAGTGCTCGCGCTTCCAGATCGGCACGCGCCGCTTCACCTCGTCGATGATGTAGCGGCAGGCATCAAAGGCGGCCCCGCGGTGCGCCGCGCTCACGCCCACCCACACCGCCAGGTCGCCGATCGCCAGCGTGCCGACGCGATGCACGCAGCCGGCCTCGATCACGTCGAACCGTGCCTTCGCCTCGGCGAGGATGCGTTCGCCTTCGCGCTCGGCCAGCGTGGCGTAGGCCTCGTAGTCGAGGCCGTCCACCGCGCGTCCGGCGTGATGGTCACGGACCCAGCCTTCGAAACTGGCATAGCCGCCGGCGCGCGGATCCAGTACCTGCGCACGCAACCGGGCGATATCCAGCGGCGCCTCCGACAACAGGAAATCCGCCATGCTCAGCCTCCGCTCACGGGCGGAATGAAGGCGATCTCGCTGTCCGCCGTGGGCGTGTCGCTCCAGCGCGCGAATTCCCCGTCCACCGCGACGCGCAGATGTTCGCGCGGCCACGTGAAACCATGGCGCGCCTGCACGTCGTCGTACAGGCCGGCGAGATCCCCGGCATTCGTCGAGATCGTTTCGCTGGGGATACCGGCACGCTCGCGAAGGCTGGCGAAGTAGAGCAGCGTCACCGTGGTCATAGCATCGTCCCCACGTCGCGCTTGCCGCCGCGCTTGGCCACGAGTTTCGCCGGCCCCAGCACGATCCCGTGCGACAGCGCCTTGCACATGTCGTAGACCGTGAGCGCGGCCACGGTGGCGCCGGTCAGCGCTTCCATTTCGACGCCGGTGCGATGGACGGTACGTACTTGGCAGTCGATGCGCAGCGTGGCGTCGCCGTCCCAGTCCACGGCCAGGCGGCAGCCGTCGATCGGCAGCGGATGGCAGAACGGAATCAGTTCGTGCGTGCGCTTCACCGCCATCGTGCCGGCGATGATCGCCGTGTCGACGATGCCACCCTTGGCGCTGCGCAGGCCGCTGCGCCGCAGTTCGCGCGCCACGTCGGCGGGAAAGCGCACGCGGCAGGTGGCCAGCGCCTCGCGTGCCGCCGACGGCTTGCCGGACACATCCACCATGGCGGGACGGCCGGCGGCGTCGAGATGGGTCAGGGTCTTGCGGGGCATGCGGATCCTGCGCGGTTCAACCGCCGATAAGATACATCTCGACACGCCGCCGGTCCCGTACTTCCGGGCTGCCGCGCAGTTCGCTGTAGCGGTCGCCGCGCGCGCGCCACAGGTCCGCCACGTGCGCGGCCAGCGCTTCTTCGCCCTGCGCGACCACCGCGCGCAGATCGCTGCCGTCCGCCGCGAACAGGCAGGTGAACAGACGCCCGTCCGCGGAAACGCGCGCGCGATGGCAGTCGCCGCAGAACGGCGTGCTCACCGAGCTGACGAAGCCGACTTCGCCGCCGCCATCGTCGAACCCGTACCTCTCCGCCACCTCGCCCCGGTACTCGGCCTGCCGCGGATGCAGCGGCCAGCGCGCGCCAATGCGGTCGCGCAGCACCGAGGACGGCACCATCCGGTCGTGGCGCCAGTCGTTGCTGCCGCCCACGTCCATGAACTCGATGAAACGCACCACATGGCCGGTGCCGCGGAAACGTTCGACCAGCGGCAGCACCTGATCCTCGTTGACGCCGCGCTGCACGACGGCATTGATCTTCACGTGCGCGAAGCCGGCCGCCACGGCGGCGTCGATGCCGGCCAGCACGTCCTCCACCCGGCCGCGTCCGCCCGACATCGCGGCGAACACCGTGGGATCCAGCGCATCCAGGCTCACCGTGATGCGTCGCAGGCCGGCCTTGTGCAGCGCCTGCGCCTGCGGCGCGAGCAGCATGCCGTTGGTGGTCAGGGCGATGTCCTCCAGCCCGGCAATCGCCGACAGGCGACGGACCAGGTCGGGCAACCGCTTGCGCAGCAGGGGTTCGCCGCCGGTCAGGCGCAGCTTGCGCGTGCCCAGCCGTACAAACGCACGGACCAGCGTATCGATCTCGTCGAACGACAGTCGCTGCGACGCGTCGGTGCCGTAGTCCTCCGGCACGCGGTCGGCCGGCATGCAGTACCCGCAACGGAAGTTGCAGGCATCGATCACCGACAGGCGAAGGTCGTGCAGTGGGCGTCCCAGCCGGTCGCGTGGCAAGGCGGCGTCGTTCACGGCAGCGTCGTCGGCAGCGGGTCCGCCAGCGCCAGGCCATCGCCTGCCGCGGCGACGCGATACCCGCGCGCGCGCAGCGCTTCGGCATCGTCCACGCTGGCGTAGTGGTACAGCACGCAGCGCGCGAGCAGGGCCGCCGGATATTCGCGCTCCAGGTCGTCGATGCCGCTGTGCGACGGATTGCCGTGCAGCGCGCAGTCGTGCGCGATCACCTCGCCGGCATCGGCATGGCGCGCGAGCATTTCGGGAATCGGCCGGGTGTCTCCGGTCCACACCACGCTGCCGCGCAGGCGCAGGCCGAAGGCCGTATCGGGCCAATGGTGCCGCACCGGAAACACCTCCAGCCGCTGCCCGTCATGCCAGAACGCATCGTCGACCGGAATCAGCTGGAACGCATCCCAGAAATTCGCGCCGCCTTCGGCCAGCACGTTCGGATAGCTGGCGATGCGCTGGTGCAGCACCGGCACCAGCGGCGCCGGCACGTACAGGCGCACCTGGCCGCGTCGCACCGCGTCGAAATAGCTGGCCACGAACAGCCGTTCCATGCCGGCCACATGGTCCAGGTGCACGTGGGTGATGAAGAGCGCATCGGGCATGCCGCCGTAGCGGGCCTGGTAGGCGGTGAGTCCTTCTCCGCCGCAGTCGATGGTCAGCCAGGGCGCGCCGTCGCGCTCCATCGTCGCCATTGCCGAGCCCAGTTCGACGGCGCCGGCATTGCCCACGCCCAGGAAGCGCAGCGTCCAGCCCACGTCAGTAGCCCCGCGACCAGGCGTGGTCGTAAGCGCGCCGCAGATGGGCGAAGTCGTGGCCGACCGCTTCCACGCTGCGCTTGCCGCGCAACTTGAGCAGGGAGCGCCGCAGCCGCGCGAGGTTCTGCTCGCGCCAGGCGGTGGCGGGAATGCGCAGCCGGCCCCGGTCGAAGTCGATCAGCCAGCCGTGACCGCTGGCGTCGAACAGGATGTTCTGCGCGTTGAGGTCGGCATGGTCCAGCCCGGCACGGTGGAAGCGCGCCACCAGTCGCCCGGTGCTTTCCCACGGCGCCCGCGCCTCCGCGTGGCGGGCGATGTCGGCCAGCGTCCGCACCTCCGTCAGCCGCTCCAGCAGGATGGCCGCACGGTAGAACATGCCGTCGCGCACGTAGCTGGCCGCCACCGGGCGCGGCACCGGCAGGCCGCGCGCCAGCAATGCACGCGTCAACCGGAATTCGGCGAAGCTGCGTGTGCGGTCCGGCCCGTGCCACAGGTAGCGGTCCTGGCTGAAACGCGCCGCCAGGCCGCCGCGCCGGTAGTGGCGCAACACGCACTGGCTGGACGGCGCGTCGATGAACCAGGCACTGCCACGCCCGCCGCTGTCGACCGGCCGCGCGCGATCGCCCCACTTTTCCGGCACGAACCAGTCCGGGTCCGCTTGCCGCAGGTGTTTGCGGTCGAACAGAATCGCACCGTATCCGCGGCCTTCGCGGAACGGCGTCAGGGATTCCGAAGCGTCAAAACCGACCATCCAGCGAGTCTAACAACACTTGTCCTCGATTCCCCACTCACTGTGCCTGCTGCGCCTGTCCGCCCTCGGCGACGTGACCCATGTCGTGCCGCTGGTGCGCACCCTGCAGCGGCACTGGCCGCAGCTGCCGCTGCACTGGGTGATCGACAAGGGCGGCTTCAGGCTGCTCGACGGGCTGGAAGGCGTGACCTTCCACACCTACGACAAGCAGACCGGCTTGGCCGGCATGCGGGCGCTGCGCCGCGAACTGCCCGGACGTTTCGATGCGCTGCTGCAGATGCAGGTGGCCCTGCGCGCCAACCTGCTGTCGGCGTTCATCCCCGCCCGCCGCCGGATCGGTTACGACCGCAGCCGCTCGAAGGACCTGCACGGGCTGGTCGTCAACGAGCGCATTCCCGATCGTCCCGGTATCCATGTGCTGGACGCGATCGGCAGCTTCTGCGAACCGCTGGGGCTGAAGCAGACCGAGGTGGTGTGGAACCTGCCGGTGCCCACGGAGGCGCATGCCTGGGCCGCCGCGCAATGGCCTGCCGACGGGACGCGGACCCTGGTGATCTCCCCGTGTTCCAGCCACGTGCGCCGCAACTGGTTCGCCGACCGCTACGCCGCCGTCGCCGACCACGCTGCCGCCCAGGGCTGGCGGGTGGTGCTGTGCGGCGGCCGCAGCGAACTGGAGCGGCAGACGGCCGATGCCATCCTCGCCGCCATGCAGTCGCCGGCGCTGGACCTGGTGGGCAAGGACACGCTGAAACAGCTGCCGGCCCTGCTGGCGCGCGCGGATCTGGTGATGACGCCCGACTCCGGCCCCATGCACATCGCCAATGCCATGGGCACCGCCGTGCTTGGCCTGCATGCGGCCAGCAACCCGCGCCGCAGCGGCCCGTATTCGAGCATCCGCTATTGCGTGGACCGCTACGACGATGCCGCGCGCCGTTACAAAGGCAGGCCCGCAGCCGAGCTGAAATGGGGCACCAAGATCGAACACGACGGCGTGATGGACCTGATCACCGTCGACGATGGCATCGCCGCCTTCGAACGGTTCCGGCAGGACCATCCCGGCGCATGAGGCCGCGCGCCGGCACCCTGATGCTGTGGCTGTTCCTGGCATCGGGCTTCGCCGGCCTGCTCTACCAGTCGCTGTGGTCGCATTACCTGGGCCTGGTGGTGGGCCACGCGGCCTACGCACAGAGCCTGGTGCTGGCGATCTTCATGGGCGGCATGGCGCTGGGCGCGTGGGCGGCAGGACGCGCCATGCCGCGCTGGAGCCGGCTGCTTCGCCTGTATGCGGTGGCGGAAGCGCTCATCGGCGTCTACGGCCTGGCCTTCCATCCGCTGTTCGACGGCTACCTGCACGTATCGCAGGCGATGGTGCTGCCGTGGCTGGGCGCCCGTGCCGCCGCGCAGGCCTATCCCTGGGTCACGGCCGCACTGATGCTGATGCCGGCCTGCGTGATGCTCGGCGCGACCTTCCCGCTGCTCAGCGCGGGTTATCTGCGCACGATTCCCGGACCGCCGGCCCGCGCGCTGGGCGGACTGTATTTCAGCAACAGCCTGGGCGCTGCGCTGGGCGCGCTGGCGGCGACGTTCCTGCTGCTGCCGGCCTGGGGCCTGCCCGGCACGCTGACGCTCGCCGGCACGATCAACCTGCTGGTGGCAGCCGGCGCATGGTGGCTGTCGCGGCGGCTGGACGCGTCGGCGCGTGCGGCCGCTCCCACACCACCCTCCGAGTCCGCCCCCGCTTCAGCCCGTCCGGCACCGCCGCGCCGCCCCCTGGCCGGGATGCTGACCGCGATCGCCCTGCTCTCGGGCGCCTGCTCGTTCGTCTACGAGATCGGCTGGATACGTCTGTTGAACCAGGCGCTGGGCACGACGCTGCATGCGTTCGAGCTGATGCTCGCCGCGTTCCTGCTGGGGCTGGCCTTCGGTGGTGCCTGGGTCTACCGGCGCGCCGCACGCCTGGGCGATCCGCTGCGGATCGCGGCGATGGCGCAGATCGCCATGGGCGTGGCGGCGCTGCTGTCGCTGGTGGCCTTCGCGCAGTCGTTCCGCTGGGTGGGCGCGCTGATGGACGCGTTGGCCCGCAACGACGGTGGCTACGGTCTGTTCATGCTCGGCAGCGCCGGCATCGCCCTGCTGGTCATGCTGCCCGCGACTTTCTTCGCCGGCATGACGCTGCCGCTGTTCACCCTGGCATGGCTGCGCGCAGGCGGTGGCGAAGCCGGCATCGGCCGGCTGTACGCGGCCAACACCGTCGGCGCGATCCTGGGCGTGGCGCTCATGCTGCACGCCTTGATCCCGCTGCTCGGCGTACGCGCCGGCATGATCCTCGCCGCCGCCGGCGACATCACCCTGGGCTTCTGGCTGCTGGCGCGCAGCGAGCGGGAGGTATCGCCACGCGGGGTCGCCACCGCGATCGCCGCGCCCCTGCTGGCGGTGGTGTTGTGCGTCACGGTGGGACCACCGGACCCGCGGGAACAGGCCGGCGGCGTATTCCGGACCGGCGCCGCGCGGCTGGACGACGGCAGCCGGGTGGTCTTCCTCCGCGACGGCAAGACCGCCACCGTCAGTGTCGTCGCCTCGGACCACCACGGGTCGGCCGCCCTCGCCACCAACGGCAAGTCCGATGCCGCGATGGCGCTGGACATCGCGCTGCCGCCCACCGGCGACGAACTGACCATGGTGGCGCTGGGCGCATTGCCGCTGGCCGCGCATCCCGCCCCGCGCCGCATCGGCGTGATCGGGTGGGGTTCGGGTCTCTCGACGCATACGCTGCTCGGCAGTCCGGCGGTGGAGCGCGTGGACACGGTGGAGATCGAACCGGCCATCCATGAAGGCGCACGCCGCTTCGGCGCCCGCGTGGCGCGCGCGTACGACGATCCGCGCTCGCACGTGCACTTCGACGATGCGCGCCGCTTCTTCGCCCGCCAGGGCGAGCGCTACGACGTCATCGTGTCCGAGCCCTCCAATCCCTGGGTCAGCGGCGTCGCCAACCTGTTCTCGCGGGAGTTCTACGCGTTCCTGCGCGGACGCCTGGCCGACGACGGCGTGCTGGTGCAGTGGATGCAGACCTACGAGATCGACGATGCGCTGCTCGCCAGCATGCTGGCCGCCCTGCTGTCGGAGTTCCCGCAGGTGGACCTGTACCTCTCGCACGATGTCGACCTGATCGTCGTGGCCCACGCCGGCCGGCGGCATCGCGCCGATGCCGCACGCTGGGACACGCCCGCCCTGCACCGGGAACTCGCCCGCACCGGCCTGGGGGACGACGCCTCGCTGGCGATGCGGCATATCGGCGACGAGCGCGTGGCAGGACTGTTCGTGCGCGCAATGCGCGCTCCCGCGCACAGCGACTACACCCAGCACGTGGCGCTGCGCGCACCGGCGACGCGTTACCGCCGCGACTATTCGCAGACGCTGCAGCATCTGGTCGACAACGGTCTGCCGGTGCTCGACCTGCTGGCAGGACGGCAGCCGGTCGCGGCCGATGCCGTGGTCAAGGCCTTGCCCGAGCACCGCTTCACCCTCGGGCACCGTCACGCGGTGATGGCCGCCGCGTTGATGCGCGGTTCGACGGTCGACCCCGTGGAGCGCGCCACACTGCCACGCGGCCTGGCCATGTCCATCGAAACCCTGCGCGGCCTGTCGCCCTTCGCCCACGAAGACCCCGCGCTGTGGATGGACGCCGCCGCCGACGTGGCCGAAGCCACGCTCGGCGTGCTTCCGGCCGACGACCTGCAGGGGGTGTGGGTCGACCCCGCCTGGGCGAGGGACGCGGACGGTGTGCCCGCCATCGCCGAGGTGCTGGCGATGTACGCCGACACCGCGCGCCGGGATCCGCCCGCCATGGCGGCCACGGCGAAGACGGTGCTGTCGTCACCGCATCCGGTCAGTGCGCGGATACGCGAACAGGCCCTGGTGATCGCCCAGCTGTCGGCGCTGGCGCAGGGCGATGGCGCCGCCGTCGAGCCGCTGCACCAGGTCCATGGCGACCGCGTCGCGCGCGCCGAGCGCTATCGCATGGTGCGCTACCTGCTGCGCATTCAGGGGGCGTCCGCGGTCCGGTAGTCCTGGTAGGACTTCTCTTCCACGTAGGCCGAACCCAACGCCAGGTTGATCGCCTTCTTGATGCGGGCGCGCTCGTCGTTCTCGATGTAGACGCTGCGGGCCAGGCGGACGAAGTCCTCGTCGAACGCCTGCGCCTTCTCCTTCAGCCGTACGTCGTCCTCGATGGCCCACAGGCGCTCGTTGACGGCCTTCAGCTGGGCCCGCAGCGCGACGATGTCGTGGCCGGCCACCGGATGCGCCATCCAGGTCTTCTCCAGCGCGGACAATTCGTCGCGCACGTGCGCGAGTTTGGCCGGATCGGTCATCCGCTCGGACTTGATCTGCAGGATGGCGATCTTGTCCAGCAGCTCACCGAAGGACACGGGTACGAGGATCTCGGACATGGGGGGACTCCGGCGAAAGGGCGCCATTCTAGCGCCGGGGCGATCGCGGCCCTGTTCACTGCGGACGACCGAAAACGCAAAAGCCCCCTGTCGGGGGCTTTCATGAAACTGGCGGAGAGGGAGGGATTCGAACCCTCGATACGCTATTAACGTATGCCTGATTTCGAGTCAGGTACATTCAACCACTCTGCCACCTCTCCGGTGGCCCCGGGCTTCCCCGAGGGCGTGAATGATACGTGGCGGGCCGCATCCGGACAAGCGCGGCGATCCGTGCGGGCCGTCCGGCATCACGTCGCCTGCACCTCGATGAACCCCGACAGGCCCTTCCCGCGACCTTTGCCTTGCCCGATGTCCTGTCCGACCGGATCATTGCGTATGACCGGATAGGAAAAAACCGTCCGCACAGACAGGGCACCATGATCGAATTCGGCCACATCTCCCACGTCGGCCTCAGGCGCGAGCTGAACGAAGACACCTACTATGGCGACAGCGAGCTGGGCCTGTGGCTGGTGGCCGACGGCATGGGCGGCCACGCCTGCGGCGAAGTGGCCAGTGCGCTGGCGCGCGAGACCATCGTCCGCGAGATCCGCGACGGCACGCCGCTGGCGCAGGCCATCCGCATCGCCGACGAGGAGATCATCCGCACTTCGCGCCGCCGCAACGACACCCTGCCGATGGGCACCACCGTGGTCGCGGCGCGTATCCAGGGCAACCGCTTCGAGGTGGCGTGGGTCGGCGACAGCCGTGCCTATCTCTGGCGCGAGGGGCAACTGGCCCAGCTGAGCCAGGACCACAGCTACGTGCAGGAACTGATCGCCCAGGGCACCCTGACCAGCGAACAGGCGCGCACCCATCCGCACCGCAATGTCGTGACCCAGGCGCTGGGCGTCACCGATCCGAACCACCTCAACGTGGAAACGATGACTGGGGAACTGCGTCCCGGCATGCAGCTGCTGCTGTGCAGCGACGGCCTGACCGAGGAAGTGGACGATCCCAGCATCGCCGCCACGCTGAAGCACGACGACTGCAGCGCGCAGGAATGCGTGGACACGTTGATCGCCGCAGCGCTGGACGGCGGCGGCTCGGACAACGTCACCGCCATCCTGGTGCGTTGCCACTGATCCGCCTCAGCGGCGCGGCATTCCGCCCGTCGCACGGTGGGACGGAATGAAGACACGGATCAAAGCGGATCAAATCCAATCAGGCGAAGCAGAATCGCGAATGCCCCGTTTTATCTGCCTTGATCCGCTTTGATCCGTGTCGTAAACGCTTTTCCACGCTGCTCCGCTGATCCGCCTTGGTCGGTGTCGCGACCGCTTTTCATCGCATCCGCCGGGATCAGGAAGCTTCCAGCACCGGCGGGTCCCACAGGCAGCGACCGCCGGATTTCTTCCGCAACGTCGCCAGGCGCGCTTCGTGCGCTGCCAGCTCGTCGGCGGACACCGCGACCCGCGGGCGGGCGCCGGCGAGCGCCGGATCGAAGGACAGGGTCGCCGCCACCGTCGTGCCCGGCGCCGCGTCCTCGGCGCCGCCGAAACCGATCTCGCGCTGGCCGGCGGTCAGGTGGAGATAGACCTCGCACAGCAATTGGGCGTCCAGCAACGCGCCATGGAGTTGACGGTGCGTGTTGTCCACACCCAGGCGCTTGCAGAGCGCATCCAGCGAATTGCGCTGGCCGGGAAAGCGCTGCCGCGCCAGCAGCAATGAATCCTCCACGGTGACGCGGTCGGCCAGGCGGCCGTAATGCTCGCCCAGGCGCGACAGTTCGTAATCGAGGAAGCCGACGTCGAACGCCGCGTTGTGGATGATCAGTTCCGCACCGTCGATGAAGGCCAGGAACTCGTCGGCGATCGCCTCGAACAGCGGCTTGTCGGACAGGAACTCCAGGCTGAGGCCGGTCACTTCCGCCGCGCCCTGCTCGAACTCGCGCTGCGGGTTGATGTACTGGTGGTAGGTCCGCCCGGTGGGCCGTCGTTCCAGCAGTTCGACGCACCCTATTTCGACGACGCGATTGCCCTTCTTCCACTCCAGGCCGGTGGTTTCGGTGTCGAGGACGATCTGGCGCATCAGGCGGCGGCTTCCATGGGCAGGGGCAGGCGGAACAGGTCGAGCGGGTGCGCGACGTGCGGCAATACGATCATTCTGTCGAACTCGAATCCCAGTTTCTGCAACAGGCCGATCGAGGCCACGTTGTCGGGATTGACGATGGCGCGCAGGCAAGGGAGGCGGAGCCGCCGGCCGGCATCGGCGATGACCGCTTGCGCCGCCTCGTGCGCAAAGCCCTGCCCGGCGTGGGCGGGCAACAGCGCGTACCCCAGGTCGGGGCCGTCCAGTCCCTCGCGCCGGACCAGGCCGCAGTTGCCGATCAGGGCACCGGTGTCCGTACGCCGGATGGAATACATGCCGAATCCGTGCTCCGCATAGCTGCGCACCGCGCCGTCCCGCAGGTAGTCGCGCGCCTGCGCCAGCGTCCGCACGCCGCGGTCGGCGATATGGCGGATGAAGGCGGGATCGTTGAGCAAGGCGAGCATCAGGGCGGCATCGGCATCGTCGCGATCGGACATCGCACGCAGCTGCAGGCGCGGTGTTTCCGCGATCACCTCGCCGGGCAGGACCGGCACCGTCACGCCACCGCACCATTGCGGAAGCGCACGGCCGCGTTGCGCGCCAGCACGTCGACGCGTTCGTTGTCGGGGTCGCCGTTGTGACCCTTCACCCACTTCCATTCGATCCTGTGGCGACCGGTGGCGGCATGCAGGCGCTCCCAGAGATCGCGGTTCTTGACCGGATCGCCGCCGGCGGTCTTCCAGCCTCGCCGGACCCAGCCCGGCAGCCATTCGGTGATGCCCTGCCGCACGTACTGGGAGTCGATGTGGAGCGTGACCTCGCAGCCCTCGGTCAGCACTTCCAGCGCAGCGATGGCGGCCATCAGCTCCATCCGGTTGTTGGTGGTCTGCGCCTCGCCGCCGACGACTTCGCGCTCCTTCTCGCCATAGCGCAGGAGCGCGGCCCAGCCCCCCGGGCCGGGATTGCCCAGGCAGGAACCATCGGTGTGGATGCTGACGTGCTTCATGTGTCCTCGTGGTCGGAATCAGGCGGCCGGCGCGGCGCGCCAGGCGCGCGCCACCGGCGCCGGGGGAATGAGGCCGGCCACGCGCTTCTCCGCCTCCAGCAGGCGCGCGGCGCGGAAGGGAGCCGGGCCGTGGCCGGGCGCATCGGGCACGGCCCGCCAGACGGGGCCGTAGTGCAGGACATGCGGCGAGGCGGCCAGTCCGGCCGCCGCCAGCTGCAGATGCCACTGGCCCAGCGTCCGCGGCACCAGGCCGGCACCGCGCCAGCGCAGGCGATAGGGGCTCCAGGGATTCAGCACGAACAGCCACAGGCGACCGCCCGGTTCGAGCACCCGTGCGCACTCCTGCAACAGCGGCTGCGGGTCGCCGGCATCCAGCACGTGTTGCAGCACGATGGCGCCCACGGCCTCGGTGGGCAGCGGCAACGGCAATCCGCATTGCACGTGTCCGGTCAGGCGGCGGGAGGTGGCGTCCGCCTGCAGGCGGACGCCGCGCGTGGCCGGCGCGGCGCCCTGGGCCGGATCGCTGCCCGGGGGCGCCACCCACAACCAGGGCTGGGGGGACCGGCTGGTGAGCGCCTGGCTGAGCCGCGCGTGCTCGGACGTCAGGATCGACCCGCCGTGGCCCGTCCCGAACCATGCGAGGGGATCGGGTTGACGGGTAAACGCGAACGCAGGCATGTTCGGATTGTAGAGGACGCCGCCCCCGGGCGTCCGTCACCCGCCCGGAGTCCCTCCCCCGATGCGTCTGCTTGCCCTGCCTGCTTTCGAGGACAACTACATCTGGGCGCTGGTCGACGACGAGGGCGACGCACTGGTGATTGATCCCGGTGACGCCGCCCCGGTGCTGGCCGCCACCGGCAACGGCCTGTGGCCGGCGGCGGTGCTGGTGACCCACCACCACGCCGACCATGCCGGCGGCATTGCCGCCCTGCGCGCCCGCTGGCCCACCCTGCCCGTGTTCGCGCCCGATGACGACCGCATTCCCGACGCCACCGAGCGCGTGGGCGATGGCGACGTGGTCCGGGTCAAGCACTGGCGATTGTCGGTACTGGCGGTGCCCGGACATACGCGCAGCCACATCGCTTTCCACGGCGGAGGCAGCGACGGCCCGCCACACCTGTTCTGCGGCGATACCTTGTTCAGCCTGGGCTGCGGCCGCCTGTTCGAAGGCACGCCGCCACAGATGCTGGCCTCGCTGGAGCGCCTGGCGGCGCTGCCGCCGACGTCGCTGGTGTGCTGCGGCCATGAGTACACGCTGGCCAATGGCGCGTTCGCCAGCGCCGTGGATCCGCACAATCCCGCGCTGCGCGACCGTGTGCAGGACGCCCACGCCATGCGCCAGGCGGGGCGCCCCACCCTGCCGGTGACACTGGCCAGCGAGATCGCGACCAATCCGTTCCTGCGGCTGGACGCCGACGCCATCCGCGCGGCGGTGTCCCATCGCCTCGGTCGGCCGCCCGCCGACCGCGTGGAGACGTTCGCGACCCTGCGGCAATGGAAGAACGATTTCCGCGCATGAAGCCACCTCGTCCCCTGCATCTTGCGCTCCTGGTCGCAAGCCTCGCCTCGATGCCGCACACCGCCCCCGCCGCCGATCCGCCCGCGGAGGCGCAGGTCGTCCAGGCCGGGCTGCCAACGGATCCGGCCGGCGTGCCCGCCAGCCATCAGCGCAGCGGACTCGAGATCTACCAGCGCTTCCGTGATGGACTGGCCGACCCCGAGTGCGACAGTCAGGCCACCAACGGACGCTGGAAGAAGCACTTCGGCTACGCCCCGGGCCAGCTCGCGCGCGCCGAGGACGACGTGCTGCCCCTGTTCGGCTACGTGGTCGACGCCCTGCGCGAGGCGCACCTGCCCACCGAATTCGCGCTGATTCCATTCGTGGAAAGCGGCTACAAGCCGGGAGCGCGCAATCCGCAGGGGCCGGCAGGGCTATGGCAGTTCATCGGCATCACGGCGCGCAACCAGGGCGTGCCGATGCGCGAGGGCTACGACGGCCGACTGTCGCCCGTGGATTCCACCCAGGCCGCGATCCGTTATCTCAAGACACTGCATGGCATGTTCGGCGGCGACTGGCGGTTGGCGGTGATGGCCTACAACGCCGGCGAGTACCGCGTGCTGCAATCGATGCGCCGCGCCGGCATGAACGCGCGCAATGCGCGTCCGGCGGAACTGCCCGGACTGTCCGGCATCACCTACGCTTATGTCGAGAAGCTGCACGCGCTGGCGTGCATCTTCCAGCAGGCCGACGATCGCGATGCCTGGCTCAGGCAAATGGATCGTCCGGTACCCCGCCTGACGGCTCACGTCCTGCCGGGCGATGCCACGCTCGAAGGCTGGGCCGCGCAGCATCAGCAACCGGCGGCCTTGCTCAAGCGCCTCAACCCCGCCCTGGCAGGCCGCTTCAGCCGGGGCACCAAGCCGATACGCCTGCTGGCGCCGTCGGACACAGGAACGGACGAGGCCGCGACGACCGCGATCGCACCGGTACCCCCGACGGCCGTCGCTGCGGTGGCCCCCGCCCCGGCCGACAACGCCGGCGCCCCACGCACGTACACCGTCCGGCGCGGCGACTCCGCCTGGACCATCGCGCGTCGCTACGGCATCACGCCCGCGCACCTGCTGCGGATGAACGGCCTGGAGGTCGACGCCGTGCTGCATCCCGGCATGGTGCTGAAGCTGGACGACGCTACCGACTGACGCACCATGCGGTAAAAAAGAATCCCGCCTGACGGCGGGATTCGCTTGCGACCGGACGTGCGGGCTCAGAGCCGATCTTCGAAGACCTTGACCTTGAAGCGCTTGCGCAGCGCATCCACGTAGGCCTGCGTGGCGATGCCGCCATTGAGCTGGATCAGCTGCTGCTGCATGTTCGCGCGCTCTTCCGGCGGCATGTCCGCGATGGCGCCGTCGGTCACCTTGTTGACGGTGAAGATGGCATAGGCGCCGCCGTCCAAGGCCACCTTGCCGGCGATGACCTTGCCCTGGGCGGGACGACCCGCCGCGAAGATGGCCTCATTCGCCTCTTCCGTCGGCATCGGCATGCCGCGACGCAGGCCGGGCAGCTCGTTGAACTGCAGACCGTCGGCTGCGGCGACCGCCGCCAGCGACTCGCCCTTCTGCACCCGGGCCACCAGTGCGTCGGCGGCGGCCTGGGCTGCCTTCGCCTGGCGGTCCGCACGGATGGCCAGCACCACGGCGTCGCGCGCCTTGTCCAGCGGCAATGCCTGTTCGGGCGTGTGCTGGGCGACGCGGATCACCACGCTGTGGCTGGGCGCGATCTCGATGGGATCGCTGATGGTGCCGTCCTGCACCAGCGTGTCGGAAAACGCCGCGCGCAACACCGCCGGCACCGTCGCGATGCCCTGCGGCTGGTCACGAGAGAACGGGCCCACCTTCTGCAGCGGCAGACCGGTGGCCGCGGCCGCCGGCGCCAGCGCGGTCGGGTTCTTGAGGGTCTCGTTGACCACCTTGCCGGCCAGATCGTTGTAGGCGCGGTCGCGCTCGCTCGCGGCTTCTTCCGCCGCCAGTTCGCCGCGTACTTCCTCGAAGCTGCGGCCGGTGCCCGGATTGACCTGCCTCAACTGCAGCACGTGGTAACCGAAGTCGCTCTTGACCGGGCCGCGGATCTCGCCGACCTGCATGGCGAATGCCGCATCCTCGAACGGCTTGACCATCGAACCGTCCTTCGCGAACGGCGGCAGTTCGCCGCCGGCGTCCTTCGAACCCGGATCCTCCGAGTTGGCACGCGCCAGCGCGGCGAAATCGGCGCCTTCGCGCGCCTGCTTGGCCAGCGCGGCGGCCTTGTCCTCGGCCTTCTTCTGCGTGGCGGCATCGGCGCCCGCGTCGGCCGCGATCAGGATGTGCGCCACCACGCGCTGCTCGGGCGACATGAAGCGCGACTTTTCCGCCTCGTAGCGCTTGCGCAGCGCGGCCTCGTCGGCGGCCGTCGCGACCGGCAGCGTCGCGCCGTTGATCTCGAGATATTCAAGCGAGACCTGCTCGGGTTGCTTGAAGTCGCTCTTGTGGCTGTCGTACCAGGCCTTGATCTGCGCATCGGTGACGGGAGCCGTGTCTGCGGCGACCGGCGGCAACAGCGCGATGCCGATATCGCGCGTTTCGCCCAGCAGCTTCCACATGCGCGCCTGCTCGCCCTCGGTGACGAAGTCGGACTCGCCGATCGCCTGCGGCACCAGCATCATGCGCAGCCGCTCGCGCTGCTGTTCCTCGAACTGCAGCGGCGAAATCGCAGGCACCTGCGACGACAGCAGCAACTGGTACTGCTGCGGACTGAACTTGCCGTCGATCTGGAAAGCCGGCTCGCTGGCGATCATCTTCTGCACCGCCGCGTCGCCCACCACCACGCCTGCGCGCCGGGCACCGAGCGCCAGCACCTTCTGGTCGATCAGCTGCTCCAGCACCTTGCGCTTGTTGTCGGCGCTCTCGAACTCGCGGGGATCGAACGCCTCGCCCATCGCCTGGCGCTGTTGCTGGCGAGCCTGCTCGAAGGCCGTGCGGAAATCCTCCTGCGTGATCTCTTCGCGCTGCCACAACGTCGACACGGGCCACCACTGCGGCGCGGACTCCCACCATGTCGGCGGCGCCTCGACCAGCGCGACGTCGCCGGCGGTGCCGCCGGTCACGTATTCGTTCACGCCGACGAAGGCGAACGGAATGATCAGCAGACCCAGGATCAGGCTGGCGATCCAGCCGGAGGTTTTGTCGCGGAGTTTCTGCAGCATGTGCGCACGGGACCCGAATTCGTTCAGCCGTGCAGTTTAGCGTGCCCGCGCAACGGCGTCTCGCCATCCGGCGGATGTTCCGGTTCGGCAGGTCGCGGGATGCCGGCGAGGCGCAGACAGCAAAAAGCCCGCTTTCGCGGGCTTTCTGGGTGAAATGGCGGAGTGGACGGGACTCGAACCCGCGACCTCCGGCGTGACAGGCCAGCATTCTAACCGACTGAACTACCACTCCGCGCTGAGACGAACATTGTAAGACGATTTCCGCGGTTTCCGCTAGACCATCCGACAATTTTTTTGATCCTGCATCGCCCCGATGTGGTGGGTGCTGAGGGTTTCGAACCCCCGACCCTCTCCGTGTAAGGGAGACGCTCTACCGCTGAGCTAAGCACCCGGGTGATCGCACCCTGCCATCGGCAGCGAGTCGATTAGTTTACGGCATCCTTCAGGGCTTTGCCAGCCTTGAACGCCGGGTTCTTGGACGCCTTGATCTTGATGGTGTCGCCGGTCTTCGGGTTGCGACCCGTGCGAGCGGCACGCTTGCGGACCTGGAAGGTACCGAAGCCGACCAGCGTCACGCTGTCGCCCTTCTTCAGGGCCTTGGTGATGCTGGAGATGACGGCGTCGACGGCACGGCCGGCTTCGGCCTTGGACACTTCGGCTTCGTCGGCGACGGCATCGATCAATTCGGTTTTGTTCATTGAGTAACTCCCTGTGCGGCACAACCGCGGAATGAGTGACCGGCACCTCTGGCTTCGCTCGCCTGATCGGAACCGGTCGTGAAGTCCACGCGCATCGAGGCACTGCCTCGTGCATGCGGGTGACGCCGTTATACCAGCGCAAAAAATGCCACGCAAGCCGAAAACCCAGTAATGACGCGGGTTTCAGGGCGATGACAGGCATCGCCGAGCATCTTCCTCAGTGCTTGACGCCGGGCTGATGCGACCCCTTGCCGCGCTCTTTCTTGGTGGCGGGCACCACGCGTCCGCCACCGTCGCCGCCAGCAGCGGGAACGGGTGCGAGCGGCCGCTCGAGGGCCAGGTCCAACACTTCGTCGATCCACTTCACCGGCACGATCTTGAGGCCGTCGGTGACGTTGGCGGGAATGTCGGCCAGGTCCTTCTTGTTCTCGTCGGGGATGATGACGGTGGTGATGCCGCCACGCAGCGCCGCCAACAGTTTCTCCTTGAGCCCGCCGATCGCGGTGACGCGGCCGCGCAGCGTGATCTCGCCGGTCATCGCCACGTCCGCGCGCACGGGATTCCTGGTCAGCGCGGACACCAATGCGGTCACCATCGCGATGCCCGCACTCGGACCGTCCTTCGGCGTCGCGCCATCGGGCACGTGCAGGTGCACGTCGTGCTTCTGCAGGAACTCCGCATCCACACCCAGGCTCACGGCGCGACCACGCACCACGGACATCGCGGCGGAGCCGGACTCCTTCATCACGTCGCCGAGCTGGCCGGTCAGCAGCATGCCGCCCTTGCCCGGTACCAGCGCGACCTCGATCTGCAGCAGGTCGCCGCCGACTTCCGTCCAAGCCAGGCCGGTGACCAGACCGATCTCGTTCTGCTCTTCGGCGCGACCGAAGTCGTAACGGCGCACGCCGGCGTACTTCTCCAGATTCTTCGAGCCGACCTGCATGGCGGCCGCTTTCTTCTTGGCCGGCCTGGGCCCGGCAAGCGCGATCTCCTTCACCACCTTGCGGCAGATCTTGGCGACTTCGCGCTCGAGGTTGCGCACGCCGGATTCGCGCGTGTAGTAGCGCACCAGGTCGCGGATGGCGCCTTCGGCGATCTTCAACTCGTCCGCCTTCAGACCGTTCGCCTTCAACTGCTTCGGCACCAGGTAGCGCTGGGCGATGTTGACCTTCTCATCCTCGGTATAACCGGGGATGCGGATGACTTCCATGCGGTCGAGCAGCGGACCGGGAATGTTGAGCGAATTGGAGGTGGCGACGAACATCACTTCCGACAGGTCGAGATCGACTTCGAGATAGTGGTCGTTGAACGCGTTGTTCTGCTCCGGGTCCAGCACCTCGAGCAGCGCGGACGAAGGATCGCCGCGGAAGTCCATCGACATCTTGTCGATCTCGTCCAGCACGAACAGCGGATTCTTGCTGCCGGTCTTGTTGAGGTTCTGCACGATGCGGCCCGGCATGGAGCCGACGTAGGTGCGGCGATGCCCGCGGATTTCCGCCTCGTCGCGCACGCCGCCCAGCGACATGCGCACGAACTTGCGGTTGGTGGCCTTGGCGATGCTCTGGCCGAGCGAGGTCTTGCCGACGCCCGGCGGACCGACCAGGCACAGGATCGGGCCACGCAGCTTCTTCACCCGCGACTGCACGGCCAGGTATTCGAGGATGCGCTCCTTCACCTTCTCCAGACCGTAGTGGTCGGCATCCAGCGTGTCCTGCGCGACCTTGAGATCCTTGCGGACCTTGGTGCGCTTGTTCCACGGCACGCCGAGCAGCCAGTCCAGGTAGTTGCGGACGACAGCCGCCTCGGCCGACATGGGCGACATCTGCTTGAGCTTGTTGAGCTCGTTGCGCGCCTTGGTCTCGACGGGCTTGGGCATGCCGGCGGCGGCGATCTTGCGTGCGAGCTCTTCCAGTTCGTTGGGTGCCTCGTCCAGCTCGCCCAGTTCCTTCTGGATGGCCTTCATCTGCTCGTTGAGGTAGTACTCGCGCTGGCTCTTCTCCATCTGCGATTTCACGCGACCGCGGATGCGCTTCTCCAGCTGCTGCACGTCGATCTCGCCGTCGACGAAGCCGACCAGCAGCTCCAGCCGCTCACCGACTTCGACCGTCTCCAGCAGGCGCTGCTTGTCGCTCAGGCGCACGCCGAGGTGCGCGGCGATGGTGTCGGCCAGGCGGCTGGGCTCGTCGATGCCGGCCAGGGTCTGCAGCAGTTCGGGCGGCAGCTTGCGGTTGGTCTTGACGTACTGCTCGAACAGGCCCATCAGCGAGCGCGCGACGGCCTCGATCTCGCGCGGTTCGCGGGCGTCAGTGGAATCGATCTCCTCGCCCTGCCCGTACAGCGAGCCATCGCGCTCGACCACGTTCGAGACGCTGACGCGCGCGGTGCCCTCGACCAGCACCTTGATCGTGCCATCGGGCAGCTTCAGCAACTGCAGTACCTGCGCCAACGTGCCGACGGTGTACAGATCGGCGGCGGCGGGATCGTCCGTCTCGGCGGACTTCTGTGCCAGCAGGATGATGCGCTTGTCGGCTTCCATCGCCTGTTCGAGCGCACGCATGGACTTGTCGCGGCCGACGAACAGCGGGATGACCATGTGCGGGAACACCACCACGTCGCGGAGCGGCAGGACCGGCAGGTCGAGGATTTCAGTCTGGGGACGGCGGGGCATGGGGGCTCCAGCAGGTGCGGAATGCAGGGGTGCGCGGGCACCAATGGGCCCGTTATGGGGCCATCGCCCATGGGATGCAAGAGCGTCGCCAAAACCCTAGGGGGACCGGCGACGTGCGATTGCGCGGCCAAACTGAACAGGCGCCACGAGGGCGCCTGTCAGAGGACCAGCATCTGGCCGGATCACTCGGCCGAGGCGACCTTCTGGGTCGGCGGATTCTGATAGATCAGGTACGGCTCGGACTTGTGCTCGATCACCGACTCGTCCACCACCACCTTGCTGACGTTCTCCAGCGAGGGCAGCTCGTACATGGTGTCCAGCAGCACCGATTCGACGATGGTGCGCAGGCCGCGCGCGCCGGTCTTGCGCTTCAGCGCCTTGCGCGCGATCGCCGACAGCGCATCGGGCCGGAACTCCAGCTCCACGCCCTCCATCTCGAACAGCTTCTTGAACTGCTTGGTGATGGCGTTCTTGGGCTCGGTCAGGATCTTGACAAGCGCGGTCTCGTCCAGCTCTTCGAGCGTGGCGACGACCGGCAGGCGGCCGACGAACTCGGGAATCAGGCCGAACTTGATCAGGTCCTCCGGCTCGACTTCCGACAGCACCTTGCCGACCTCCGACTTCTTCTCGGAGCTCTTCACCTTGGCGCCGAAGCCGATGCCCCCGGCTTCGGTGCTGCGCTGCTGGATGATCTTGTCCAGGCCGGCGAACGCGCCGCCGCAGATGAACAGGATGTTCTTGGTGTCGACCTGCAGGAATTCCTGCTGCGGATGCTTGCGGCCACCCTGCGGCGGCACGCTGGCGACCGTGCCTTCGATCAGCTTGAGCAGCGCCTGCTGCACGCCTTCGCCCGACACGTCGCGGGTGATCGAGGGGTTCTCGCTCTTGCGCGAGATCTTGTCGATCTCGTCGATGTAGACGATGCCCTGCTGCGCCTTGTCGACATCGTAATCGCACTTCTGCAGCAGCTTCTGGATGATGTTCTCGACGTCCTCGCCCACGTAACCGGCTTCGGTCAGGGTGGTGGCGTCGGCGATGGTGAACGGCACGTTGAGCAGGCGCGCCAGCGTTTCGGCCAGCAGCGTCTTGCCCGAACCGGTCGGGCCGGCCAGCAGGATGTTCGACTTGGCCAGTTCGACCTCGTCGTTCTTGCTGCGGCTCTCGATGCGCTTGTAGTGGTTGTAGACCGCGACGGCCAGCGTGCGCTTGGCCCGGTTCTGGCCGATCACGTACTGGTCCAGGACCTCGAGGATCTCGCGCGGCTTGGGCAGGTGGCTGCGGGCGGACTGCGCCTTCTCTTCCAGCTCCTCACGGATGATGTCGTTGCACAGCTCCACGCATTCATCGCAGATGAACACGCTGGGGCCCGCGATCAGCTTGCGCACCTCATGCTGGCTCTTCCCGCAGAACGAGCAGTACAGGATTTTGGTGCTGTCGCCGGAACGGCCCTGACGATCTTCGCTCATGCTGGTATTACTCGGTCGCTCAACCCGCCCGGAAGGGCTTTCGGTCGGAGAATAGCACACGGTCCCGGCTTGTCGGCCGGGACGGTGAACAGGGGGATTTGTGCCTGAAAACCGGCAATCCGGGGATCAGGCCGACTGGATGGTGTCTTCCGGACGGCGCTCGAGCACTTGGTCGACCAGGCCGTAAGCCTGCGAATCCGCCGCGCTCTTGAAGTTGTCGCGCTCGGTGTCGCGCTCGATGGTTTCCAGCGACTGCCCGGTGTGGTGGGACAGGATGGCGTTCAGCTTGGCGCGCAGCGTCAGGATCTCGCGGGCATGGATGTCGATGTCCGTCGCCTGTCCCTGGAAGCCGCCCAGCGGCTGGTGGATCATCACGCGCGAATTCGGCAGCGCGTACCGCTTGCCCTTCGCGCCCGCCGCCAGCAGCAGCGCGCCCATGCTGGCCGCCTGGCCCACGCAGATCGTGCTGACGTCGGGCTTGATGTACTGCATGGTGTCGTAGATCGCCATGCCGGCCGTCACCACGCCACCGGGCGAGTTGATGTACAGGCTGATGTCCTTCTCGGGATTTTCGGCTTCGAGGAAGAGCATCTGCGCCACGATCACGTTCGCCACGTGGTCGTCCACGCCGCCGACCAGGAAGATCACGCGTTCTTTCAGCAGGCGGGAATAGATGTCGTAGGCGCGCTCGCCGCGGCTGGTCTGTTCGACCACCATCGGCACCAGGTTGAGGGCTTGGGTTTGAATGCTCATCGGTTCTCGCGCCTGTCGTTCGTGGGAAGGTCCGGCCTAGGATAGCCGGACCTTCTGCCCGGGCGGGCGCCCGGATCAGTTGCGGATGGCTTCCTGGAAGGAAAGCGCCTGCTCGGTGTGCTGGGCGCGCTCGGCGATCCAGTCGATCACCTGCTCCTCCATCACACGGCCCTGCAGACTGTTCATCAGTTGGGGGTCGTTGCGGTACAACTCAATGACCTGCTCGGGCTCTTCGTAGGTCGAGGCGATCAGGCGCAGCGTCTCGTTCAGGCGCTTCGGGTCCAAGCGCAGCTGGTTGCGGCGCGCCACCTCGCCCACCAGCAGGCCGACCAGCACGCGCTTGCGGGCCGCGTCGAGGAAGCCTTCATGGGCATTGTCCGGGATCTGCACGTTCTGGCCCTGGCGGCGTGCCTGTTCGGCGGCCTGCTGGACCATCACGCGGGCCTCGTTCTCGACCAGGCGCGGCGGCATCTCGACGTGGGCGTAGGCGGCGATGAGCTGCTCGCCGACTTCACGGCGCAGACGGGTCATCAGCGCGCCCTTGAGCTCGCGCTCCAGGTTGCTGCGGATGTCGGCACGGAACTGCTCGGCGTCGCCGCTCTTCACGCCGAAGCTGCGGATGAACTCGCGGTCGACCTCGGGCAGCACCGACTCGGCCACCTCGGTGACCTTGACGTGCACCTTGACCTGCCGGCCCGCCAGCTGCGGCACGCGCCAGTCGGCCGGGAACGTCACCGACACCGTCTTCTCGTCGCCCTTCGCAAGACCCACCAGCGCCTGCTCGATTTCACCGAACATCACGCCCGAGCCGATCAGCGTGGCGCCCTTTTCGAAACCCTCGGCGGGCATGCGCTCATCGCCGGCCTGCGACCAGGTTTCCAGCGCCACGCGGTCGCCGTCCTTCGCGCCGCGCTCGACCACCTGGAACGTACGACGCTGCATGCGCAGGTTGTCGATCATCTGGTCGATGTCGGCGTCGGTCACTTCGGCGGTATTGCGCACCACGCTCAGCTTGGCGACGTCGATGTCGCCGAACTCCGGCACTACTTCGAACGTGGCGACGAAATCCAGCTCGCCCTCGCCCTGCTTCTCGATCCGCGGGCTGCCGGCCAGCTGCAGTTCCTGCTCGCGCACGGCGTTGTTGAAGGTCTCGCGCAGCAGGCCGTCGAGGGCCTCGGCACGCACCTGGTCGCCGAAACGCTGCTCGATGACCTTGGCCGGCACCTTGCCGGGGCGGAAGCCCTTGATGCGCGCGGTGCGCGACAGCTCGCGCAGGCGGCCGCCGATATGGGTGTCCAGACGCTCCGCCGGCAGGCTGAAGCTCATGCGGCGCTCGAGGTTGCCGACCGATTCGACCGAAACTTGCATACTCACTGACTCCTGCGGCCACGGCGGGGCCGGGGCGATGTTGATGAATCCGGGACGCCTGGGACAAGGCGGAAGGCCTGCCCGGCGGAACTTGCTAGTTTCGCCGATTCCGGAGCGGCCTGCCAGCGGTCGGCGCAGGAACGCCGGCGTTCCCTGCCCATTGCCGTCATGTACAGGCCGAAGGCGGGAACGCCGCCAGCCGGACCGTGCGCCCGTGGGGCGGCGGTCCCTCAGGCGCGCTGCGGCGCGCTGGCGCCCGGGCCATGCGACAGGCCGTGGTGCGAAAGGAGGGACTCGAACCCTCACGGGGGTTACCCGCTGGAACCTAAATCCAGTGCGTCTACCAATTCCGCCACTTTCGCAGTGGGCGTCGCATTGTAGCGGCCGATGTGGCGCGACCGACAATAAAAAACGCCCGGCTTTCGGCCGGGCGTCTCGGGTTTGGTGGGCCGTCAAGGATTCGAACCTTGGACCTATTGATTAAGAGTCAACTGCTCTACCAACTGAGCTAACGGCCCCGAAACATCAGACGCGTAGTGTAACCGCATCGCTTTTTTCTGTGAACCCCCGCACCGCGGGTGTCCTTGAATCAGTGGGGTGGCTGAGGGGACTCGAACCCCCGACATCTGGAATCACAATCCAGTACTCTAACCAGCTGAGCTACAGCCACCACTGAAACCTGCATCCTCCCGGATCGCACCGGAGTGGCGCGCCCGACAGGACTCGAACCTGTAACCGCCGGCTTAGAAGGCCGGTGCTCTATCCGGTTGAGCTACGGGCGCCCGGTCCGGATTGTCGCATCCCCGCCCTGCCGGAACACACTCTGGCGGTACATTCAGACTGGTCGGGGTAGAGGGATTCGAACCCCCGACCCTCTGCTCCCAAAGCAGATGCGCTACCAGACTGCGCTATACCCCGACGAGGGTCCCGGCGTGGCGTCTGGACGCCAACGAGTTCGCGTATTGTCGGAATCCATGGCCCGGCTGTCAAACGGAACGTGATCGACCACGGCCTGCGATATGCTCATGCGCTGGGGACAGACGTCCGGCAACCACGTGAGGGAACCATGATACGCAGCGGCAATCCGGCATTGAAGGAATCCACGTTCCTCGACCTCGGCAGCGGGGCGGTCGTCTCGCGCGACGGCGAGGCGATGACGCTCAACGGGACGGTCAACAAGACCGGCATCCTGCTGTTGCTGACCGTGCTGACGGCGGCGTTCTCCTGGAACCAGGCGCTCGGAACGGACGGCCTGCCCGCGCCGGGATTCGCGCTGTACATGTGGGGTGGCGCGATCGGCGGCTTCATCCTGGCGCTGATCACCATCTTCAAGAAGACCTGGTCGCCCGTCACCGCGCCGCTGTACGCGCTGGTGGAAGGATTCTTCCTGGGCGCGATCTCGGCGGTCTACAACGCGAAGTTCGACGGCATCGTGATGCAGGCGGTCATGCTGACCTTCGGCATCCTGTTCGCGTTGCTGTTCGCCTACCGCAGCGGCCTGATCAAGGCGACCGAGAACTTCAAGCTGGGCGTGGTGGCGGCGACCGGCGGCATCGCGCTGGTCTATCTGGCCAGCATCGCGCTGGGCTTTTTCGGCATCAGGATCCCGATGATTCACGAATCCGGACTGGTCGGCATCGGCTTCAGCCTGTTCGTGGTGGTCATCGCCTCGCTTAACCTGGTGCTGGATTTCGACTTCATCGAAAGCGGCGTGGAACAGGGCGCACCGAAGTACATGGAGTGGTATGGCGCGTTCGGCCTGATGGTCACGCTGGTCTGGCTGTATCTGGAGCTGCTGCGTCTTCTGTCGAAGCTGCAGTCGCGCGACTGAGTTTCCACACTCGAGACGATGCAGGGAACGGGGCGCACAGGCGCCCCGTTTTCATTCCGTCGCCTGCACCGGACGACGCGACGGCCACAGCATGAAGACCAGCGCGGACACGGCAAGCTGCCAGCAGTACTGCACGCTGCCGGCCAGTGCGAGCGGCGAGACGGCCGCCAGCGACGCCGCCAGCAGGATCTGCGCACCGTACGGCAACACGCCCTGCACGATGCAGGCGAAGATATCGAGCACGCTGGCCGCGCGTCTCGGACTGATGCCGTGGCGCTGGGCGATGTCCTTGGCCAGGCTGCCGGTCACCAGGATGGCGACGGTGTTGTTGGCCGTCAGCGCGTCCGAACCGGCCGCGAGCGCGGCGATGCTCAACTCGCCCGAGCGCCGACCGGTATGGCCGCGGGCGAACGTGGCGATGACCTGGGCAAGCCAGGCTAGGCCGCCCGTCGCCTTGATCAGCGCGGCCAGTCCGCCGATGAGGATGGACAGCAGGGTGATCTCCACCATGCCCTCGAATCCCACGTAGATGTCGCCGGCGAACGAGACGGCATCGTAGTCCTGCGCCATCGCGAAGCCGAACAGGCCGGAGGCGACCAGCCCGATGGCCAGGACCAGCACCACGTCCAGCCCGGCCAGCGCCAGTCCCAGCACCATCAGGTAGGGCAGCACCAGCCACGGCGATGCGTCGCCCGGCGCTTCGACCGGTGCCGCGTCGCCCAGCACGCCGAGCAGGACCAGGGTCGCGATGGCCGCCGGCAGCGCGATCCTGAAGTTTTCACGGAACTTGTCGCGCATCTCCGCGCCCTGGCTGCGGGTGGCGGCAATGGTCGTGTCGGAGATGATCGACAGGTTGTCGCCGAACATCGCCCCGCCCAGCACCGCGCCGACGACGAGCACGCGGTCGAGTCCCGCCGCGTCGGCCACGCCCAACGCGATGGGCACCACCGCCGCGACCGTGCCCATCGACGTGCCGATGGACAGCGAGACGAAGGCCGCCACCAGGAACAATCCCGGCAGGATCAGGTTGGCCGGCAGCGCGCCCAGCCCCAATGCGACGACCGCATCGACGGCGCCGATGGCTTTCGACACGGTGGCGAACGCGCCCGCCAGCAGGAAGATCAGGCACATCAGCATGACGTTGCTGTCGCCCATCCCCTGCAGCAACGTCTGTTGCGCCGGCAGACCACGCCGGCGCGCGAGCCACACCCCCAGCGCGAGCGCCGGCAGGATCGCCACCGGCGCGCGCAACTGGTAGAAGCCCATGGCCTCTCCCTGCGCCGTGTAATACAGGCCCGCGCCGAAGAACAGCGCCAGGAACAGCAGCAGCGGAGTCAGCGCCAGCGCGCTCGGACGGACGGACATGAACGGGACCTTCTGCGTGGGCCGCGGATTGTGCGTGCCCTTCGCCTCGCATCCAACCTCATGGATGGGACATACGCAAACAAAAACGGGACGCCGCGGATCGGTTGTCGCGTCAGCCGTCCTGCAATCCGCTGGCCAGGCGATAGCGCGCGCTGGCCGACAGCGTCGCCCACAGCAGGAGCAGCCCGCCCAGCGCCAGCGAAGCGCCCAGCGCACGTGGGCCAAGCAGCAGATGGCCGATGCCGAACATCAGCGCGAAGACGCCGGCGTTGCCGGCCAGCCACGCCGCACCCAACCAGAGCATCGCCTCCTTCGGCGCAGCCCCCGGCAGGCCATGCCAGCATCCCGGTGGACGTACGCGGTGGACGAAAGCCGCCAGATGCTCACGCGGCACCGGCGGCGTCAGGCAGGTGGCCACCAGCGCGCAGGTCGTCGCGATGCCGACGATGGCGACCAGCAGGTGTTCGGCGCGCGCATCGGGGAAGAGCGGATAAAGCACCATAGCGGACATCACCGCCGCCACGATGCCGACGATTTCGGTCCATGCGTTGGCGCGCCACCAGAACCACCGCAGCATCGACGGCAACCCCAGGCCCGCGCCCAGCGCGATGAAGAACCGCCACGCCTGCTCGATGCTGTCGATCCGCGAGGCCACCACCACGCCCATCGCGGCGAGCAGCAGCACCGCCAGGCGGCTTATCCAGACCAGGCGCGACTGGCTGGCGTCAGGATCGACGAAGCGCCGATAGAGGTCGTGGGTGAGGTAACTCGCCCCCCAGTTGAGGTGGGTGTCCACCGTACTCATGAACGCCGCCAGCAGCGAGGCGAACAGCAGGCCCAGCACGCCGGCCGGCAGCAGTTGCGCCATCAGGACCGGATACGCCATTTCGCGATCGTTCGCGACCACGCCGGCGGCCCCTTCGCCCGGTGCACCCAGCGGAAACACCAGCAACGCCACCAGCGCGACCAGCACCCAGGGCCAGGTGCGCACGGCGTAGTTCAGCACCACGAACCACAGGGCGCCACCGACCGCATGACGCTCATCGCGCGCCGTGAACAGGCGCTGTGCCAGATAACCGCTGCCGTCGCTGTAGTACTGCGCCCACCATTGCACGGCCACGTAGATGAGGAAGACGTGCAGCGGCAGCCAGGCGGCGTCCTGCGCAGGCACGAACGCGAGCAGCGCGTTCACGTCGTAATGCCGCGCCAGCCCGTCCCGCAGCCCCTGCAGCCCGCCGACATGATCGATGGCGAACCACGCGAACAGGGTGCCGCCCACCAGCGCCATCGCGAACTGCACCAGATCGGTCAGGATGACGCCTCGGATGCCGCCCAGACTCGAGTAGACGCCGATCACGCCGAACAGCACCAGCACGGTGATCGTGTCGCCGGGCGTGCCGACCAGCAGTGTTTCGGGCCACAGCGCGGCGAATCCTGCCACGGCTTCCGGGCCCAGCCAGGCGGGCCAGTCCACGAAGGGCGCCGCGATCTTCACCATCGCCCGGACCACCCAGCCCAGGATGATGGCGTTGATGAAAATGGCGAAGAAGGCCGCCTTGAAACCGCGCAACCAGGCGCCGGATCGCCCGGCGTAACGCAGTTCGATCAGTTCGGCGTCGGTGAGGATGCGCGAGCGGCGCCACAGCGCGGCGAACACCACCGCCACCGACACGTGCGAGATCGCCCAGGACCACCACAGCCAGTTGCCGGCGACGCCATGCCTGGCGACCAGCCCCGCCACCACCAGCGGCGTATCGGCCGCGAACGTGGTGGCGGCCATCGAGGTGCCCAGCCACCACCACGGCAGCGACCGGTCCGCGACGAAGTACGACTCCACGGAACGCCCCGCCGTGCGGGACACCCAGGCGCCTACGAGGAGCGCGGCCACCAGGTAGGCCGCGACGATGGTCCAGTCAATGACCGCCAGCGATCCCATCGGGCGCGACGGCATGCGTCATGAGGAACATTGGATCGAGCATACCCCACGCGATGCGGGGGGCCAAACCGCATCTCCGCGCCGCGACGCGCGGAGATGCGCGCGCCATGCTCAGACGCGGCTGGCGATCGCCTTGGCGAAGGACATGGTGGTGCCCTCGCCGCCCAGGTCCGGGGTCAGCGAATCCTTGGCCTCGAGCGTGGCGATGATCGCCGCGCGCAGGCGCTCGGCCTTCTCGGGCTGGCCCAGGTGGTCGAGCATCTGCGCCGCGCCCAGCAGCAGCGCGCAGGGATTGGCCACGCCCTTGCCGGCGATGTCCGGCGCCGAGCCGTGGACGGCTTCGAAGATCGCCGCGTCGGCACCGATGTTGGCGCCCGGGGCCAGGCCCAGGCCACCCACCAGGCCGGCGCACAGGTCGGAGATGATGTCGCCGAACAGGTTGGTGGTGACGATGATGTCGAACTGCTCCGGACGCATCACCAGCTGCATGCAGGTGTTGTCCACGATCATCTCGTTGGTCTGGATCTCGGGGTACTGCGCGGCGACTTCGCGCGCGACCTTCAGGAACAGGCCCGAGGTCGTCTTCAGGATGTTCGCCTTGTGGACGATGGTGACCTTCTTGCGGCCGGTCTTGCGGGCCAGCTCGTAGGCGTAGCGCACGATGCGCTCGGATCCCTTGCGGGTGATCTTCTGCGTCAGCAGCGCGGTTTCGCCGTCTTCCGAGATCGACTGGCCTTCACCGATGTAAGCGCCCTCGGTGTTCTCGCGCACGGTGATCAGGTCCACGCCGTCCGGGAAGCGCGACTTGGTGTTCGGGAACGACTTGGCCGGACGCACGTTGGCGTACAGGTCGAAGTGGCGGCGCAGCGCCACGTTGATCGAACTGAAGCCCTCGCCTACGGGCGTGGTCAGCGGGCTCTTCAAGGCGACGCCGTTCTTGCGGATCGAATCCAGCGTGGCCTGCGGCAGCAGGTCGCCGTGCTTCTCCAGCGCGACCAGGCCGGCATCGGCCTCTTCGTAGGCCAGGCCGACCTTGAGTGCATCCAGCACATACAGGGTGGCGTCCATGATCTCCGGGCCGATACCGTCGCCGCGGATCACCGTAATCGTCTGGGTCATTGAGTGGGGTTTCCGAACAGGGGCGCGCGCCGGACGGGGCCGCGACGCGTGCAGAAAGGGAGGAGGTGTCCACCAATTATGCCCGACGGGCCCATGCGGACCCAAATCGACCATGGTCTGAACCCTCCCCTTCAAGAGGGGTTCGGCGGGGGTGGTGCGGCACGTATCGGGCGATGGCGGAGCCGGGTGCAGCCGCCTCCCGTTCCCGGCCTTCCCCTCTAAGGGGGAGGAAGAAGCCTCAACCGTGGTCGTGCGCGGCCGGCGCGTCTGCCTGTCCGCCTTCCAGCTGATCGAGGAGGTCCACTGCGCGGCGCAGGTGCGGGATGACGATGGAGCCGCCCACCACCAGGCCCACCGAGAAGGTCTCGAAGAACTCCTCGCGCGTCACCCCCGCCTCCTTGCACTGGGCGACGTGGTAACTGATGCAGTCGTCGCAACGCAGCACCATCGACGCGACCAGCCCCAGCAGCTCCTTGGTCTTCACGTCCAGCGCGCCGGCCTGGTAGGTCTGGGTGTCCAGCGCGAAAAAGCGGCGCACCACTTGGTTCGGCTCGTCCAGGATGCGCTTGTTCATCCGCTGGCGGAATTCGGTGAACGCCTTCACCCGGTCCTGGCTGTCGTCGGCGGCGCTCATGCGGCCTCTCCCGACAGCAGGGCATCCAGCTTGCCGGCGCGGTGCAGCGCGATCATGTCGTCGTAGCCGCCCACGTGCACGTCGCCCACGAAGATCTGCGGCACGCTGGTGCGCTTGGCGGTGGCGATCATCTTCTCGCGCTCGGCCGGGTCCAGGTCGATCCGTACCTCGGTCCAGGTCTGGCCCTTGCTCTTCAGGAAGTTCTTGGCCGCCACGCAGTACGGGCAGATGGCGGTGCTGTAGAGGGTGATCTGCGGCGCGGTGGCGCCCTGTGGGGTGTCGCTCAAGGGAGGTCTCCGGAACGAAAGGGACGAGAGGCGGTCCCAGCCAATATCGGGCAGGCCGCGCCGTCTTCCAGTGAACGAAGTGGAACAGTGCGAACCGGAACCGGACCGGTTAACCACGTATTCACTCGCCCGGATCGACGACCGGTCATCCTGATGAAGACGCCCATTATCCGCCACGGAGCTCCGTTTGCGTCCCTTGCTGCTCGCCACCGTCCTGACCCTGGCCCTCGCGGCGCCGCTGGCGGCGTCTCAGGAGAGCCGCCTGCCCGACATCGGCTCCTCCGCGGGCGAGCTACTGACGCCGGCGCGGCAGGCCCAGTACGGCGGGATGATGCTGCGCGAACTGCGCAACTACGGCTACCTGCTCGAGGACCCGCTGGTCACCGACTGGCTGCAGGGCGTCGGCGGCCGGCTCGGCGCGGACAGCGACAACCCGCAGCAGTCCTACACCTTCTTCATGATGCGCGACCGGCAGATCAACGCCTTCGCCACGCTGGGCGGCTACATCGGCATGAACGCCGGCCTGGTGCTGACGGCCGACCGCGAGGACGAAGTAGCCGCGGTGCTCTCGCACGAAATCGCCCACGTCACCCAGCAACACGTCCTGCGCGGAGTGGAGCGCGCCCAGCGCGACCAGGTACCGATCCTGCTCGGCATGCTGGGCGCCATCGTGCTGGCGCAGGCGGCGGGCGGCAGTTCCAGCGGCGACGCCTCGCAGGCGGCCATCGCCAGCGCGATGGGCCTGATGCAGCAGCGCCAGATCGACTACACCCGCTCCAACGAATCCGAAGCCGACCGGGTCGGTATCCGCACCCTGTCCCGCGCCGGCTACGACATCGACGCGATGGCCGGTTTCTTCGCCAAGTTGCAGCAGGCGACCCGGGTGGCGCGCGGCAGCGGTCGCGAACAGGTGCCGGACTACCTGCAGACCCACCCGGTCACCACCACCCGCATCAGCGAGGCGCGACAGCGCGCCGACCAGCTGCGCGGCAGCCAGGTCACGGCCGTCACCAGCGTGCCCGGCGGAGAGCGGGTCGAGCGTTTCGACCGCAATGCGGTAACCCTGCCGGAAACCCGCAGCGACAACCCGCTGCTGCCGATCCCCGTGACCCTGCCCTCGCAGACCTTCCGCCAGGGCGACAGCGGCCAGTTCGACTGGGCCCGCGAACGCCTGCGGGCGCTCAGCGCGAGCACCCCGTCGGCCGCCGTCCGCGAGTACGAGACCCTGCGTCGGCAGGCCGGCAAGCCCTTGAGCGGACCGGAGCGCTACGGCCTGGCCGTGGCGCATCTGCAGGGCGGCGATACCCGCACCGCGCTGGCCGAACTGCAGCGGCTGGCCGACGAGCACCCCGACAACCTGTGGCTGTCCCTGACGCTGGGCGAAGCCGAGTCGCGTACCGGCAATGCCGCGGCGGCCAACCGCCGCTTCGACGCGCTGATGCAGCGCTACCCGCAGAACCGCCCGGTGGCCCTGACCTACGCCAAGGTGCTGAACGAACAGGGAGGCCGCGAGGCCGGGCAGCGCGCGCAGGCCATCCTGCGCCCCATGATGGCCCGTGCCGGCGACGATCCGGTGTTCCAGCAGCACTTCGCCCGGGCCAACGAACTGGCCGGCGACACCGCCCGCGCCGGCGAGGCCTATGCCGAGGCCGCCTACCTGAACGGGCGACCCGAGCAGGCCCTCATCCAGCTGCAGAATCTCAAGGCCCGGAGCGACCTGGACTTCTACGCCCGCGCCCGGGTCGATGCCCGCATCGCCGCCATCACCCCGGAAGTGCTGGAACTGCGCCGCCAGGGAATCCGCGACCCGGACGTGGAACGCCGCTGAAGCACGGGCGGCACGGCAGCATGACACTCCGGCGGCATGTCATGTAACCGTCACAAAATTGTCGTCTACTGCTCCCGTACCCCCTCGCACCCGGATCCTGCGTGCAGAAGCACATCCTGATCGTCGACGACGAACCCGCCATCCGCGACATGGTGGCGTTCGCCCTCCGCAAGGGCGAATACGAGCCGATCCACGCCGGCGACGCCCGCGAGGCCCAGAACGCCATCGCCGACCGCGTGCCCGACCTGATCCTGCTGGACTGGATGCTGCCCGGCACCAGCGGCCTGGAGCTGGCCCGCCGCTGGCGCAAGGACGCCATGACCCGCGACGTACCCATCATCATGCTCACCGCCCGCGGCGAGGAGAACGACCGCGTCGGCGGGCTGGAAGCCGGCGTGGACGATTACGTGGTCAAGCCGTTCTCCGCGCGCGAGCTGCTGGCCCGCATCCGCGCCGTGATGCGCCGCTCGCGCGACGACGACGAGGACGGCAGCGTGGCGGTCGGCAACCTGCGCATCGACGGCGCCGCCCACCGCGTGTTCGCCGGCGACACGCCGGTCGCCATCGGCCCCACCGAGTACCGCCTGCTGCACTTCTTCATGACCCACCCCGAGCGCGTCTACTCGCGCACGCAGCTGCTCGACCACGTGTGGGGCGGCAGCGTCTACGTGGAAGAACGCACCGTCGACGTGCACATCCGCCGCCTGCGCAAGACTCTGGAGCCGCACGGGCTGGAAAACATGGTGCAGACCGTGCGCGGGTCCGGCTACCGGTTCTCGGCCGCGATGTGAGGTTGTCGCGGGAATCGGGAATCGGGAATCGGGAATCGGGAATCAGTGAAAGAGCGTACCGCCCTTGCCCGTCATCCCGGCGCACGCCGGGATCCACCTTGATCTGCCGTTGCCCGCCTGGCGCCGACGCGACGGCCAATACCGCCCGACAGGGCTCCCGGCACGCAGCGGGATGACGGAAACGCAGTCGCGCCCCCTGCCCCATCCCCTGCTGTCATACACATCTGCCTACAATCGGTCCATGCCCCACGACATCCGTTCCGCGTGGTTCAAGACGCTCGGCCAGCTGGTACTGGTCCTGGCGCTCGCGGTCGTGGTCGGCCTGCTGCTCGGCCAGGTCTGGCCGGTGGTCACCCTCGCCGCCCTCGGCGTGGTGGCCTGGCACTACTGGCGGCTGCGCAAGGTGCTGCTGCGCCTGACCGCGCGGCAGCGGCTGGCGCCGGCACAGGGCAAGGGCGTCTGGAACGAACTGGACCGCCTGCTGTTCCGCGGCCAGGCCGAGATGCGCACCCGCAAGCGTCGCCTGCTCGACATGCTGCGCGCCTACCGCGCGGCCGCCGCCGCGCTGCCCGATGCGGTGGTGGTGGTCGAGCGCAACAGCCAGCGCGTGCAGTGGTTCAACAAGGCCGCGACCAGCCTGCTGGGCCTGCAGTACCCCACCGACATCGGCGCGCCCGTCGGCGACCGCCTGCAGCCCTTGCCGATGTCGCACTGGCTGGCCGCCGGCCGCAATGCCGAACCGATGCTCGACGCCGCCTCGCCGGTCGATCCGGACCTGCGCCTCAACCTCCGCCTGATCCCCTACTCCGACGAGTACTGGCTGCTGGTGGCGCGCGACGTCAGCAAGATGCTGCGGCTCGAACAGATGCGCCGCGACTTCGTCGCCAACGTGTCGCACGAACTGCGCACGCCACTGACCGTCGTGCATGGTTACCTGGACATGCTGGAACCGGCCGAACACCCGGACTGGGCACCGATGCTCGGCGAGATGCAGAAGCAGTCCCAGCGCATGACCCAGCTGGTGGAAGACCTGCTGACCCTGTCGCGGCTGGAAGCGCAGGACAGCCTGCCCGATGAGAACGTGGCCATGGCGCCGATGCTGGCCACGCTGCGCCGCGAGGCCGAAGCGCTGAGCCAGCGCCGCCACACCATCGTGATCCAGGACGAGGCCAACCTGGACCTGTCCGGCTCCAACAAGGAACTGCACAGCGCCTTCTCCAACCTGGTCAGCAATGCCGTGCGCTACACGCCGGTCGGCGGCACCATCACCGTGCGCTTCGCGCGCGAGGGCGACGGCGCCGTGCTCAGCGTGCGCGATACCGGCTACGGCATCCCGGCCTCGCACCTGCCGCGCATCACCGAGCGCTTCTACCGCGTCTCCACCAGCCGCTCGCGCGAAAGCGGCGGCACCGGCCTGGGCCTGTCGATCGTCAAGCACGTGCTGAACCTGCACCAGGCCCGGCTCGAGATCGAGAGCGAAGTCGGCCAGGGCAGCGTGTTCTCCATCCACTTCGGCGCCGATCGCGTGGAGCCCCGCCTCGACGCCTTCAGCCCCCTCACCACGGACCGCCAGACCGCATGAACGCCGCCCTGGACACCACGCCCCTTCCCGCCGGCGAAGACGCGCTGCGGGACCCGGCGCTCTACCTGAACCGTGAACTCTCGCAACTGGATTTCAACTTCCGCGTGCTGGCGCAGGC
Source organism: Pseudoxanthomonas sp. (assembly GCF_035999195.1). Lineage (NCBI taxonomy): Bacteria > Pseudomonadati > Pseudomonadota > Gammaproteobacteria > Lysobacterales > Lysobacteraceae > Pseudoxanthomonas > Pseudoxanthomonas sp. The sequence continues at coordinate 163,644 of NZ_DASYGY010000007.1, forward strand.
GCAGGATCCGTCGGTGCCGCTGCTGGAGCGCCTGCGCTTCCTCTGCATCTCGTGCACCAACCTGGACGAGTTCTTCGAGATCCGCGCCGCCACCGTGCGGCATGCGCTCGACTTCGGCCTGCCGCCGGGCGCCGACGGCATGAGCCCGGCCACGGTACTCAACAAGATCCACGACCGCGCCGCCGAGCTGGTCGATGCGCAGTACAAGTGCTGGAACGAGGTGCTGCGCCCCGGCCTGGCCGAGGCCGGCGTGCGCGTGTTCGGACGCGACAGCTGGAATGCGCGGCAGACGCGCTGGCTGCGCGCGTACTTCCGCAACGAGATCATGCCGGTGCTGTCGCCGCTCGGCCTGGACCCAGCGCATCCGTTCCCGAAGATCCTCAACAAGTCGCTCAACATCGTGGTGGTGCTGAAGGGCAAGGATGCGTTCGGCCGCGCCGGCCATCTCGCCATCGTGCGCGCGCCACGCTCGCTGCCGCGCATCATCCACCTGCCGCAGCGCGTGTCGGGCGGCGAGAACGATTTCGTCCTGCTGTCGTCCGTGCTGTCGGTGTTCGTGGACGAGCTGTTCCCCGGCATGGAAGTGAAGGGCTCCTACCAGTTCCGCGTGACCCGCAACTCCGAAGTGGTCGTGGACGAAGAGGAAGTTGAGAACCTGGCGCTGGCATTGCGCGACGAACTGGTCGGCCGCGGCTATCGCCCTGCCGTGCGGCTGGAGATCGCGCACGACTGCCCCAAGCCCATCGTGCGGCAGTTGCTGCAGAACTTCGCGCTGCCGGACAACGCCGTGTATCCGATCCACGGCCCGGTCAACCTCAACCGCGTGATCCAGGTGTACGACCTGGTGCAGCGGCCGGAACTCAAGTACCCGGCGTTCACCCCGCGCCCGCTGCGCGACAGCGAAGCGATCTTCGAGAAGATCGCCGACGACGACGTGCTGCTGCACCACCCGTTCGATTCGTTCGGCGCCGTGCTGGACCTGATCAAGCAGGCCGCGGTGGACCCTGATGTGCTGGCCATCAAGCAGACGCTCTACCGCACGGGCAAGGACTCGGCCATCGTCGACGCGCTGGTACAGGCCGCGCGCAACGGCAAGGACGTCACCGTGGTGGTGGAGCTGCGCGCGCGCTTCGACGAGGACGCCAACCTGGGCGTGGCCGACAAGCTGCAGGAAGCCGGCGCCCAGGTCGTCTACGGCGTGGTGGGCTACAAGACCCACGCCAAGATGCTGCTGATCGTGCGCCGCGAAGGCCGCAAGCTGCGGCGTTACGTGCACCTGGGTACCGGCAACTACCACAGCGGCACCGCGCGCGCGTACACCGACATCGGCCTGCTCACCGCCGACCCCGACATCGGCAGCGACGTCCACCTGCTGTTCCAGCAGCTCTCGGGGCTGGCGCCCACGACCAAGCTGAAGCGGCTGCTGCAGTCGCCCTTCACGCTGCATCCGGGACTGATCAAGAAGATCGAACGCGAGGCCAGACTGGCGCGGGCGGGCAAGCCGGCGCGCATCATCGCCAAGATCAACGCCATCAACGAGCCGCGCATCATCCGCGCACTGTATGCGGCCTCGCAGGCGGGCGTGCGGATCGACCTGATCGTCCGCGGCGCCTGTGCGCTGCGTCCCAGCGTACCGGGCATTTCCGACAACATCCGGGTGCGCTCCATCGTCGGGCGCTTCCTCGAACACAGCCGTCTCTACTGGTTCGGCAACGACGGCGCGCCGGAACTGTACTGCGCCAGCGCCGACTGGCTGGAACGCAACCTGCTGCACCGCGTGGAGACCTGTTTTCCGATCCTCGACAAGGACCTGGCGGCGCGTGTGTTCAAGGAAGGGCTGCAGAACTATCTGGACGACAACTGCAACGCCTGGGAACTGCAGGCCGACGGCAGTTACGTGAAGCTGGCGCCCGGCGACGAGGCGCCGCATTCGGCGCAGGGCCTGCTGCTGGCCAAGGTGTGATGCGACGACGCCTCGCGTCGTCGCATGGCAGCAATGCGTGTCGCCATTGGCTAAACTGACCGCATGGCGCCCATGACCTCCCCCACCTCCCCGCCGCTCAAGGACGGGGACCTGCTGGCCGCGATCGACCTGGGCTCCAACAGCTTCCACATGGTGGTCGCGCGCTCGCTGCTCGGGCAGCTGCGCGTGGTCGACCGCCTGCGCGAAACCGTGCGCATGGCCGACGGCCTGGACAACAAGGGCGGCCTGTCCTCCGCCGCCCGCCAGCGCGCGCTCGACTGCCTGTCGCGGTTCGGCCAGCGCATCCGCGACATTCCCGCCACGCGCGTCCGTGCGCTGGCCACCAACACCGTGCGCCAGCTGCGCGACCCCCAGGAGTTCCTGGTCGCCGCCGAAGCCGCGCTCGGCAAGCCCATCGAAGTGGTCTCCGGCCGCGAGGAAGCGCGCCTGATCTACCTGGGCGTGGCGCATGCGCAACCGCCCAAGACCGGGCAGCGGCGGCTGGTCATCGACATCGGCGGCGGCTCGACCGAATTCATCATCGGCCGCGGCTTCGAGACCCTGGAACGCGAAAGCCTGCAGGCGGGCTGCATCGCCAGCACGCGCCGGTTCTTTCCCGGCGGCAAGCTGTCGCGCAAGCGCTGGAAGGAAGCGCTCACCGAGATCGGCGCCGAGTTCCAGCAGTTCGCCGGCCTGTACCGCAACCTGGGCTGGCAGGAAGCGATCGGCTCGTCCGGCACCAACAAGGCCATCGGCGAGATCTGCGCGGCGATGAAGTTGACCAAGGGCGCGGTGACCGCCGAGGCACTGCCGCAGGTGCGCGAGAAGCTGCTGCAGGCCGACCGCATCGAGGACATCGACCTGCCCGGCCTGTCCGGCGACCGGCGCCCGATCATCGCCGGCGGCGTGCTGGTGCTGGAAGCCGCCTTCGAGGCGCTAGGCCTGCAGCGTCTGATGGTCAGCAAGGCGGCCATGCGGGAAGGCATCCTGTTCGACATGCTGGGCCGCGGCAGCGACAACGATCCGCGCGACCTGTCCACCGCTGCGCTGATGCAGCGCTACGGTATCGACGAATTCCAGGCCGCACGCGTGGAAGCCACGGTCATGCGCCTGTTCGAGCAGGTCGAGGGCGCCTGGGGCCTCAACGACGACGACGCCCGCATGCTCGGCTGGGCTGCGCGCCTGCACGAGATCGGCCTGGCCATCGCGCACAGCCAGTATCACGTGCACGGCGCCTACCTGCTGGAGCATTCGGACATCGAAGGCTTCTCGCGGCAGGAACAGCAGGTGCTCTCGGCGCTGGTGCGCACGCACCGGCGCGGCGTGCCGAAAACCGCGTTCGATGCCCTGCCCGACCGCCTGCTGCTGAGCGCCAAGCGCAAGGCCGCGCTGCTGCGGCTGGCCGTGCTGCTGCATCGCTCCCACGACGCCGAGGCCATTCCGCGCCTGGATGCGACCGCCAGCGGCGACCGCCTGGACCTGGTGGTCAGCAAGAAGTGGATCGACTCGCGCCCCCTGCTCCGCTCCGACCTGGTCGGCGAACCCGAGGACATGCAGGGACTGGGCGTCGCGTTCAAGCCGTTCGTGGCCTAGCACGTCGACTCCGCCCGTCAATTGTGACTTGAGGTTACACTCGCAGCCGCCCCGGCTCTGCGGCGTGGTCACCCCCTTCGCCCCATGCCACCTCCCCTCCGTGCCTGCGGTGGGGGCAGAACCCGACGGCTGACTATTCGTCGCGTACCTGCCTTCAGGAGGAAGCCCGTGATCGACAGTAGGCATCCCGCCGATGCATTGACCGAGGCCTGGCTGGAGGGTGGCCCCGGTGCCACGGCCATCGCGCGCAACGTGGACCGTCTGCTCGAGGCCGTGCGCCGCCACCTCGACATGGACGTGGCCTTCGTCAGCGAATTCCACGGCAGCCATCGCGTCTTCCGGCACGTCGCCACCCGTCTCGACCGCGCCCCGATCCGCCCCGGCGATTCCAGCCCGCTCGACGAGGGCTATTGCATGCGCGTGGTCGAGGGCAGCATTCCGCAGCTGATTCCCGATACCGCCGCCATTCCCGTGCTGGAGCGCATCGCGGAGACCCAGGCCGTGCCGATCGGCTCGCATCTCAGCGTGCCCATCCAGCTGCGCGATGGCCGTATCTACGGCACGTTCTGCTGCTTCAGCCTGGCCTCCAACCTCTCGCTGGGCCAGCGCGACCTGCACATGATGCGTGCCTTCGCCGATCTGCTGGCCTACCAGATCGACGGCGACCTCGACGCGGTGCACGAGCACGAGGAGAAGGTCGCCCGCATCACCTCGGTGCTGGAACTCGGCCAGCCGCACATGGTGTACCAGCCGATCTACCGCAGCAGCGAACGCCGCATCATCGGGGTGGAGTGCCTGTCGCGCTTCGACCTGGAACCGCGCCGCACGCCGGATGTCTGGTTCGCCGAGGCCCGCGAGATCGGCCTTGGCGTGCGGCTCGAGCTCAATGCCATCCTGTCGGCACTGGACGGACTGCGCGGCGTGACGGGCGACTTCTACGTCGCATTGAACGTGTCGCCGCAGACGATCGTCATCGGCGGCATCGACGGCTACATCGACGATCTGGATCCGCGCCGCGTGGTGCTGGAGATCACCGAGCACTCGCTGGTCGACGATTACGGTCTGCTCAACGAGCGGCTGGTGCCACTGCGCGAGGCGGGTGTCCGCATCGCGGTGGACGACGCCGGTGCGGGGTACGCCAGCATGCGCCATGTGCTGGCCATCCATCCGGACATCATCAAGCTCGACCTCAGCCTCACCCGCGGCATCGACAGCGATTCGCCGCGCCGCGCGCTGGCGGCCGCGCTGATCGAGTTCGCCCGGCAGACCCAGTCGCATGTGGTGGCCGAGGGCGTGGAGACGGCCTCCGAACTGGCGGCGTTGCAGGCGCTCGGCGTGGACGATGTGCAGGGTTACCACCTCGCGCGCCCGCTCGAGGCCGCGGTGCTGGCGCAGGTGCTGCGCGACGAGCGTTCACGCACCTAATGCGCGCCGTGGCTCTGGCATGATGCGTGCGTCGTCCGTTCCGAGCCTCCCATGAAGACCTGCGCCCTCGCCGACGGCCTCACCGTCTCCCGCATCGCCTGCGGCTGCATGCAGCTCAGCCGCGCGTGGGATGCCACCCCGGTCACCGCCGACGAGCGCCGCCATGCGCAGCGCCTCGTCGAGACGGCACTGGCGAACGGGATCACGCTGTTCGACCACGCCGACATCTATGCGCGCGGCAAGTCCGAGCAGGTGTTCGGCGACGTGTTGCGTGCCTCGCCCGGCCTGCGCGGGGGCATGGTGCTGCAGTCCAAGTGCGGCATCCGCTTCGCCGACGATCCGCCGGGCGCGCCGGGGCGATACGACTTCAGCCATGCGCATGTCGTCGGCTCGGTCGAAGGCAGCCTGACGCGGCTCGGCGTCGATCATCTGGATGTCCTGCTGCTGCACCGTCCGGATGCGCTGGCGGAACCGGAGGAGGTCGCGCGTGCGTTCGACGATCTGCACGCCGCGGGCAAGGTGCGTCACTTCGGCGTGAGCAACCACACGCCCGGCCAGATCGAGCTGCTGCGGCGCTACGTCCGCCAGCCGCTGGTCGCCAACCAGGTGGAGCTCAGCCTGCTGCATCACCCCCTGATCGACGACGGCGTGGTCGCCAACACCACCGGCCACGTTTACGCCTCGGTGGCCGGCACGCTCGACTACTGTCGCCTGCACGACATCCGCGTGCAGGCGTGGTCGCCACTGGCGGGCGGCAGGCTCGCCACCACGTCCGAGTTCGCCGATCCGCTGATCCGCGAGACGTCGCGGCTGCTGCGGCACCTGGCGGAAGAGAAAGGCGTGACGCCGGAAGCGATCCAGCTCGCCTGGCTGCTGCGCCATCCTGCCGGCATCCAGCCCATCGTCGGCACTACCGACCCGGTGCGGCTGGTCGCCTGCTGCGCGGCGGACGGCATCACCCTGAGCCGGGAAGAGTGGTATGCGCTGTTCACGGCTGCGCGGGGGGATCGCGTGCCGTGACAACGCCCCTGCTCATTTTCTTCCTGCTCATCGCCACGCTCTTCGTGGCTTTCGTGATCGGCGTGTCTCGCGCCGAGAGGGATGCGAGAAACCTCATCTTGCGCAAGGGGCAGCTCGCCGAGGCGGAAATCCTGTACTACGAGCAAGACGAGCATCTGCTGGTGTACTACCGGTTCACGCCGCAGGGGGAGCAGGAACCCATCACCTGCAACAACCCTATTTCACCGTGGTCCAAGCGGTTCCTCCCTGGCACCATCGTCCCCGTCCGTTACATGCTGAAGTATCCCAGCATGTCACTGCTGGTGCCTTACGCTTCGCGTTGGTCGCGCTCCTAGCTCCTGTTATGAGAATGGCGTCCCCTCGCCACCAATCCCGTCCGACGGAAGTCCCATGTCCCACAGCGCAATCAACTTGAGAGACAAGCTGAGCCGCTTCTCCGACCATTGGTCGCCGCGCGTCGTCGCCGAGATGAACGACTACCAGTTCAAGCTGGCCAAGATCCACGGTGAATTCGTCTGGCATGCGCACGAGGAGACGGATGAAGTCTTCATCGTGCTGGCAGGTGAAATGACGCTGGAGTTCCGTGACAAGACGGTTCCCCTGGCCACCGGCGAGATGTATGTCGTCCCCAGGGGCGTCGAGCACCGGCCGGTCGCCAAGGAGGAATGCAGCATCATGCTGGTGGAGCCACGCGGCGTGGTGAACACGGGCGACGCCGGCGGTGCGTACACCGCCAAGAACGATGTATGGGTCTGAGATTCGACATCGCCGGACCGTGCCGAACCAGTCCGAGAACTGAAACCATGCGATGCATTCTGCTTACCCTGCTCGCGCTGCTTCCCATGACCGCCCTGGCCGGCGTTCCGTTCGAGGCCACGCTGGAGGACATGGCGCTCTCTGCGGACCACATCCTGGTCGGTCGTGTGACCGGCGTCGACATGATCGATGGCGCGGGCAGACCGGTCACCGATCCCGAGGCACGTACCGGACCCGGCCAGCGAAACCAGATCCGCCTGCGCATCACGGTGGACCACGTGCTGGTGTCCAACGCGCTCCCTGTACCCAGGCATCTCTTCGTGCCGCTGGCGTCGCACCTTCACTACACGCTCGGCCAGATCCAGGCCGCGCACGCACAGGACTCCGAGCAGCGCCTGGTCTTTCTGAAAGGGCCCCGGTTCGACGGGATCAAGCCGGGCGTGTTCATGCGCCCGCTGGACGAGCGCCAGGAGGCACTCCGCCTTCGCCAGGCCGCCATACGCACGCACGACTGACACGATTCCATCAACCCTACCTGTGGCTTACCGGGGAATGATATGGATAGCGGGAGCAGGGCGACGTTCGATCACGATCACGCGGGCGTCCAATGGGCGGGTGGATGCGTCAATCTCCGGTCTGTCGATCCCGCGCGTTTCCCGCTTGACGTCGTCAGCGACAACATCAGGGCCGTCCCTCGCGCACCACTCCCCATCGGCGGCCGCGCTTTGATTGTCGCGCTCTCGCTGATCGGTACCGTCGTGACCGGCTGCGTCGATACGGTCTCCGACGCGACCTTCGCCACCGCGCGAGAAGCCAGAGATGCGGGGTACATCGAAAAGGGCTGGATTCCACCATGGCTACCGGACCATGCGACAGATATCCGGGAAGCGCACGACCTGGACTCCAACGTCAGCATGCTCACGTTCTCGCTGCCTCCACCCACTGCCGTGCCCTTGCCCGACACCTGCCATGCGATTGGTCACGCGCAGACACGTCCGGCTCCCCTCCAGCGACCCTGGTGGCCGGACGAGGAAGCCCTGGAGACGTCGTACGTGTTTTTCCGCTGCCAGGCGGATGCCACCCGACACCGTTTTGTCGGCGTGAGCGTGCAGCAAGCGCGTGTATTGCATTGGCGAACCTACGGCGACTAGTTCACCCCTCTTCATTCTTCCAAGGAAAACACCATGGGCACCTGGGGCATCGGCAGTTTCGACAACGACGACGCGGCGGATTTCATGATCGACGTGCTGGACAGCGGCGACCTGTCGCTGGTCCGCGAGGTGCTGGACAACGTGCTCACCTCGACCGAGTACGTTGAAGCGCCGGACGCCGCCCTGGCCATCGTGGGGGCGGAAATCGTGGCGGCCGCGGCAGGGCGCCCCACCCTCGCCGCGCAACAGGAAGAAGGCCTGGCCGACTGGCTTGCGCGCATCCGCCCGAGCATCGATGCCGACCTGGTCGCGCAGGCGCGACAGGCGCTCACCCGCATCCTGGCCGACCACTCGGAACTGCGGGAACTGTGGGAAGAGACGGAGGACAGCCACGACTGGCAGGCCGTGGTCACCGAACTCCGCGGCCATCTCGCCCCCTGACCCACCGGTCCGGCGCTACGTTCCGCACCACACACCTCCTGGAAACACGATGACCGATCCCTACAACTCTTCCGCCGCGTACGCAGCCCCTTCCACCACGCCTCGCGCCGCAGCGCTGCCGCTCACGGACGCGATGGTGACGACGGCACTGGAACTTCCCGGCTACCGGATCATCCGCAACCTGGGCATGGTGCGCGGCATCACCGTGCGGTCGCGCTCGATCGTGGGCAATTTCCTGGGCGGATTGCAGTCGCTGTTCGGCGGCAACATCACCATCTACACCGAGCTGTGCGAACAGGCCCGCGACGAGACCTACCGCGACATGTTCCAGCACGCCCGGCAGCTCGGCGCCAACGCCATCATCGCCGTCCGCTACGACGCCACCGACGTGATGGCCGGGCTGACCGAGGTGCTGTGCTACGGCACGGCCGTGGTCGTGGAGCCGTTGGGGGAGTGATGCCAAGTGCGGCCAGGCGTGCGGGTCGAACCCTCCTGCAGGCGCTGGCGGGCCTGGTCGGCTTTGCCCTCGGGGGCTTCATGACCTGGGTGCTGCTGATGCGCCTGATGGCACCCGCGTCCGGCTGCGATGCTCCGTGTGATGGCCCGGCGTATCTCGCCATGGCGCTGTCGATCCTCGCGAGCCCCGTCATCGGTATCTTCACGGGCATCGCGGCGTGCCTGCTGGTGACGCATCTGATGGGCGGACAGACCTCCCGGTAAACCTGCCGACCTCATCGTCGACACCACACTGTCCGGCGGGACTCCGACGGGCAAACCTCCGCCGATACACGCGGGCAGTCGCGAGACGTCCGTATCCGCGGCCAAAGGACATGCCGCACAGGTCGCGACATACTGCGAGATATGGCGCGACACAGGCGCGATATTGAACGGAGATACCGATTGGTATCGTGCCGGATACCGATTGGCATCTCCGTCGACACTGCGGCATGTCGTGCGACATACGCCGCTGTATCGCGCGACAGTCGATCAGTCTCACGCGGCATGTGAGTGGTTATGTCGAGCGATACCATTGCACATGTCCGTCGATACCAACCGGTATCTCTGACGATACGCACGCCTATGTCGCGACACACTCGGCCCTATTGGCCGACATACAAAGTGGTATCGCCCGTGATGCTTCCCGTGTCGGCACACAGATATCACGTGCCCTGCGGATGCATCCGACCCCTGTCGCGAAGGCCATCAGATAGAGTGGCGCGGCCAGACAGGAGACTCGGGACACCATGGACACAGTGCCGCACGAACTCCGTCTTGCCATGACCCTGACGCTGCGCGAACGCATCCGGGCGAACATCATCCTCATGCTGGGGCATTGGACGGGACTGATCGGTACGCTGGTGTTCGTCGCCATGGGCATCACGGCCATCGGCCTTCACCTCCAGAGCGGCGAGCCCTTGCGACTCACGACGTTGCTCATTTCGCTCTTCGCCTTCGGTTTCACGCCGATCATGGCGACGCTCGGTGCGCTTGCCGCCCACTACAGCACCCGATCCCGAGCGCCCCACACCTATACGTTCGATGCCGAAGGGATCCACGTCGAGGGCGTAACGTATGCCTATACGCACCGGTGGGCGGCGATCCCCCGGGTGAAGACGCTGGGTGGGTTCCTGATGTTCTACTTCGGCCCCGGCGCCGCCCACTGCCTGCCGCTCGAACGGCTGGACCCCACGACGGCGTCGGCGCTGATACGGCTGGCCGAAGAGAACGGCGTTGCCGTGGACCACGCACGCGGCGTCATCCCACCGTCACCCAACCGAAACACCAACGACACCTGAGCGTCTCAGCATGCGCAAAACGTGGAGCTGCGCATGCGCTTTGCCATCGTCACCGAGACCTATCCGCCGGAAGTGAACGGCGTGGCCCTCACCGTGCAGGGGCTGGAAACCGGCTTGCGCCAGCGGGGCCACGAGGTATCCGTGGTGCGTCCGCGCCAGCCGGACGACGCTGGCGAGGTGGACGACACCCTGCTGGTGCGCGGCGCCCGCCTGCCGCGCTACCCGGGCCTGAAGTTCGGCCTGCCCGCGACGCGCCGTCTGGTGGCCTTGTGGAAAGACAATCCGCCGGATGCGCTGTATGTGGCCACGGAAGGCCCGCTGGGCTGGTCGGCGCTGCGGGCGGCGCGGCGGCTCGGCATTCCGGTGGCCACCGGCTTCCACACCCGCTTCGACGAATACATGCGCGACTACGGCGCGCGCTTCCTGCAACCCACGGCGCTGCGCTGGATGCGCTACTTCCACAACGGGGCCGACGCGACCCTGGTGCCCACGCGTGAACTGGCCGGGTTCCTGCAGTCGCAGGGCTTCCGGCACGTGGTGCGGCTGGCGCGCGCCGTGGACGCCCGCCACTTCAGCCCGTCGCGACGCGACGACGCGCTGCGCGCCGTGTGGGGCCTGGGCCCGGACGACGTGGCGGTGATCTACGTGGGCCGGATCGCGGCGGAGAAGAACCTGGATCTGTCGATCCGCGCGTTCCGCGCGATCCAGAAGACGCGGCCGACCGCGAAGTTCGTCTGGGTCGGCGACGGCCCGCTGCGCGAGCGGCTGGCGCAGGAACACCCGGACTTCCTGTTCTGCGGCGTGCAGCGCGGCGACGCACTGGCCCGGCACTTCGCCAGCGGCGACCTGTTCCTGTTCTCCAGCCACAGCGAAACCTTCGGCAACGTCACCCTGGAAGCGATGGCCAGCGGCGTGCCGGTGGTGACGTTCGACTACGGGGCGGCACGCGAACATCTGGTCGATGGCGTGCACGGTGCGGCGGTGCAGAACGACGAGGACTTCCTGGCGGCCGCGCTGCGGCTGGCGACCGACGCACCCCTGCGCCGCGCGCAGGGCCAGGCGGCCAGCCGGGCCATGCACGCCCTGCATCCGGACCAGGTGGCCGCCGACTTCGACGCCCTGCTGACCGACCTCGCCCTGACACGGAGAAGCCACCATGCGTCCGCTGCTGCCGCGTAATGCCTTGATGGGCCGAGATACCGGCTGGTGCCTGCTCGCCAACCGCTGGGGCGAAGGCCTCGGCGTGCGCCGCTTCTTCGCCGTGGTCAGCCGGCTCGGCGATGGCGTGTTCTGGTACGTGCTGATGGCGGCGCTGATCGTTGCCGATGGCCTGGACGGTCTGGCGGCCTCCGCGCACCTGGCGAGCACCGGCGTGATCGCGCTGACGCTGTACAAGGCGTTGAAGCGCTGGACGCGCCGCCCGCGCCCGTTCGCGTCCGACGTGCGCATCCGCGCGTGGATCGCACCGCTGGACGAGTTCAGCTTCCCGTCCGGCCATACGCTGCACGCCGTCGCCTTCACCCTGGTCGCGCTGGCGCACTATCCGCTGCTGGCACCGCTGCTGATTCCGTTCGCCGCCTGCGTGGCCGCCTCGCGCGTGGTGCTGGGGCTGCACTACCCCAGCGACGTGCTGGCGGCGACGGTGATCGGCACTGCGCTGGCCGGTCTGTCGATCTGGATGGTGCCGGGCGTCAGCCTGTTGGGCTAGCGTGGATGACGCCGCAAGGCGGCTTGGAACGCGCGGATGCAACGCGCAACAACAACCCCTCTGTAGGAGCGCCCTCGGGCGCGATGCTTTTCCAGGCATGCAACGAACAGCGTCGCGCCCGAGGGCGCTCCTACAGCGCTTGAAGCCTGGCGCGTGAGAGGGCGGGCTTCAGCTGACTAGTCCAATCGCGGTCGTTCGCAACCTGCGCATCGGCACGGCTGCGGTCGAGCGCATCGACGTCGAGCTCGGCGATGGCCCATGACCGGTCGCCACGGGTCTGCGCCAGCACGCCGTCGTCGGGCAGGCCACGGTCCATCGGCGCGAAGATCGCCGCCTCGCCGGTGTTGATGTCCAGTGCCGGACTCCATGCGGCCTCGCCCGCGGTGACCGCCTGCGCGACGAACATCCGGTTCTCCAGGGCACGCGCCAGGCACCCTACACGCACGCGTGTCGCGCCCGCCTCGGTATCGGTGCAGCTCGGCACCAGCAGCAGGCGCGCGCCCGCCTCGGCCTGTGCGCGCACCGGCAGCGGGAACTCGCTGTCGTAGCAGACGGCCACGCCGGCACGCACGCCGTCGATGTCGAAGACCTTCAGCGCATCGCCGCCGTCGATCACGCCCAGCCCCTTCTCGAAGCCGGTCAGCTGCAGCTTGTCCTGCCACGCATGCGCGCCCTGCGGCGTGAACACATCGCTGCGGTTGCGGTAGCGGCCTGCGCCATGGGCAAGCAGGAACGTGCCGGCCACGAGGTACAGGTCCAGTTCCCGCGCGAGTCCGGCGTACAACGCCAGCCAGTCCTCCCGGTAGCGCTGGATCGCCGCCAGCGAGGCGTGCAGGTCGGCCTGCGTGGCGGTATCGAACGTCGCCGCGAGTTCCAGCGACAGGTACTCCGGCAGCACGACGATGCGCGCACCCTGCGCCGCCGCTTCGCCCAGCATCTGCGACTGGCGCGCAGCGAACGCGGCGAAATCCGTCGGCGCCTGGATCGCGTACCTGGCGACGGCGACCTTCATCGCATCGGCTCCAGTCCACGCAACCAGAACGTCAGCGCGTGATCGGTCTCGCCACGGCCGATCTCGTTCCACGCCAGCCGCATGGTCATGCCGGGCTGGCGTGTGTAGCCGCGCTTGTCCCAGAACGCCTCGTTGCCGCGATGGCCCTGTGGCGCACGCGGGTCGTCATGCTCCCGGTCCACCGCACAGAACGCCGTCCAAGCGAACCGGCCCAGCGCGCGCGCATGCGCCTCGCGATGGTCGAAGAACACATGGCCGATGCCCTGGCCGCGGTAGGCCGGCAGCAGCACGGATTCGCCGAAGTAGAAGACCTCTTCCGGGTCCATCCCGGCATCGACGAAGGGCCGGCGGAACGCCTCGGTGTCGTCCTCCAGCGGCAGGCCGGTCGACGCGCCGACTACCTGGCCGGCATCCATCGCCAGCACGAAGATGCTCTCCGCCGAGCGCGCATAGGCATCCAGGTAGTCGCGTTCGTAGTCGGCATCGCCTTCGTACAGGTACGGCCAGTCGCGGAACACGGCCGCCCTCAGGCGCGCGACATCGTCCAGCCAGGGCGTGATTTGCGGCCCGCGAAACAGGCCGATGGTGTGCGCAGAGGTCATCCCTGAACTCTAGCGCACGCCATCGGCCGGAGCGAGGCGGCCGTCCTTGGCCGGACATTGTCCCTGGTACGTCAGTCCGCGGCGACCGGGCCGGCCGCTTCGACTCGATAGCCATGCTCCATTCCGCGACGTACCGCGGCGCTCGCGCCGAGCGCGATGACGAAGGCCAGCAGCAGCGGCAGGATCATCACGGGCGCGAACCTGTCGCCTGCCGCAAGCCCGGTGCACAGCCACCCGACGCCCCAAGCCATGGCCAGCAGCAGGAGCGGTTGCATGGGACGGCAGAGGAAGCCCGCCGCGGCTGCGACGATCCCGATCACGCCGAGAGGAAGCGCGAACATCATCGTGGCTGCCAGCAAGCCCATCATCCGGCGTCCCGCCAGCTGTAGAGGACAAGGGCTGCGGCCGGCAGCACCGCAAGCCAGGCATCGCGGCCGATGTCACGGGTCAGGTATGCGTCGTCATGCCAGGCCGCGTCCAGCACGCGCCGCTCTCCGGGCAGGACGCCATCGTCCATCACGCCCATCCATTCGGCGCAGACCGCATGGTGTCCATCCTGGTTTCCCGACGACAGATGACGCCAGGCTTCGTAGTACGAGGGTGTGCCTCCCGCCAGTGCACCGCGCGAGCGCGTCGCACCTTCGAAATAGCCCAGACCCTCGCGCTGGATGGCGGCGACCACGTGGCGCGCCAGTTCCAGCACGACCGCACCGCGCGACTCATGACTCAACAGCAGGCCGAAGAGCAGATATCGAAGCTGCCCGGCCGACATCCCCAGACCGCGCAGTCCCGCGGTCTGGATCGCCTCGGGAAGCAGCTGCTGCGCCCGATGGTAGAGGCGTACGCGATTCACGGAGGTGCCTCAGCGCAGTTCCGTGCCCAGCGCGTACCAGTCCACCTTGCGGGTGACCCACATGATGGCGGCCAGGATGCCGAACAGCAGCAGCGAGCCCATCAGCAGCGCGTTGTTCTCCGACTTCAGCAGGATGTACAGCACGCCGTACAGCGCGGTGAGCATGGTCGCGAAGCCGGCCGCGCGCAGCCAGCTCTGCAGCACGCCGGACAGGTAGAAGAACTGCAGCCCGATGCAGGCCGCCGCCGAGACCAGGTACGCCTGCCAGAAGGCGATGTGCTCGGACAGGCTGAGCAGCAGCAGGAAGAAGATCGCCAGCGCCAGGCCGACCAGCAGGTACTGCAGCGGATGGATCGGCAGGCGCTTGATCAGTTCGAACAGCGCGAAACCGACGAAAGTCAGCACCACGAACAGGATGCCGTACTTGCTGGCGCGATCGACCTGCGTATATACGTCGACCGTGTCGACCAGGCTGACCACGGCGCTGTCGATGGCACCGGATCCGCTGTCGTCGGCCACGTACTCGCCAGGCGACGCGCCAAGCGAAGGCGGCTGGGTCAGATTGCGCGAGGCCGATTCCAGCTGGCTCTGCGCGGCACTGGCCAGCGACGACACCTGCCAGCGCGCGGTGAAGCCCGCGTCGTCGATGGTCTTGCTGTTGGGCAGGAAACGGCCGCCGAACAGCGGTTGCCGCCAGGTCGACCGCATGGCGATGTCGTTGCTGTCCGCGATCGGCGCGATGCCGATCGACTGCGTGCCCGCCAGCGTCAGCTGGAGGTGCGTGTTGCTGGCCGGCAACGATCCGCCCTGTGCATCGAGCAGTGCATGGATGCCGTCCATGCGCGAGGACATCGCGCCCGTGCCGGCAGACAGGGTGCGCGGCACGCCATCCACCGTCAGCGACGGTGTGCCGACGAGGCCACGCACATCGGCCATGCCGGCGACCACGTACGGCTGCCCATAGATCCGGCCGTCCGCGGCGGGCACCTGCAGGGGTGCGAAGCCGGCCTTCAGCGAGGCCTTCCACTCGTACACGTTGACGGTGTACAGGCCGATCCGTCGCTCACCCGGCTGCAGCTGGCCATCGACCACCAGCGTGGCGGGCATCTGCACGATGTAGCCTTCCTTCACGTCGCGGCGCGCTTCGGGCTTGCCGTCCTCGTCGACCACGTTGACCATGCGCTCCTCGCGCCACGGGACGACGCGCAGCGGACCGACCACCTGCTGCGGACCGGCCATGCTCTGCGATACGCGCGTTTCGGCCTGCATGCGATAACGCTCTCGGTCCTGGATGACGCCGCGGATCATCAGCAGCGGAATGAGCAGCAGCAGGACCAGCCCGCCGACGGTGAGGAAACGCAACAGCAACTTCAGTGACTTCATGTCGATGCCCCGGTTGGATACGGGACGCATCGTCCGGTGGCTGCGTGCGACCGGCAGGGAGCGTGTTTGAAGGCTGTGTGAAGTGCTCCGGCATTCTCTCCACGCGAGAGCGGAGAAGGCATGTAGAGGTGGCGGAGCTTGATGTGCTCTCCCCTCTCCCTGCGCAGCGGGGAGAGGGTGCCAAAGGCGGGTGAGGGGCGAGCGGAGGCAGCCAGGACGGGCAAATGACAACGCGGACAGCAAGCGCAGTGCTATCGACGAGAGATGCGATGTGTAAAAGGAAAGCGCCCCTCATCCGCCCTCCGGGCACCTTCTCCCCGCAGGCGGGGAGAAGGAAACGCGGAGGTGGATCAGACCATCGGCAGCGAGAGCACCGCTTCCGCGCCGCCATCCGGACGGTTCGTCAGCGTCGCTTCGCCACCGTGCAGGCGCATCACCTCGCGCACGAACGGCAATCCGAGGCCCGAGCTGCGCTGCCCGCCGTCGGGACGCGGCAGCGAATAGAAACGCTCGAACACCCGTTCCCGTGCGTAGTCGGGAACACCCGGACCGCGATCGCGGACGATGAAACGCACCTGCCCCTCCGACGCCTCGACACACAGTTCCACGGTGCCCGCCGGCGGCGAGAACGCGACCGCGTTGTCGATCAGGTTGCCCAGCGCACGGCGCAGCAGGAAGACATCGCCCTCCAGCGCCCACATGCCGGCCTGCGGCGCCCGTACCACTTCCACCCCGTGCGGGGTGAGCTGGGCGTCGAGCCCCTGCACCACGTCATCGGCGAGGGTGGCGGCATCGATGCGCTCGCGCCGCTGCAGCCAGCCGTGCTGTTCCACTTCGGCCAACGCCAGCAGCTTGTCGATGGTCTCGGTGAGCCGGTGCTCCTGGGTCCGGATATTGCGCACGAACCGCTGGCGGTCGGCTTCCGGCAGCGGCTCCTGCAGCAGTTCGGCGGCGCCGCGGATGGCGGCCAGCGGACTCTTCATCTCGTGGGTCAGCGACTGCACGTACTGTTCGACGTAGGCCTTGCCCTGCAGCTTGCGGCGCATGGTCTCCAGCGCGCGGCCCAGGTCGCCGATCTCGTCGGCGCGCGGCCGTGGCGGCGGCACCGGCTCGCCGGCGCTGACCGCCTGCGCGTAACGGTTGAGTCCGCCGATGCCGCGCATCAGCCACCAGGTCATCACCACGCCGATCAGCGCCGAGATGCCGATCAGCCACGCGCCCTGCAGCAGGATGCTGCGCTGGCTGGCCACGATGAAGGGCTCGATGCTGCGGTTGGGCTGCGACAGCGTCAGCACGCCGATGAGGGTGCTGCGGTCGGCAGGATCGTAGACCGGCGCGGCCACGTGCATGACGGTGTGGGTCGTGTCGCCCGGCACTTCGGCGCTGGAACGCGCGCCGTACTCGCCGCGCAGGGTGCGGTAGACGTCGTTCCACCGCGAGTTGTCGCGGCCCACGTCGCGCCCCTGCGAATCGAACACCACCCTGCCTTGCGCATCGGTCACGGTGACGCGGTAGTCGACGGTGCGCTTCTGGAAGCGCCAGACCCAGGCCTTGGGATCGCGCTGCTGTGCCTGCGCGACGTTGCCGGCGAACGCGCCGTCGGCGATGCGGCCGGCCTTCAGGTCGTCGGCGGCCATCTCGGCCAGCATGTTGGCGGCATCGACCAGGGTGGACTCCATCGCCTGCCGCACGCCCGGCTTCACTTCGTTGACGAACACCCGCATCACGAAGAACGCGGCGATGCCGACGATCAGGAAGAAGCCGAGCACGAGCTTCAGCCCCAGCCGCATCTCAGGCCTCGATGGCGTAGCCCAGTCCGCGGTGCGTGCGGATCGGGTCGGGGTCGGCGCCGGCCGCACGCAGCTTGGCGCGCAGGGTCTTCACGTGGGTGTCGACGGTCCGGTCGGCGCTGTCGGCGTCGCTGTCCCAGCCCCGGTCCATCAGCTGCGCCCGGCTGAGGATCGCGCCGGGACGCTGCAGCAGCGCATCCAGCAGTGCGTATTCGTAGCGGGTCAGGTCCAGCAGGTGCTCGCGGTAGCGGATGCGGTGGCCTTCGCGGTCGACGGCGAAGGCGCCACGCACGACCCATTCGCCGGCCTCGGCCCGGGCCTGCGCACCGCTACCCACGCGGCGCAGGCGGGCGCGCACGCGCGCCACCAGTTCGCGCGGCGAGAACGGCTTGGTGACGTAGTCGTCGGCGCCCAGTTCCAGCCCCAGCACGCGGTCGATCTCGTCGTTGCGCGCGGTGAGGAAGATCACCGGCACGTCGCTGAAGCCGCGCAGCTCGCGGCACACGTCGAAGCCGCTGGCATCGGGCAGGCCCACGTCCAGCACCACCACGTCCACGCCACCGGACCGGACGCGCGGCGCCACATCGCGCGCCAGCAGGCAGTGGTCGGCGTCGATGCCCTCGCTGCGCAGCGCATACAGCACGGCATCGGCGATGGCGGTTTCGTCTTCGGCAATCAGTACGCGGGGCATGGCGCAAGCATATATGCTGCGCGGCATGAATTACCGCCACGCCTTCCACGCCGGCAACCACGCCGATGTCCTCAAGCACATCGCGGTGCTGGCCTGCATCGATGCACTCAAGCGAAAGGACACGCCGTTCTTCGTGCTGGACACCCATGCCGGACGCGGCCGTTACCTGCTGGGCGGCGCGGAGAGCCGCAAGACCTCCGAGGCCGACAGCGGCGTGTTCAAGCTGATGGGCGCGGCGCGCCTGCCGGACCCCGTCGAGCGCTATCTGCGCGCCGTGGTCGCCAACAACCCGGTGGGCGCGCTGATCACCTATCCCGGCTCGCCGCTGCTGGTCGCGCAGGCCCTGCGCCCGCAGGACCGGCTGGCCGCCTGCGAGCTGCAGCCGGACGAAGCGCAGGCGCTGCGCGAGGTGTTCGCCGACGACCAGCGCGTGGCCGTGCATGCCCGCGACGGCTATGCGGCGATGAAGGCGCTGCTGCCGCCGCGCGTGGGCGAGCAGCGCATCGCGCGCGGCCTGGTGCTGATCGATCCGCCGTACGAAGTGCAGGACGCCGAGTATCCGCAGATCATCGCCTCGCTGCGCGATGCCCTGGAACGCTGGCCGGCCGCCACGTACGCGGTCTGGTATCCCATCAAGCTGCGGCGCAGTCTGCTGCCGTTCTTCCGCAAGGCGGCGGCGCTGCCCTCGAAGGGCGCCTTCGTCGCCGAGCTGCAGGTGCGTCCGGACGATTCGCCGTTGCGCCTCAACGGCAGCGGCATGCTGGTGGTCAACCCGCCCTGGCAGCTCGACCAGGCCCTGGCACCGGTGCTGCCGGTGCTCGCGTCCACCCTGGGCGAGACCGGCGCCAGCCATCGGCTGGAGTGGCTGCGCCAGCCCGCCTGACCCCGACGCGGGATCACGCGGCGCCGTCGGGAGGCTGTGCGAGAATCGCCCCTCCTTCCCCACGACGACCTTCTCCATGGCCGGATCCAGCCTGTTCGCCCTGATCGACGACATCGCCACCCTGCTGGACGACGTGTCGGTGATGACCAAGGTGGCGGCGAAGAAGACGGCCGGCGTGCTGGGCGACGACCTGGCGCTCAACGCGCAGCAGGTGACCGGGGTGAAGGCCGACCGCGAGCTGCCGGTGGTGTGGGCGGTGGCGAAGGGCTCGGTGGTCAACAAGGCCATCCTGGTGCCGGCGGCGCTGGCGATCAGCGCGCTGGAGACCTGGCTGCACGGGCGCGGCTACAACATCCCGCTGGTGACGCCGCTGATGATGATCGGAGGTGCGTTCCTCTGCTTCGAGGGTGTGGAGAAGCTGGCGCACAAGTTCCTGCACAAGGGCGAGGACGACCAGCGCCATGCGGAGCGTGTGGCCGCGATCCAGGACCAGAACGTCGACATGGTGGCGTTCGAGAAGGACAAGGTACGCGGCGCCATCCGCACGGACTTCATCCTGTCCGCCGAGATCATCGTCATCTCGCTGGGCACGCTGGCCGGCCGCACCTTCGTGGAACAGGTGCTCACCCTGCTCGCCATCTCGGCCATCATGACCGTGGGCGTGTACGGCCTGGTCGGCGGCATCGTCAAGCTGGACGACGCCGGCCTGGCGCTGGCGGCCGACACGCGCGAAAGCGGCTGGGCACGGTTCAAGCGCGCGTTCGGCCGCAGCATCCTGTACAGCGCCCCGTACCTGATGAAGTTCCTGTCCATCGCCGGCACCGCCGCCATGTTCCTGGTCGGCGGCGGCATCCTCGTCCACAGCATCCCGGCGCTGCACCACCTCATCCAGCCCTACGCCGAAGGCGACCTGGGCTGGCTGTGGGAAAGCCTGTTCAACGCCGCCGTCGGCGTGGCCACCGGCGCGGTGATCGTGGCCGTCGTCACGGCGGTCTCGCGGCTGGGCGGCAAACGCCACGGGGCCTGAACCGGCGGCGCCCCGGCCCTCGCGGCCCTTGCGGATTTCATGCGAGCATCACGCCATGACTGCGCCGAAACGCCTTCCGCCCTGGCATGAACACTTCCGCCTGCCCAGTGGGCGCGAGCTGCTGATCCGCCCGATCCGGCCGGAAGACGCCGGCCCCATCCAGGGCGCGTTCGGCCTGCTGGGCCCGGAAGAGATCCGCCACCGCTTCATGTACGCACTGAAGGAACTGACGCCGGACATGGCGCAGCGCCTGACCCACCCCGACCCCACGACCGAGTTCGCCCTGGTCGCCGCCGAACCGCTGCCGCCGGGCGAAGCGCTGGTGGGCGCCGTGGCGCGCGCGGCCCTGGTGTCGCGCACGCGCGATGCCGAGTTCGCGATCCTGGTCAGCCATTTCATCGCCGGCCAGGGCCTGGGACGCCACCTGATGCGCAAGCTGGCCAAGTGGGCGCGCTCGAAGAAGCTCGACCGCCTCTACGGCGACGTGCTGGACACCAACCAGCCTATGCTGGCGCTGGCGGGATCGCTGGGGTTCAAGCGCGTGCGCGAGAACGACGGTTCCGGCCTGGTCCGCGTGGTGCTGGACCTCAACGAAGGACCCTGACGCTGCCGACCGGCGGTCGGCCCACCGGTTCCGCTCGCCGCGTGTCTTCCAGTGACGGCATGGCGCCTGCCAGGCCACCGGGAGACCGACATGCCCCGCTACGTGATCGAACGCGATATCGAGGGCGCCGGCCTGATGACGCCGGCCGAACTGAAGGCCGTCTCGCAGACCTCGTGCCGCGTACTCGACGAACTCGGCCCCCGCATCCAGTGGGAGCACAGCTATGTCACCGACGATCGCATCTACTGCGTCTACCGCGCGCCGAACGAGGATCTCCTGCTCGAACACGCGCGCCGCGGCGGCTTTCCGGTCGATCGCATTTCCGCCGTCGCCCAGGTGATCGATCCATTGAGCGCGGAATGATCCGTTGCGGCACGTGAGCGGCCGGCACCGGCCTGCTTGGTAAACTGCGCGCCCCTTCGCGCTGGCCACCCCCACGGTGTCCGGCGCTGCCGCTGTTGTGTGCCCATGAACGACACCCTGAAAAACGCCTTCCCCGTTCCCCCGCTGCCCCGTGGCGGCCAGTCGCGCGCCTGGTGGCGCTCACCCGTCTCGCCGACCGCGCTGGCGTGGTCGATCGCGGCCGCCGCGCGTACCCATGACGCGCCGCTGCTGGTGGTGGCCCGCGACAATCACGAAGCGCATCAGCTCGAAGCCGACCTGCACACGCTGCTGGGCACGGACCACGACCTGCCGATCGTGCCGTTTCCCGACTGGGAAACCCTGCCCTACGACCAGTTCAGTCCGCACCCGGACATCGTCTCCCAGCGCCTGGCCGCCCTGCACCGCCTGCCGACGCTGGCGCGCGGCATCGTGATCGTGCCGGTGCAGACGCTGATGCAGCGGCTGTCGCCGCTGCGTCATATCGTCGGCGGCAGTTTCGACTACCGGGTCGGCCAGCAGCTGGACTTCGATGCCGAGAAGCGCCGGCTGGAAGCGGCCAGCTACCGGCATGTACCGCAGGTGCTGGACCCGGGCGACTTCGCCGTGCGCGGCGGCCTGCTCGACGTCTATCCGATGGGGGCCGAGGCGCCGCTGCGCATCGAACTGCTGGACGACACCATCGATTCGATCCGCCACTTCGACCCGGAAAGCCAGCGCTCGCTCGACCGGACGGACGCGGTGCAGCTGCTGCCCGGCCGCGAAGTGCCGCTGGACGAACGCGCGGTCGACCGCGCGATGACCCTGCTGCGCGACCGCTTCGACGTCGACACCCGTCGCAGTGCGCTGTACCAGGACCTGAAGTCCGGCCTGGCGCCGGCCGGCGTGGAGTACTACCTGCCGCTGTTCTTCGACCAGACCTCGACGCTGTTCGACTACCTGCACAAGAACGCGCTGCCGCTGCTGACCGATGGCTTCGGCGAAGCGGCGGAGACGTTCTGGGCGCAGACGCGCAACCGCTATGAGCAGCGCCGCCACGACATCGAGCGTCCGCTGTTGCCGCCGGACGAGCTGTACCTGTCGCCGGACGGCCTGCGCGAGCACCTGAACCAGCGCGCCCGCATCGAGGTCTGCGGCGCACAGCACAGCCGGCACGCCGATGCGCTGCCGCTGCGCGAGCAGCCATTGCCGCCGCTGCCGGTGGCCGCCAAGGATGCGCCGGCAGGCGAGGCGCTGAAGTCGTTCCTTGGCCACTACCCGGGCCGCGTGCTGATCGCCGCCGACTCGCCGGGCCGCCGCGAGGCGCTGCTGGAAGTGCTGCAGGCGGCGGAGCTGAAGCCGGAGGTGGTCGCCGACTTCAGCGCGTTCCTCCCTTCTCCCGCCGGGAGAAGGTGGCGCGCAGCGCCGGATGAGGGCGCAGCGAAGACCTCGGCAGCCGAACCATCGCGTACGTCCCGCACCCTCACCCCAACCCCTCTCCCGGAGGGAGAGGGGCTTCCACGCTTCGCCATCGCCGTCGCGCCGCTGGCCGATGGCTTCGCCCTGGACGATCCGCGCATCGCGGTACTCACCGAGCGGCAGCTGTTCCCCGAGCGCGCCACCCAGGCGCACCGGCGCAAGCGCAGCGGCCGCGAGCCGGAAGCGATCATCCGCGACCTCGGCGAACTGACCGAGGGCGCGCCGATCGTCCACGAGGACCATGGCGTGGGCCGGTATCGCGGCCTGATCGCGATGGACGTGGGCGGCATGCCCGGCGAGTTCCTCGAGATCGAATACGCCAAGGGCGACCGCCTGTACGTGCCGGTCGCGCAGTTGCACCTGATCAGCCGCTACTCGGGCGCGTCGGTGGAAACCGCGCCGCTGCATTCGCTCGGCGGCGAAGCCTGGGCGAAGGCCAAGAGGAAGACCGCCGAGAAGGTCCGCGACGTCGCCGCCGAACTGCTGGAGATCCAAGCGCGCCGACAGGCCCGCGCCGGCCTGGCGCTGCACCTGGACCGCGCGATGTACGAACCGTTCGCGGCCGGCTTCCCGTTCGAGGAGACGCCCGACCAGCATCATGCGATCGAGTCGGTGATCCGTGACCTGGCCAGCAGCCAGCCGATGGACCGCGTGGTCTGCGGCGATGTCGGCTTCGGCAAGACCGAAGTGGCCGTGCGCGCCGCGTTCGCCGCCGCCAGCGCGGGCAAGCAGGTGGCCGTGCTGGTACCGACCACGCTGCTGGCCGAGCAGCACTACCGCAACTTCCGCGACCGTTTCGCCGACTGGCCGCTGAAAGTCGAGGTGCTGTCGCGCTTCAAGACGGCCAAGGAGATCAAGGCGGAGCTGGAGAAGCTGGCCGAGGGCAAGCTCGACGTCATCGTCGGCACGCACCGGCTGCTGCAGCCCGACGTGAAGTTCAAGGACCTCGGCCTGGTGATCGTCGACGAGGAGCAGCGCTTCGGCGTGCGCCAGAAGGAAGCGCTGAAGGCGCTGCGCGCCAACGTGCACCTGCTGACGCTGACCGCCACGCCGATTCCGCGCACGCTCAACATGGCGATGGCCGGCCTGCGTGACCTGTCCATCATCGCCACGCCGCCGGCCAACCGCATGGCGGTGCAGACGTTCGTCACGCCGTGGGACGCGGCGCTGCTGAAGGAAGCGTTCCAGCGCGAACTGTCGCGCGGCGGCCAGGTGTACTTCCTGCACAACGACGTCGAGAGCATCGGCCGCATGCAGCGCGAGCTGCAGGAACTGGTGCCGGAGGCGCGCATCGGCGTGGCGCACGGGCAGATGCCCGAGCGCGAACTGGAACAGGTGATGCTGGATTTCCAGAAGCAGCGCTTCAACGTGCTGCTGTGCACGACGATCATCGAGTCCGGCATCGACATCCCCAACGCCAACACCATCATCATGAACCGCGCCGACAAGTTCGGCCTGGCCCAGCTGCACCAGCTGCGCGGCCGCGTCGGCCGTTCGCATCATCGTTCGTATGCCTACCTGGTGGTGCCGGACAAGCGCAGCATCACCGCCGACGCGCAGCGGCGCCTGGAAGCGATCGCCTCGATGGACGAGCTGGGCGCCGGCTTCACCCTCGCCACCCACGACCTGGAAATCCGCGGCGCCGGCGAATTGCTCGGCGAAGACCAGAGCGGCCAGATGGCCGAGGTCGGCTTCAGCCTGTACACCGAGCTGCTGGAGCGCGCGGTGCGCTCGATCAAGGCGGGCCACCTGCCCGATGTCGACCTGGGCCAGGAGCGTCGCGGCGCCGAGGTCGAACTGAACGTGCCCGCGTTGATCCCGGACGACTACCTGCCCGATGTGCACACACGCCTGACGCTGTACAAGCGCATCAGCAGCGCACGCGACAAGGAGGAACTGCGCGACCTGCAGGTGGAGATGATCGACCGCTTCGGCCTGCTGCCGGATCCGGCCAAGTACCTGTTCGCCACCGCGGAACTGAAACTGGCGGCGAACGAGATGGGCATCCGCAAGCTGGAACTGGGCGAGCACGGCGGCCGCATCGTGTTCGAGGCCAAGCCGAAGATCGACCCGATGGCGGTGATCCAGCTGATCCAGAAACAGCCCAGGCTCTACAGCATGGACGGCCCGGACAAGCTGCGGATCAAGGTGCCGCTGCCTGACGCGCCGGACCGCTTCAATGCCGCGAAAGGCCTGCTGACCACGCTCGCCACCTGACCGCGTAGCGTGCGCCATGCGCACGACGCGTGATCCGGCATCAAGCAGTCGTGCGCGCAGCGCACGCTACGATGCGGGGTCGCGCGTCATGCGGTCGTGCGCACGGCGCACGCTACAGTTGCGATTCGATGGGCAGCCAGCCGACGGCGCGCGCGGTCCAGCGACGCCAGACGCTGGCCTCGGGCTCGCGGTCCCAGACGCGCGGCGGATCGGTCGATGCGTCTTCCCACCGCAGGGCGCCGTCCTGCAGGGTCACGCGGTAGCTGGTATCCGGCGCGATCTTCGCCTCGTAGCTGCGCAGCAGCGCGGCGGCCGCACTGCGGTCGCGGAACAGCACGCCCATCTCGGTGTTGAGGTTGACCGAACGCGGATCGAGGTTGAACGAGCCGATGAAGCCGGCCTCGCCATCCACCACGAACGCCTTGGTATGCAGGCTGGCGCCGCTGGAACCGAACAGGCTGCTGTCCTGCTGGCCGTGCGGCATCAGCTCGAACAGCGCCACGCCCCCCTCCAGCAGCGGCACGCGATACGGCGCATAGCCGCCGTGCACGGCCATCACGTCGTTCGCGGCAAGCGAGTTGGTCAGCACGCTGACATCGACGCCCTGCGCGCGCTTGCCGACCAGCCAGCGCGCGCCTTCGTCGCCGGGCACGAAGTACGGCGAGATCACCCGCAGTTCGCGCTTCGCTTCGCCCATCGCCTTGCCCAACCGGTGCACCAGCCACGTGCCCTGCCCCTCGCCCTGGCCCTTGGACGCCG
This sequence comes from Pseudoxanthomonas sp., assembly GCF_035999195.1. Lineage (NCBI taxonomy): Bacteria > Pseudomonadati > Pseudomonadota > Gammaproteobacteria > Lysobacterales > Lysobacteraceae > Pseudoxanthomonas > Pseudoxanthomonas sp. The sequence goes on from NZ_DASYGY010000007.1 coordinate 189,157, forward strand.
GGTCCGAGTACACGCCCACCTCGTCCAGCCAGTGCAGCGTGTTGCCGCCGACCAGCGCGCGTATGCCGGGTGCGCTGCGCAGCCGCGCCACATAGTCCGCCGCCTGCGGCGACCGGTAGCCGGCGTCGCCGTGCTCGCGCAGGCGCTCCAGCGCGCCCTCTTCGGCGGTGCTCAGCGCCGCCAGCGGAATCACCGAGGCGCTGTTCCAGAAATCGTCGAAGATCGCAGCGGTCTGAGCGACCGCCGGACCGAGCAGCACGGCGTCCAGGTCGAGGAAGTTGGTCTGCGCGGCGGCGTCGAAGTACTCGTCGCCCACGTTGCGCCCGCCGACCACGGCCACGCGACCGTCGGCGATCCAGGCCTTGTTGTGCATGCGGCGGTTCATGGCCATCGGACGCAACAGCATCTCGCTGGCGCGGCCCAACACGCCGGCGCGGCTGCGCGAGGGATTGAACAGCCGCACTTCGATGTTGGGATGCGCATCCAGCGCCGCCAGGTGCGAGTCCTTGCCGTGCGCGGTCATGTCGTCCAGCAGCAGGCGCACGCGCACGCCGCGGTCGGCCGCGCGCAGCGCCTCGTAGCCCAGCAGGTTGCCGGTGAAGTCGTGGTTCCAGATGTAGTACTGAAGGTCCAGGCTGCGGCCGGCGGCGCGTGCGGTGGCGGCGCGCACGGCGAAGGCATCCAGGTTGTCCGACAGCAGCGCCATGCCGCTCTGCCTGCCTCGCTCGCGCAGCAGCGGCGCGACCGCGCGATCCAGTGCGGTCGCACCGGCGGCGGTGGGCAGCGCGTACGAGGCCGGCCCGCGCGCGCCCTCGGCGAAACGCCCGTAGCTGTACAGCGCCACGATCGACGCCACACCCACCAGCGCCACGGCCAGCCCCAGCCGACGCAGCCACTTGCGCATGGTCTCCCCCTCTTCACGGAACCGGCCCTATCGTAGCGGCAGCGCCGTGAGGATGCCGCTTGCGCCGGCGGGCGCTCCACCGCACGCTCCGTTCCCGTCTCCGTCAAGGATCGCCATGCGCCTGCCGCACCGGTTTCGACTGTCCCTCGGCCTGCTGCTGGTCTCGCTGGCCGGCTGCAGCGGCACGCCGGTGCGCGACATCTCCGCACCGCTGACCTTCGTGGTGGTCCGTCATGCCGAGAAAGCGACCGACGACCCCGAGGATCCGCGCCTGTCCGCGGCCGGCGAAGCGCGCGCGGCGCTGCTGGCCGAACGCCTGCGCGACGCACCGCTGGTGGCCGTGTACGCCACCGAGTTCCGCCGCACACGGCAGACCGCGCAACCGACCGCCGAGGCCCACGCATTGCCGCTGACGGCTTACTACGCGCGCGGGCCGGCCGCCGAGATCGCCGCGCAGTGGAAGCAGGCCCATCGCAGCGGAACGGTGCTGGTGGTCGGACACAGCAACACCGTGCCGGATCTGGTGGCAGCCCTGTGCGGTTGCGCAACCACCGCGATGGACGAAACCGAGTACGACCGCATGTCCATCGTGCATTTCGATGCCGACGGCCGCGCGACGCTCGACGTGCAGCGCTACGGCGCGCCCACCGGCCCATGAAGGGGATCTTCGGCGACTGGGACGGCAGCATCGCGGATGCGCGGCGGCTGCAGGAAACATTGGCCGCCGAGGTCGTGCTGCGCGATGAGGCACCCGACACGCCGCGCTGGCTGGCCGGTTTCGATGTCGGTTTCGAGGACGAAGGCGCCACGACCCGCGCCGCCGCCGTGCTGCTGGCGGCAGATACCTTGCAGCCGATCGCCACCGACGTCGTCCGCATTCCCACCTCAATGCCGTATGTGCCGGGCCTGCTGAGCTTCCGCGAACTGCCCGCCCTGGTCGCCGCACTCGAACGCCTGCCGCAGGTGCCCGACCTGGTCTTCGTGGACGGCCAGGGCATCGCCCATCCGCGCCGTCTCGGCATCGCCGCGCATTTCGGGGTGGTCACCGGCCTGCCCAGCATCGGCGTGGCGAAGAACGTGCTGTGCGGCAGGCACGAGACGCCGGGGCCGCTGGCGGGCGAGCGCACGCCACTGATCCATCGCGGCGACCAGATCGGCTGGGTGCTGCGCAGCAAACCGCGCTGCAATCCGCTGATCGTCTCGCCCGGGCATCGCGTCTCGATGCAGGGCGCGCTGGACGGGGTGCTGCGCACGCTGCGCGGCTACCGCCTGCCAGAGCCCACGCGACTGGCCGACCGCATCGCGTCCCGGCGCGGGTGAGGCCGCCCGCAACAATCCGTTTCCCTGCTGTCGCAGGCGCGGCCGATGCGCCGTGCGATGCTTGGCGCCTCTCCCCGAGGACCCACCCATGACCACGATCATCGCGCCCCGCGTGCACGACCTTGGCGACGGCTTCAACGTGCGCCGCGCCGTTCCCAGCCTGCAGGCCCGCAGCGTCGGCCCGTTCGTGTTCGTCGACCACATGGGACCGGCGGTGTTCGAGCCGGGGCGCGGCATCGACGTGCGGCCGCATCCGCACATCGGACTGGCCACGGTGACGTTCCTCTGGTCGGGCGCGATCCACCACCGCGACACGCTGGGATCGGAACAGGTCATCACGCCGGGCGACGTCAACTGGATGACCGCCGGCCGCGGCATCGCCCACTCCGAGCGCACGCCCGGCGACGTGCGCGCCGGGCGCCACGACGTGCACGGCATGCAGACCTGGGTGGCGCTGCCGCGCTCGGCGGAAGAAGTCGCGCCCGAGTTCCACCATCACACCGCCGCCGCGCTGCCGCTGATCGAGCGTGGTGGTGCGCGCCTTCGCGTCATCGCCGGTCGCGCGTATGGCGAAGAGTCGCCGGTGAAGGTATTCAGCGGCACCTTCAACGTCGCCGTCGACCTGCTGCCGGATGCAGAGCTGGAGATCGACGACGGCCACGTCGAACGCGCGCTCTACGTGCTGGAAGGCCAGGCGCAGGTCGACGGCGCCGACATCCCGGAAAAGCACCTGGTGGTGTTCGATCGCGGCAGCCGTGCGGTCCTGCGGGCGAAGACGCCGGTCAAGGCGATGCTGCTGGGTGGAGAACCGCTGGATGCGCCGCGCCATCTGTGGTGGAACTTCGTGTCCAGCTCCAAGGAGCGGATCGAACAGGCCAAGCAGGACTGGCGGGAAGGCCGCTTCGGCCACGTGCCGGGCGAAACGGAATTCATCCCGCTGCCGGAGCGTTGAGCCCGCCGCCTGTCGGGATGCAAATGTGAGGCGCACTTCATTGGTGTTCGAATGCGCCCGTTCTAACGCAAAGCAAACATCTGCCGTGCGTGGCTTCCGTTATCGTGCGCCCACCGTCATGTGACGGGGCGCACGCATTGGGGGCCGACATGACGATGGCAAAGAAACTCGCGGCAGAGTTTCTGGGGACGTTCTGGCTGGTGCTGGGTGGGTGCGGCAGCGCCGTGCTCGCGGCCAACTTCGGCGGCGACGGCAATCCGCTGGGCATCGGCCTGCTGGGCGTGTCCCTGGCCTTCGGCCTGACCGTGCTGACCGGCGCCTACGCGTTCGGCCACATCTCCGGCGGCCATTTCAATCCGGCGGTCAGCGTGGGCCTGTGGGCCGGCGGACGGTTTCCCGCCCGCGAACTGGTGCCCTACCTGGTGGCGCAGGTGGTGGGTGGCCTGGCCGCCGGCTTCATCCTGTGGCAGATCGCCAGTGGCCATCCCGGCTTTGCGGTCGATCCCAACGCGGCGGGCGCGTTCGCCAGCAACGGCTACGGCGCGATGTCGCCGGGCGGGTTCACCGTGGCGGCGGCCTTCCTGACCGAAGTCGTGCTCACGGCGTTCTTCCTGATCGTCATCATGGGCGCCACGCACGCACGTGCGCCGGCCGGCTTCGCCCCGATCGCCATCGGCCTGGCGCTGACCCTGATCCACCTGATCAGCATTCCGGTGACCAACACGTCGGTGAATCCGGCGCGTTCAACCGCCGTGGCGATGTTCGCGGGCCCGGCCGCCATGGGGCAGCTGTGGCTGTTCTGGCTGGCGCCGGTCCTGGGTGGCCTGATCGGCGGCATGCTGTACGGCTGGCTCGGCCGCGACCGGCAGTGAGTCGGCCGACCGCGCTCGGCCCGTCGGGCGCGGACATGCCGACGCTGTGACCCGGGTCGCCGTTGGCGGGCCTGCTGCGTTGTTTTGCGCCGCAGCATGGGCTATGGTCGGGTCGACTGTCGCGGGAAAGACAGTCGACACCGTGGAATGCGAGGGGATGACGCCAGGGCGCATGGCCCGCCGCGGTGGCCGATGACGTGGCGCAGTCTGCCACCCGGACCTTTCATCCAGGGGGACTACATGAAGATCGTGATTGCCGTTGGCCTGACCCTTTTCTCCACCGTCGCGTGGGCGCAGACCGCGCCGGCCTGCCCGACCCTGCCGGCCGATGCCGGGCTGACCTGGGAGCAGCGCGTCGATGCCACCTTCATCACCTGCAAGGCGCTCACCGACGATGGCCGGCAGGTGTTCAACCTGATGCTGACCGCGCGCGACCCCAAGATCAGCCTGGAGCGACGCCTGCGCCAGGAGGAAAGCACCTTCTCCGGCGAGGAGATGTACTGGTACCAGCCCAACCTGGGGGGCCAGGAGACGTTGCCGCAGATGGCATCGCGACGCATCGCCGTGGTCGAGTACGAAGACGACCGCTACGCGCAGGTGTGGATCAATGCCGCGTCACCCGAAGAACTGGCATCGCTGATCTCGCTGGCGCGCCAACTCGACATGAACAATATCGGCGCGCAGCTGTCCGCCGGCAACTGACGGCGGCGAGCGCGGCGGACAGACGTTCCGCCGCGCCAGCCTCAGAACCGGCCTTCCTGGAAATCCACGAAGGCCTGCATCAGTTCCTGCCGGGTGTTCATGACGAACGGGCCGTGCCGCATCACCGGCTCGCGCAGCGGACGCCCCGCCACCACCATCAGCCGCGCGGGCCGGCTGCCGGCCCGCAGCTGCAGCGTATCGCCGCCGCCCAGCACGCCCATCTCGTGCGTGTCCAGCGGACGCGCCGCATCGCCCTCGCCCACCGTCACCGCGCCTTCGAACACGTAGGCGAACGCGTTGTGTCCGGCCGGCAGCGCGTAGTCCCAGGCGTGGCCCGGCTGCAGCGCGATGTCGAGATACACCGGATCGGTGGCCGGCTGCGAGATCGGGCCCTGCGTGTCGCCGACGCTGCCGGCGATGACCTTGACCTCGACACCTTTCGCCGGGTGCGCGACCGGGATCTTCTCCGGGTCGAACTCCTGGTACTTCGGTTCGGTCATCTTGTCGCGCGCCGGCAGGTTCACCCACAGCTGGAATCCGCGCATGCGGCCGGACTCCTGCTCGGGCATCTCCGAATGCACCAGGCCACGACCGGCGGTCATCCACTGCACCGCGCCCGGCGTCAGCAGGCCTTCGTTGCCGTGGTTGTCGCGATGGCGCATGCGCCCGTCGAGCATGTAAGTCACCGTCTCGAAACCGCGATGGGGATGCTCGGGAAAACCGGCGAGATAGTCCTCGGCCTTGTCGGTGCCGAACTCGTCCAGCAGCAGGAACGGGTCCAGGTCCGGCAGGTCGGGGCCGCCGATGACGCGCGTCAGCTTGACGCCGGCGCCGTCGGACGTGGGTCGGCCGCGGATCGTGCGGATCACGTGGGCGGGCGTGGTATCGGTCAGCGTGCTCATGGTGCCTCCTGGTCAACTGCCGACAAGATGGCACCGGCATGACCGCTTAGGAACGGCGGCCACCGTAACCATCCGTTCCACCGGAGCAGGCAATTCCTCGTAGGAGCGCCCCATGGGCGCGATGCTTTTGCTCCGGGAATGATCGAAAGCAGGAGCATCGCGCCCATGGGGCGCTCCTACAAACAATCAGGCCACGTAGACCGACTTGATGTTCATGAACTCGTGGATGCCGTGCTCGGCCAGTTCGCGCCCGAAGCCGGACCGTTTGGTGCCGCCGAACGGCAGGCGCACATCGCTGCGCACGATCGCATTGACGAACGCGGCGCCGACATCCAGCTGCCGCGCGATGCGGTCGCCGCGCGCCACGTCCCGGGTCCACACGCTGCCTCCCAGGCCGAAGGTGGTGTCGTTGGCCACGCGCACGGCCTCGGCCTCGTCCTTGACCCGCAGGATGCTGGCCACCGGGCCGAACAGTTCCTCGTCGTAGGCCGGCATGCCCGGCGCCACGGCATCGAGAATGGTGGCCGGATACCCCGCATGCGAGGCATCGGGTTCCCCGCCCAGCAGCACCTTGGCGCCTTTCGAGACGCTGGCCTGCACCTGCCTGTGCAGTTCGTCGCGCAAGTCCTGGCGCGCCATCGGCGCGAGCGTGGTGGCATCGTCCTGCGGGTCGCCGAGCTGCAGCTTCGCCGCCGCTTCGACGAAGCGCTGCACGAAGGCATCCGCGATGCCCTCCTGCACGATGAAGCGCTTGGCGGCGATGCAGGTCTGCCCCGCATTGCCGAAGCGCGAGGCCACCGCGCCGGCCACCGTCTTGTCCAGGTCGGCATCGTCCAGCACGATGAAGGCATCGCTGCCGCCGAGCTCCATGACGCTCTTCTTCAGCTGGCTGCCGGCATTGGATGCGACGGACCGTCCCGCGCGCTCGCTGCCGGTCAGCGTCACCGCGGCGACACGCGGATCTCGGATGACTTCCGCCGCCTGGTCGTTATCGATGTGCAGCACGCCGAACACGCCCTCCGGCAGCCCTGCCGCCGCAAGCACGTCGGCAATGACGTCGGCGCATCGCGGCACGTTGCTGGCGTGCTTGAGCACCGCCACGTTGCCGGCCATCAGTGCCGGCGCGAGGAAGCGGAATACCTGCCAGATCGGGAAATTCCACGGCATCACCGCCAGCACGCAGCCGATCGGCTCGTAGCGCACGTAGCTGCGCTGGCCGTCGGTGGCGACCGGACGGTCCTGCAGGTAATCGGCGGCGTGGTCGGCGTAGTAGTCGCAGGCGCCGGCGCACTTGTCGACCTCGGCCAGCGCCTCCTTGCGCAGCTTGCCCATCTCGGCGGTCATGATGCGCTGGATGTCGTCGCGCCTGCGACGCAGCTCCGCGCCGACCGCGCGCATCACCTTGCCGCGTTCGGCGAGCGACAGCGCGGACCACAAGGGGAATCCCTTCAAGGATGCCGCGAGTACGGCATCCACCTGTGAGGCGGTCATCAGTTCGTGGCGGTACTCGACCTGTCCGGTCGCGGGATTGACGGTTTCGACGGTCATGGCTGCTTCTTGGTCATGGTCTGCCGGAAGAAGAAAGCGATTCTGGATGCGGAGACGTTATGGCGCCGTGGCGGGAGATCTCCTCCGCCTCCAATGGTTCCGCCGTCATCCCAGCGAAAGCCGGGATCCATCCTGCTTCTGCCCCTGATTTACTGGACGTGCACACGACAATCACAGTGGATCCCAGCTTTCGCTGGGATGACGTAACAAGGATCGCGGCCGCACCCGCGTCCGACCGACCCTCCCTGCCTTGCCACTTGCTATCCGTTGTCCTGCAACGCCAGCTGCATGTCGCGCTGGCGGCGCTTCTCTTCCCGGGACATGAACCACCAGCCGAGGAACGCGGCCACGCTCACCACCAGGATCATCAGGGTGGCGAGGGCGTTGATCTTCGGGCTCAGGCCCATGCGCACCGACGAGAACACCTTCATCGGCAGCGTGGTCGAGCTGGGACCGGCGACGAAGCTGGCGATCACCACGTCGTCCAGCGACAGGGTGAAGGCGAGCAGCCAGCCCGACACCAGCGCCGGCGCGATGATCGGCAGGGTGATCAGGAAGAACACCTTGATCCGGTTCGCGCCCAGGTCCATCGCGGCCTCTTCCAGCGACTTGTCCAGTTCGGAGAGCCGCGAGGACACCACCACGGTGACGAAGGCCAGGGTGAAGGTCACGTGCGCGATCCAGATCGACAGGATGCCGCGCGGCTGCAGGCCGACCACCTGCCCCAGCGAGACGAACATCAGCAGGATCGACAGGCCGATGATCACCTCGGGCATCACCAGCGGCGCGGTGATCAGCGCACCGAACAGCGTCTTGCCGGGGAACCGCCGCATGCGCGTCATCACCAGCGCGGCCATCGTGCCCAGCACCACCGCCGCGGTCGCGGTCCAGAACGCCACCTTGATGCTGATCCACGCGGCCTGCAGCATCTGCTTGTCGCGGAACAGCTCGCCGTACCACTTGAACGAGAAGCCGGACCAGACCGTGGCCAGCCGCGACTCGTTGAAGGAATACACCATCAGGATGAGGACCGGGATGTAGAGGAAGGCGAAGCCCAACCCCAGCACCGTCCAGTTGACGGCGCGTTGGCGCGCGCGGCTCATGTCAGCCTCCCTTCCATCTCGCGCTGCTGCACCCGGTTGAAGATCAGGATCGGGATCAGCAGCAGGATCAGCATGACGATGGCCACCGCCGATGCCGCCGGCCAGTCGCGGTTGTTGAAGAACTCGCCCCACAGCACGCGGCCGATCATCAGCGTGTCCGGGCCGCCCAGCAGCTCAGGGATGACGAACTCGCCGACCGCCGGGATCATCACCAGCATGCAACCGGCGATGATGCCCGCCTTGGACAACGGCAGGGTGATGGTGAAGAACGCCTTCCACGGCTTTGCGCCGAGATCGTAGGCGGCTTCCAGCAGGCGCTGGTCGTGCTTGACCAGGTTGGTGTACAGCGGCAGCACCATGAACGGCAGGTAGCAGTAGACGATGCCGATGTAGGCCGCCAGCGGCGTGTACAGGATCTGCAGCGGCTCGTCGATGATGCCGATCTTCATCAGCAGGTTGTTGAGCAGGCCGTTGTTCTTGAGGATGCCGATCCAGGCATAGACGCGGATCAGGAACGAGGTCCACGACGGCAGCACCACCAGCATCATCGCGATGTTGCGCGACGAAGGCGGCAACCGGGCGATGACGTAGGCGATCGGATACGCCACCAGCAACGCGAGCAGCGTCGAGATGGCGGCGATCTTGATCGAACTGAGGTAGGCCGCCACGTACTGCGAGTCGGTGAACAACGCCGCGTAGTTGCCCAGGTTGAGCTTGAGCGTCAGCGCCTCGTCGATGTACTCGAGGATGGGCGTGTACGGCGGCATCGCGATCGCCAGTTTGGCGAACGAGATCTTCAGCACGATCAGGAACGGGATGGCGAAGAACAGCAGCAGCCAGACATAGGGAACCGAGATCACGCCCCAGCGCGGCCCCGGCAGGCGCTTCCGAAGGGAGCGTAGGAGGTTCATGAGGTCAGCACCACGCCGTCGTTGTCGCCCCACCACACCCAGACCTCGTCGTTCCAGGTGAGCCCTTCACTGGCCCAGCGCTGCACGTTGGCGAAGTTGGCCATGAACTTGTACCCGCTCGGCAGGCGTACGTGGTAGACCGAGTGGCTGCCGAAGTAGGCGATGTCCTCGATCACGCCCTTGGCCTTGTTGTGCGGCTGCGGCGGCTCGTCCTTGCCGATGCCGAGCTTCTCCGGCCGCACCGCGAACCCGACCTCCTGCCCCTCGAAGCCCGAGATGCCGTGGCCGATGTAGATCGGGTCCGGCAGCTGTGGCGAGCGGATGGTCACGTAGTTGGCTTCGTCTTCCTCCACCGCGCCCTCGATCAGGTTGACCGAGCCGATGAACTCGGCGGCGAAGCGGCTGGTCGGCTGCTCGTAGATCTCGTCGGGCGTGCCGACCTGGCGGATCCAGCCCTGGTCCATCAGCGCGATGCGGGTGGCCATGGTCATGGCCTCTTCCTGGTCGTGGGTGACCATCACGCAGGTCACCCCGGACTTCTCGATGATGCTGACCAGTTCCAGCTGCATCTGCGAGCGCAGCTTCTTGTCCAGCGCGCCCATCGGCTCGTCGAGCAGCAGCAGCTTCGGGCCCTTGGCCAGCGACCGCGCCAGTGCCACGCGCTGCTGCTGGCCGCCGGAGAGCTGGTGCGGCTTGCGCTTGGCCAGCTTGCCCAACTGCACCAGCGCCAGCATCTCCTCGACGCGCTTGCTGATGGCGTCCTTCGAAAGGCCATCCTGCTTCAGACCGAACGCGATGTTCTGTTCCACCGTCATGTGCGGGAACAGTGCGTACGACTGGAACATCATGTTGAGCGGCCGCTCGTAAGGCGGCAGGTCGTTGAGCAGCTGTCCGTCTAGGTAGATCTTGCCGGAGGAAGGCGTCTCGAACCCTGCCAGGCAGCGCAGCAGGGTGGACTTTCCGCTGCCCGAGCCGCCCAGCAACGCGAAGATCTCGCCCTTGCGGATGGTCAGGTTGGTGTCATCCACCGCCACGAACCCGTCGAACTCCTTGCGCACGTCGACGATGCGCAGGTACTCCTGCGTATTCGCCTTGACGTTCGGTGCCGCGCCGTTGCCCTGTTCTGCCGTCATGGAGATCCCCTGGTCGCCGGCTTCCGTGGACGCCGGCGTGGATGTTGGATGTCTGCGACCCCGCGCCGGAACGGACCGCGTCCGTCCCGGCGGCGGTGCTTACTTGCCGGTCTTCAGTTCCGTCCAGATGCGGGTGTACTGGCGGTCGACCTCGGGCGTGATGATGGCGAAGGTGAACAGTTTGGCCTCCACCTCGGGCGTCGGGTAGATCGTCGGATCCTCGGTGATCGCCTTGTCCATCAGCTCCTTCGCCTTCGGAATGGCGTTCGGGTAGCTGATGAAGTTGGAGTTGTTGGCCATCACCTGCGGATCGAGCAGGTAGTTGATGAAGGCGTAGGCCTCGTCCAGGTGCTTGGCGTCCTTCGGGATGGCCAGCATGTCGAACCACTGCGGCGCGCCTTCCTTGGGGATGGCGTAGGCGATGTTGACGCCGTTCTTCGCATCCACCGCGCGGTCGCGCGCCTGGATGATGTCGCCGGACCAGCCCACCACCAGGCAGGTGTCGCCGTTGGCCATCGCGTCGATGTACTGGGAGGAATGGAAGTTGGTGATGTAGGGACGGATCGTCTTCAACAGCGCGGCGGCCTTGTCGATCACCGCCGGGTCCTGGCTGTTGGGATCCTCGCCCAGATAATTGAGCGCGATCGGGATGATCTCCGACGGCGTGTCGAGGAAGGTCACGCCGCAGTCCTTCAGCTTGCTGATGTTCTCCGGCTTGAACACGATGTCCAGGCTGTTGGCGATGTCGGTGGTGCCGAATGCCGCCTTGACCTTGTCGACGTTGTAGCCGATGCCGGTGGTGCCCCACATGTAGGGAATGGCGTGCTGGTTGCCGGGATCCTGGTTCTCCAGCCGCTTCATGATGGCCGGGTCGAGGTTGGCGTAGTTGGGGATCTTGCTCTTGTCCAGCGGCAGGAACACGCCGGCCTGGATCTGGCGGCCCAGGAAGTTCATCGTCGGCACGACCACGTCGTAACCGCTGCTGCCGGCCAGCAGCTTGGTCTCCAGCACTTCGTTGCTGTCGAACACGTCGTAGGTCACCTTGATGCCGGAGGCCTTCTCGAAGTTCGGAATGGTGTCTTCGGCGATGTAGTCGGACCAGTTGTAGACGTTGACCTGTTTGGCGGCGCCTGCGGCATTGCCGCCTTCGTCACCGGACTTTCCGCCGCAGGCAGCGAGGGTACACAGGGCCAGGGTGGTTGCCAGTACGCGCAGTTTCATCCATCTCTCTCCGTTCGGCCCGCGAGGGCGGCTTGATGTGGTCCCTTGCCGGCCTGGGCCGCCGCGGGCGTGCTGTCGGTGCAGTGGCCGGTTCCGTGCCGTCGTGCTCCCCTTCCCCTCCCCCATGCCGTCGCCCGCTTCCCCGGGCGCCGCCACGATGACGAAGGGCGCGTCCGTTCCGGCACGCGCCCGTGCTTGTTTCAGCGCCCGGTCTTCAGCTCCGTCCAGATGCGCGTGTACTGCCGATCCACGTCCGGCGGCAGCACGGCGAAGGTGAACAGCTTCGCGTCCACGTCGGCCGGCGGATAGATCGTCGGATCGTCGGCGATGCTCTTGTCGACCAGCGGCTTCGACGCGGGCACCGGGTTCGGATAGGTCACGTAATTGGTGTTCGCCGCCGCGACCTGCGGATCGAGCAGGTAGTTGATGAAGGCGTACGCGTTGTCGACGTTCTTGGCGTCCTTCGGGATGGCCAGCATGTCGAACCACTGCGGCGCGCCTTCCTTCGGAATGGAGTACGCCACGTTCACGCCATTACCCGACTCCGCCGCGCGGTCGCGCGCCTGGATGATGTCGCCCGACCAGCCCACCACCAGGCAGACATCGCCGTTGGCCAGGTCGTTGATGTACGAGGACGAGTGGAAGTTGCGGATGTAGGGGCGGATGGTCTTCAGCAGCGCGGCGGCCTTGTCGATCACGGCCGGGTCGAAGCTGTGCGGGTCCTCTCCGAGGTAGTTGAGCGCGATCGGGATGAGTTCCGACGGCGTATCCAGCACGGTGATGCCGCAGTCCTTCAGCTTGGCCGCGTTCTCCGGCTTGAACACCACGTCCCAGCTGCCGGTGACGGCGGTGTCGCCGAAGATCGCCTTGATCTTGTCGACGTTGTAGCCGATGCCGCTGGTGCCCCACAGGTAGGGCACGGCGAACCGGTTGCCCGGATCCTGCAGCGCGATGCGCTCCAGCATCTTCGGGTCGAGGTTCTTCAGGTTGGGGATCTTGCTCTTGTCCAGCGGCAGGAACACGCCCGCCTGGATCTGCCGGCCCAGGAAGCTCAGCGAAGGCACGACGACGTCGTAGCCGCTGCTGCCGGCCAGCAGCTTGGTCTCGACCATCTCATCGCTGTCGAACACATCGTAGGTGACGCTCACGCCGGTCTGCTGCTCGAAGTTCGGGATGGTGTCCTCGGCGATGTAATCGGGCCAGTTGTAGACGTTCAACGTCTTGGACGACGCGCCATCGGCGGCCGCGCCATCCGTCCCGCCACAGGCGGCCAGCACGGTGGCGGCCAGCACGACGGTGAGGGTCTTGAGCTTCATCGGTGTCTCCATGGAACAGGATCGGGGGATGGAACCATCATACGCCCGGGCCGCAGCGCCGTGACGCAGCGCACGGACCTTGCGATGACATTACATTCCCAGGTCCGTCGCGGTGTCGTTGAGCGCTTTCCAGGTCTTCTCGAACAGTTCGTCCACCTGCGCACGCGTGATGATCAGCGGCGGCGACAGCAGCATGGCGTCCCAGGTCGCGCGCAGGATCAGACCATGCTTCAGCGCGTGGTCGCGGCAGCGCTGACCGACCGTGCCGCGCTCGGGGAAGAACGCGCGCTTTCGCTTGTCGGGCACCAGTTCCAGCGCGCCGACCATGCCGGCGATGCGCGCCTGCCCGACCAGCCGGTGCTCGCCCAGCTCGGCCCAGCGCTGCGCCAGGTAGGGCGCGATCTCGGTCTTCGCCCGCTCGACGATCTTCTCCTCCTGCAGGATGCGGATGTTCTCCAGCGCCACGGCCGCGCAGACGGGGTGGCCCGAGTACGTGGCACCATGCGCGAGTTCTCCCCCCTGCTCCTTGAGCACCTTCGAGATGCGGTCGTTGAACATGGCCGCGCCCAGCGGGATGTAGCCCGAGGTGATGCCCTTGGCTACCGGCATGATGTCCGGCTGGAAGCCGAAGTACTGCGAACCGAACCATTCGCCGGTTCGGCCGAAGCCGCAGATCACTTCGTCGGCCACCAGCAGCACGTCGTACTGCCGGCAGATGCGCTCGATCTCCGGCCAGTAGGTCTTCGGCGGTATGTACACGCCGATGGCGCCCATGATCGGCTCGCCGATGAAGGCGGCCACGCGCTCGGGACCGAGTTCGAGGATCTTCTGCTCCAGCCGGCGCGCGGCGACCAGGCCGTACTCGTCCTCGGACAGGTCGCCGCCGTCGGCGAACCAGAACGGCGGATCGATGTGGTGGATGTCCGGGATCGGCAGCCCGCCCTGCTTGTGCATGCCCTTCATGCCGCCCAGGCTGGCGCCCGCCATCGTGGTGCCGTGGTAGCCGTCGTGGCGGCCGATGAAGATGGTCTTCTGCGGCTGGTCCTGCACCGCCCAGAAGTGGCGGACCAGGCGCAGGATGGTGTCGTTGGCTTCCGAACCGGAATTGACGAAGAAGGCGTGGTTGAGGTCGCCCGGCGCCAGCTCCGCCAGCTTGGCCGCCAGTTCGATGGTCGGCTCGGTGGTGCACTGGAAGAAGCTGTTGTAGTAGGCCAGCTGCGTCATCTGCTTCGACGCCACCTCACCCAGTTCCTTGCGCCCGTACCCGACATTGACGCACCACAGGCCGGCGAAGGCGTCGAGCAGCTGGTTGCCGTCGGCATCCCAGACGTAGCAGCCCTCGCCCCGGGTCAGGATGCGCGTGCCCCGCTTCGCCAGCGCGGCGTTGTCGTTGAACGGATGCAGGTGGTGCTCGGCGTCGAGCTTCTGCAGGGTACGGGTGTCGAGTCGGGTCATGTGGGCTCCAAGATTGGGCCCCTCTCCCATTGGGAGAGGGGTTGGGGTGAGGGTCCGGCAGAACCATCGGCGGTGAACCATCCCGATGCCGCCGCACCCTCATCCGGCGCTACGCGCCACCTTCTCCCGGAGGGAGAAGGGATCAACGGTCAGACGTTCAACAACAGGAACTCACGCTCCCACGAGCTGATCACGCGGAAGAAGGTTTCGTACTCCTTGCGCTTGACCGACACGTACGCGCGGACGAAGCGCGCGCCCATCAGCTCCTGCAGCGGCTTGCAGCCTTCCAGTTCGTCCAGCGCCTCGCCCAGCGAGCGCGGCAGTTCGAAACCGATGTCCTGCGCGCTGCTGGCCAGCGGCTCGGTCGGCTTGAGCTGTTCGCGGATGCCGAGCAGGCCACACGCCAGCGTGCCCGCCATCGCGAGATACGGATTGGCATCCGAGCCGGCGAAACGGCTTTCCACGCGCATGTTGTCCGGCGTGTCCATCGGCACGCGCAGGCCGCAGGTGCGGTTGTCGTAGCCCCACTGCACGTTGATCGGCGCCACCTGCCCCAGCGCCAGCCGCCGGTAGGAATTGACGTTGGGGCCGAAGAACGCCATCGCCATCGGCACGTATTTCTGCAGCCCGGCCAGGTAATGGCCGAACAGTTTGCTGCCCTTGCCTTCGCTCTTGCCGGTGAAGACATTTCGTCCGGTCTTCACGTCCACCAGGCTCTGGTGGATGTGCATGGCGCTGCCGGGTTCGTTCTCCATCGGCTTGGCCAGGAAGGTGGCGTACACGCCATGGCGCATCGCCGCTTCGCGCATGGTGCGCTTGAACAGGAACACCTGGTCGGCACGCGACAGCGCGTCGTCGTGGGTGAAGTTGACCTCCAGCTGCGCCGCGCCGGATTCGTGGATCAGCGTGTCCACGTCCAGTTCCATCGCGTCGCAGTAGTCGTACATCAGGTCGAGGATGGGGTCGAATTCGTTGACCGCATCGATCGAATACGACTGGCGCGCCGTTTCCGGGCGGCCCGAACGGCCGGCCGGCGGCAGCAGCGGGAAGTCCGGGTCGGTATTCTTCTGTACCAGGAAGAATTCCAGTTCCGGCGCCACCACCGGAAGCAGGCCTTCCTTTTCGTACGCCGCAAGCACGCGCCGCAACACGTTGCGCGGCGCCAGGTCGTGGGGCTTGCCGTCCTTGGTATGGCAGTCGTGGATCACCTGCGCGGTGGGATCGGTCGCCCACGGCACCATGCGCACGGTGTCCGGATCCGGACGCAGGAACATGTCCGAATCCGACGGCGACGTCAGGTCGTAGTAGTCGTCCGGATAGTCGCCGGTGACGGTGGTGGCGAAGATGCCCTCCGGCAGGCGCGTGCCGTAGTCGTGACTGAACTTGTCGGCCGGGATGATCTTGCCGCGCGCGATGCCGGTGATGTCGGGCACCAGGCATTCGACCTCGGTGATGCTGCGTTCCCGCAGCCAGCGGAGCAGTGAACTGTCGGCGGGCTCGGCGGCCGCGGTCTTCTTTTTTCGTTCTGTCTGTTTCTGGCTCATGGAAAGCTGAGGTCCTGGGAGGAAGAAGGCCGGCAGGTCTGCCGGTCGCCTGCGGAACGGGCGCGTCAGCGCCCGCCCTCCCATGGCGGTGGATGCCGCCGCTTCATGCCGCCACCCGCAGTCGCCGTGCCCGCTCCCGGCAGGCATCGCCGAAGGCGCGGAAGATCGACAGGTAGAACGGGTTCTCCGCCACTTTCCACTCGGGGTGCCACTGCACCGCCAGCATGAAGCCCGGACCCTCGTGGCGGAACGCCTCGATCAGCCCGTCCGGCGCCTGCGCTTCGACCACCAGTCCGTTGCCCAGCCGGCGCACGCCCTGGCCATGCAGCGAATTGACGGTGGCGCGCGTGTCGCCGGCCAGCCTGGCCAGCAGGCCACCCGGCACCAGTGCGATGTCGTGCGCCGGCCCGTACTGCACGTCAAGCGGATCGTCCCTGTTCTCGCGGTGGTCCATGAAACCGGGCTGCTCGTGCACCTTTTGGTACAGGCTGCCACCGAAGGCGACGTTGACCTCCTGGAAACCACGGCAGATCGCCAGGACGGGCACGCCCAGTTCGATGGCGAGCGGAATCAGCGGCAGGTTGGTGGCATCGCGGCGCGGGTCCAGCAGGTTGCCCTCGTAGCTGGATTCGTCGCTGTAGTGGTGCGGTTCGATGTTGCTCACCGCCCCGGTCAGCAGCAGGCCGTCGAGGCCGTCGAGCACCTGCCGCAGCGGCAGGACCGGGTCGAGCGTGGGCACCAGCAAGGGCAGGCAGTTGGCCCCGTCGACCACCGCGCGCACGTACTTCTCGCCGACGGCGAGGAAGGGATGCGCACCGATGTGCTTGTGGTCGGTCGGCAGGCCGACCCGCGGCAGCGGGGTCATGCAGGAAGCCCGAAAGTGGCTTGTCCGCACGTTAACCCGGCCGTTTTATTTTTACAACACGACGCCGTCAGATGACGTTTTTGGCGCTGATATGGTGCGCCGCGGCACCAATTTCGGGCATTTCCACCGCTTACGGAATTCTTTCCGTTGAGTATTCTTGACGCGCCGGGCGCTCTGCTAAGCTCCGCCGCAGCCCTCCGGATGACCCTCATGCGCCCCGATTCCGCCGCGTCTTCCCTGCCTGCCGACGATGCCGCCACGCTGGCCGCACTTCCCGATTGCGAGCAGATCGATCTGCTGCTGCCGGACATGAACGGCTTGCTGCGCGGCAAGCGCATCACCCGCGACGCGCTGGAAAAGGTCTATCGCGACGGCGTGTGCCTGCCGATGTCGCTGATCGCGACCGACATCACCGGCAACACGGTGGAGGAAACCGGGCTGGGGTACGACATCGGCGACGAGGACCGCATCTGCCGCCCCGTGCCGGGTTCGCTGCGGCCCGTGCCGTGGTCGCCGCGCACCGCTGCGCAGCTGCTGCTGAGCATGGAAGATGCGAAGGGCGGCATGTTCGAGGCCAATCCGCGCGAAGTGCTGAAGCGCGTACTCGCGCGCTATGCCGCGCGCGGGCTGAAGCCGGTGGTGGCGGTGGAACTGGAGTTCTACCTGTTCGACCAGCGCATGGACGACGCGGGGCGTCCGCGCACCTCGATCAATCCGGCGACCGGCCAGCGCAACACCAGCACGCAGGTCTACTACATGGAAGACCTCAACGATTACCGCGGCTTCACCGATGCCGTGGCAGCCGCCTGCCGTGCGCAACGCATTCCGGCCGACACCGCGGTGGCGGAGTACGCGCCGGGCCAGTTCGAGATCAACCTCAAGCACCGCGACGACGCCCTGCTCGCCTGCGACGACGCCATCTACCTGAAGCGCGCGATCAAGGCGGTCGCCCAGCAGCAGGGCCTGATGGCCAGCTTCATGGCCAAGCCCTTCGCCGGGCAGGCCGGCAGCGGCATGCATATCCATGCCAGCGTGCTGGATGCCGACGGCCGCAACATCTTCGCCTCATCGCAGGCCGCACCCGCGGATGCGCTGAGGCACGCGATCGGCGGCCTGCAGCGCAGCGACCAGGATTGCCTGCTGCTGTTCGCGCCGCACGCCAACAGCTACCGCCGCTTCGTGCTCAACGCCTTCGTGCCGCTCAACGATGTGTGGGGCTACAACAACCGCACCGTCGCCATGCGCATCCCGCACAGCGACGAAGCCAATACGCGCATCGAGCACCGCATCGCCGGCGCCGACGCCAACATCTACCTGGTCACCGCCGCGGTGCTGGCCGGCATGCTGCACGGCATCGAGCAGGGCTTCGACCCCGGCCCGCCGATCACCGGCAACGCCTACGACCAGACCGAGATCCGCACGCCGTTCTGGCGGGAGGCGATCGGTGCGTTCATGGGCAGCGAGTTCATCCGCGAGCAATTCGGCACCTCGTTCCAGCACATCTACGGCCAGCAGAAGCTCAAGGAGATGCACAGCTTCTATACCGAGGTGACCGACCTGGAATACGCGTGGTACCTGCGATCGGTGTGAGGAAGAACATGCTGCCCTGGAGATCGTCATTCCCGCGAAGGCGGGAACCCAGCGACGTCCGCCTCGCGAACACGAAGGCACTGTGTCCCCGCCTTCGCGGGGATGACGGCGGACAAGCATCATGAGCACGGCCCTTTCCAGCGCCCCCTATCCCGACAGCTGGTACGCCGCCAGCACCACGCCGTTGCCGGCGCAACCGGTACTGGAAGGCCGCGTCGACGCCGATGTCTGCATCCTCGGTGCCGGCTACACCGGGCTGTCGGCGGCGCTGGAACTGGCCGAAGCCGGCTACAGGGTGGTCGTGCTGGAAGCCGAGCGGATCGGCTGGGGCGCGTCGGGGCGCAACGGCGGGCAGGCCATCGCCGGTTTCAGCTGCGGCGAGGCGAAGCTGGAAGCGTTGGTCGGCTTCGACGACGCCAAGAAGATGTTCGACCTGTCGCTCGATGGCCTGCGCTGGCTGCGCGGGCGCATCGACCGGCACGGGATCGACTGCGACTGGCGCGACGGCCACGCCACGGTGCCGATCAAGCCGCGCCAGCAACGCGACGTGGAAGAGGCGGTCGAGGACTTCAACGCCCGCTACCACCACCCCGTGCAATGGTGGGACCGCGAGCGCCTGCGCAGCGAACTCGCCAGCGACCGTTACCTGGGCGCGATGTACGACCCGGTCAGCGGCCACCTGCATCCTCTGGCGTACGCGCTGGGGCTCGGATGCGCCGCACTGGACGCCGGCGTCCGCATCTTTGAGGGCTCCCGCGTGACGGAACTCGTCCGCGGCGCGCGACCGCTGCTCAAGACCGCGCGGGGCGAGGTCGCCTGCGACACCGCGATCCTCGCCGGCAACGCGCTGTTGCGCGGGATCGCGCCGGAACTGGAGTCGCGGATGATGCCGGTGGGCACCTACATCGCCGCCACGCCGCCGCTGGGCGAGGCGCGCGCACGCGCCCTGATCCGCAACGACATGGCGGTGGCCGACACCAACTGGGCGCTGGACTACTTCCGCCTTGGCCGCGACCACCGCCTGCTGTTCGGCGGCCGCGCCAGCTATTCGGCGATGACCCCGCCCAACCTGCGCAGCGTGATGACGCGGCGCATGCACCGCGTGTTCCCGCAGCTGCGCGATGTCGGCATCGAGTACCTGTGGGGCGGGATGATCGACATCTCGCTCAATCGCGCCCCGCACTGGGGACGGCTGTCGCCCAACCTGTATTTCGCCCAGGGGTTCTCGGGACACGGCCTGATCGCCGCGGGGCTGGCGGGCACCGTGCTTGCCGAGGCGATCCGCGGGCAGTCCGAGCGGCTGGACCTGTTCGCGAAGATCGACCACCATCCGTTCCCCGGCGGTCGCGCCCTGCGCACCCCCCTGCTGGTCGCGGCCATGGCCTGGTACAAGCTGCGCGACGCGCTGTGGTAAGGCCTTCACGCCGCCATCACGTTTCGTGACGACGCTCTCAAGTCCGCGCCGCAACGGCCGATAGCAGTGACAGGAATTCCTCTCGGCCCTCCCGAGCATGTCCAGTCCGCAACGCGCCGTACCCGCCACCGCCAGCCAGTCGCCCCTGCCCCAGCGCATCCTGGTGGTGGAGAACTCGCGCACGCATGCGCGCCTGATCGGCGAAGCGATCGAGCAGAAGCTCAGCCTGCCCGTCGTCTACGCCTCCACGCTGGCGGAGGCGCGCGCGACGCTGGAGAAGCACCCCGACTGGTTCATGGTGGTCACCAGCCTGGTCCTGGCCGACGGCAGCCACGACGAGGTGGTCGAATTCTTCCTGTCGCGCCAGTTGCCCACGGTGGTCGTCAGCGGCGTATACGACGACACCCTGCGCGAGCAGGTGCTGCGCCGGCAGGTGGTGGACTACGTGCTGAAGAACACGCCCGGCAGCATCGACTACCTGGTCTGGCTGGTGCAGCGGCTGGAACGCAACCGCCGCATCGCCGCGCTGATCGTCGACGACTCGCGGTCGGCCCGCCAGCACGCGGCGGCGCTGCTCTCGATGTACGGCTTCCGCGTGGTGGAAGCGGCGGACGGCGAGGCCGGCCTGGCCGTGCTGGACGCCAACCCCGACATCCGCCTGGCCATCGTCGACCAGGAAATGCCGGGCATGAAGGGTCACGAATTCACCCGGCGCCTGCGCGCTCGCCACGCGCGCGACCACCTGGCCATCATCGGCATCTCCGGCACCAGCGACGGCAGCCTGGTGCCGCGCTTCCTGAAGAGCGGCGCCAACGATTTCCTGCACAAGCCGTTCTCGCGCGAGGAATTCTTCTGCCGCGTCTCGCAGAACATCGATCAGTTGGAACTGATCGGTACGCTGCAGGACCTGGCCACCCGCGACTTCCTCACCGGCCTGCCGAACCGCCGCCACTTCCTGGCCGAATGCCATGCGCTGTTGCCCAACACGCTCGGCCGCCAGCAGGCGGTGACGGCGGCGATCATCGACATCGACCATTTCAAGCACATCAACGATATGCATGGCCACGAGGCCGGCGACCTCGCCCTGAAGGCCGTCGCCCAGGCCATCGCGCGTCATGCGGGCACGCAGGACCTGGTGGCCCGGTTCGGCGGCGAAGAGTTCTGCGCACTGGTGCCCTACCTGGGCGAGAGCGAGGCGGTGGAGTATTTCGAGTCGCTGCGCGCCGCGATCGAGGCGCTGCAGGTCGATGTGGGTGGCCACGCGCTGCGCATGACGGTCAGCATCGGCGTGTTCCGCACCCGCTTCCCGGGCCAGACGCTCAATCATCTGCTCAGCGAAGCCGACCGGCGGTTGTACCTGGCCAAGGCGGGCGGGCGGAACCGGGTGGTGTCGAGCGGTTAGCCGCCCTCTGTAGGAGCGACGTGAGTCGCGACCGGGAGATTGGTGCGCCCAAACCGCATCCATGCAACCGAAAGACCAAGCGGGGCCTCAATGGCTACAACTCGACCAGAGCCCGCTGACGGTATCGGGTCGGCGGTCGCGACTCACGTCGCTCCTACATCAGTCCACCGTTCGCTGCGTCCATCGGTCGCAGCATTGATTCCGATCAATGCCGCGACAGGGACGCACACCTAGATTCCCCCGCATTCCGGCATCCGCCGGCAGGGGGGAACCGCGCATGACACTGCTGATCTGGCAGGACGACATGGACACCGGCATCGACATCATCGATGGCCAGCACCGCCGCATCGTGGAGATGATCAACCATCTCCACGTGACCCAGAAGTCGATGGAGCGCTTCGCCGTGGGCGAAGTGATCGATGAACTGGTCGACTACACGCTTTCGCACTTCGCGTTCGAGGAAGAGCTGATGGAGGAGGCCGGTTACCCGTTCAGTGCGGCCCACAAGCGGGTGCACGACGTCTTCACCAGGCGGGTGTCCGAGTACCGCCTGCGCTTCCAGGCCGGCGAGGACATCGTGGACGAACTGCGCAGCCTGCTGTCGCGCTGGCTGTTCAACCACATCCGCAACGACGACAAGGCCTACGCCGACTCGGTGAAGCGCCACCTCAACCAGTTCGTCCGCGATCACCAGCAGGGCGGCTGGCTCAGCCGCACCGTGAAGCGGCTGTTCGGGTAGCGTGCGCCGGGGAAGGATCCTGCGGCCGTGCGCGTGGCGCACGCGACGTAGCGGATCATGACGGGGCCAGACCGTAGCGTGCGCTATGCGCACGACCACGCGATGCCCCATCGCGAGCCTGGACGCATTACCGCCGACGCGGCATCGCCAACAAGGCCAGCAACGTCAGCAGGGCCATGCCGGCCAGGTACCCGCCCACCGACGCCAATCCGTAGCGTTCACCGAGCCGCGTGGCGATGTAAGGCGCGGGGGACGCACCGAGGATGCCGGCCAGGTTGAACGCCAGCGATGCGCCCGTGTAGCGCACGGCGGTCGGGAACATCTCGGCCAGGATCGTGCCGCAGGGGCCGTACGTCAGGCCCATCGCGCCCAATCCCAGCGCCAGGAACGCCAGCACGCCCAGGTCGTTGCCGGATTCCAGCAGCGGCGCGAAGGCGAAGCCGAACCCGATGATCAGCAGCGTGGCCACGATCATCGCGTTGCGCCGTCCGAAGCGGTCGGCGTACAGCGCCGAAAGCGGGATGGTCAGGGCGAAGAACAGCACGCCGACCATCTGCAGCATCAGGAAATGCTCGCGCGTGTAGCCGAGCTTCGACGTACCCCAGCTCAGCGCGAACACGGTCATCAGGTAGAACAACACGAACGTGGCCACCAGCGCGAAAGTGCCGGTCACCAGCGCGAACGGATGCTCGCGGATGGCGGTCAACATCGGCACCTTGACGCGCTCGCCTTGGTCCAGCGTCTTCTGGAAGTCCGGCGTCTCGGCGATGCGCAGCCGCACCCACAGGCCGACGAACACCAGCACCGCGCTGGCGACGAACGGAATGCGCCAGCCCCAGGCGAGGAAGTCCGCATCGCTCATCACCTCGGTCAGCAGCAGGAAGATCCCGGTCGAACACAGGAACCCCAGCGGCGCGCCCAGCTGCGGGAACATGCCGTACCACGCGCGCTTGCCGGGAGGCGCGTTCTCCGTGGCCAGCAGCACCGCCCCGCCCCATTCGCCGCCCAGGCCGATGCCCTGCCCCAGGCGGCACAGCGCCAGCAGCAACGGCGCCACGATGCCCACCTGCGCATAGGTCGGCAGCAGGCCGATCAGCACCGTGGAAATCCCCATCGTCAGCAGTGCCGCCACCAGCGTCGCCTTGCGGCCGACCCGGTCGCCGAAGTGGCCGAACAGCGCCGATCCCACCGGCCGGGCGATGAAGGCCAGCGCGAACGTGGCGAACGACTGCAGCATGGCCGTGGTGGGATCGCCCTGCGGGAAGAACAGGTGCGGGAACACCAGCACCGCCGCCGTCGCGTAGATGTAGAAATCGAAGAACTCGATGGTGGTGCCGATCAGGCTGGCGAACAGCACGCGCCGCGGCGAGTTGACGGGCGTGGAGGCGACGGCGGTGGCGGTCATCGGCGGGCCGGTGGGTGGGACGGGGCGATTCTGGCAGAACGGACGAGGGGCTGTGGGAGCGACGTGGGTCGCGATCTCCGTCCGGCCTGGCGGACATCGGCATCGCGACTGACGTCGCTCCCACAGGCAGCATGTTCAGCTTCCCAGGTTGATCCAGGTCGCCTTGATCTCGGTGTACTTGTCGAAGGCGTGCAGCGACTTGTCGCGGCCGTTGCCGGACTGCTTGTAGCCGCCGAATGGCGCGGTCATGTCGCCGCCATCCCAATAATTGACCCACACGCTGCCCGCGCGCAGTTTGCGCGCCACGCGATGCGCGCGGCTGATGTCGCGCGTCCACACGCCGGCCGCCAGGCCGTACTCGCTGTCGTTGGCCATGCGCAGGGCGTCTTCCTCGCGGTCGAACGCGATTACCGACAGCACCGGCCCGAAGATCTCCTCGCGGCTGATCGTGTGCTCGTGCGCCACGTCGTCGAACACGGTCGGCTCCAGATAGCAGCCGCCGGCCTCCACCTCCGCGCGCGTGCCACCCAGCGCCAGCCTGGCGCCTTCGGCCTTGCCCTTCTCGATGTAGTCCAGCACGCGCTGCGTCTGCCCTTCGTCGACCATCGCGCCCATCGGGGCGCCGGGATCGAGTGGATGCCGCGGACGCATGGCCTTGCCGGCCTCGACCACGCGGGCGACGAACTCGTCCTTGATCGATCGCTCCACCAGCAGTCGCGAGGCCGCCGTGCAGACCTCGCCCTGGTTGTAGAAGATGCCGCTGGCGGCGGCCTTCGCGGCGACGTCGAGATCATGCGCATCAGCGAACACGATGTTCGGGCTCTTGCCGCCGCACTCCATGTAGGCGCGTTTCATGTTCGACAGGCCTGCGCATTGCAGCAGGCGCTTGCCGACCGCGGTGGAACCTGTGAACACCAGCCCGTCCACATCCATGTGCAGCGCCAGCGGCTCGCCGGCGGTCTTGCCGAAGCCGGGGACCACGTTGAGCACGCCGGCCGGGATACCGGCCTCGATCGCGATCTCGGCCAGCCGGATCGCCGTCAGCGGCGATTTTTCCGACGGCTTCAGCACGATGGAGTTGCCGGTCGCCAGGGCCGGCGCCAGTTTCCACGTGGCCATCAGCAGCGGGAAGTTCCACGGCACGATGGCGCCGACGACGCCCAGCGGTTCGCGCGTCACCAGACCCAGTTCGTCCGGACCGGTCGCGGCGACTTCGCCATACACCTTGTCCAGCGCCTCGGCGGTCCAGCCCATGCAGCGGATGGTCGCGGCCAGATCGACGCTGCGCGCGTCGCTGACCGGCTTGCCCATGTCCAGCGATTCCAGCAGCGCCAGTTCGTCGGCGTGCCGCTCGATCAACTGCGTGAGCTTGAGCAGCACCTTCTTGCGGTGCGTCGGGCGCGCGTTCGACCACGCACCGGCATCGAAACTGCGGCGCGCGGCGGCGACGGCACGGTTGATGTCCGCCTCCTGACCGTCGGCGACCTTTCCAAGTACGCGCCCGTCGATGGGACTGACGCAGTCGAAGGTCTTGCCGCTGGCGGCATCGACGTACTTGCCGTCGATGAAGGCCTGCGTGCGGATCGACAGGCCGGCGGCCATCGCCTGCCAGTCCTGTTGCGTGCGGGGATTGCTCATGGGGGCTCCTGGCTGGTTTCCCTTCTCCCGCCGGGAGAAGGTGGCGCGAAGCGCCGGATGAGGGTTCGGCGGAGTCCACGATGCCGGTCACTCACTGGCTTCGCCGGACCCTCACCCCAACCCCTCTCCCGATGGGAGAGGGGCTCGAATCGTTCAAAACGTCGCCGGCGTATTCGCGCTGACGATCACCGCATCGACCTCGCCGACATTGCGGAACCGGTGCGGCACCCGGCTTTCGAAGTAATACCCTTCGCCGGCCTTGAGCACGCGGACCTGCTCGCCGACGGTGACCTCCACTTCGCCGGCGATCACCACGCCGCCTTCTTCGCCGTCGTGGGCCAGCATGCTGTCGCCGGTGTCGCTGCCCGGCGGCATCACCTCGCGCAGGATGCACATCTGGCGCTGCGGGCGGTGCTGGCCGACCAGGAAATAGTGAATGCCGTTGCTGCCCACGTCCGGCAGTTCGTCGGCGACATAGAACGGTCTGTCCGGCAGCCCCTTCTCCAGGTCCAGGGTGAAGAAGTCGGCCAGCGAGATCGGAATGCCGTCCAGCACCTTCTTCAGCGAACTGACCGAGGGGCTGACCTTGTTCTGCTCGATCAGCGAGATAGTGCTGTTGGTGACGCCCACGCGCTTGGCCAGCTCGCGCTGGCTGAGGCCTTTGGATTTGCGGACCAGTTGCAGGCGTGCGCCGATGTCCATCACCACCCTTGCCGGAAGACCGGAATGTTGCGGGATACTTTACACCCCGGCACAGACGGGTCAATCCGCTTTTCCGGGCAATTCGCCAGCGACACGAAGACGGCGGGCATGACGGCGGAAACGCCGAGGACCCGACCTCCGGCACGGTTGTAAAGTTTTTTCAACGCGCTAAGCTGCGCCCATCATCCCCGCCCCGGACCCGCGATGAGCGCCGACGACACCTCCTCCTCCCGCGCCCTGGCCGACCACTATGCCCGCCAGAACCTCGAGGCACCGGCCTCGCTGGACCATTTCTGGATGCCGTTCACCGCCAACAGGCAGTTCAAGGCCAAGCCGCGCCTGCTCGCCAGCGCCTCCGGCATGTATTACCGCGATGTCGACGGCAACGAGGTGCTGGACGCCACGGCCGGCCTGTGGTGCTGCAATGCGGGCCACTCGCGGCCGCGCATCGTCGAAGCGATCCGGCAGCAGATCGGCACGCTCGACTTCGCGCCCAACTTCTCGATGAGCTCGCCGCTGCCGTTCAAGCTGGCCGAGCGCCTGGCCGCGCTGGCACCGGGCGATCTGAACAGGGTGTTCTTCAGCAACTCCGGTTCGGAAGCCGTGGACAGCGCTCTGAAGATCGCCCTGGCCTACCACCGTGTGCGCGGCGAAGGCCAGCGCACGCGCTTCATCGGCCGCGAGAAGGGGTACCACGGCGTCGGTTTCGGCGGCATGTCCGTGGGCGGGCTGCCGAACAACCGCAAGTGGTTCGGCCCGGGGCTGTCGGCGGTGTCGCACATCCGCCACACGCTGGATGTCTCGCGCAACGCGTTCTCGAAAGGCCTGCCGCCGCATGGCATCGAGTTGGCCGAGGACCTGGAACGCCAGATCGCGCTGTACGACGCGTCCACCATCGCCGCGGTCATCGTCGAGCCGATCTCGGGTTCGGCCGGCGTGGTCATCCCGCCGGAAGGCTATCTGCAGCGCCTGCGCGAGATGTGCGACAGGCACGGCATCCTGCTGATCTTCGACGAAGTGATCACCGGCTTCGGCCGCGTCGGCCACGCCTTCGGCGCCCAGCGCTTCGGGGTGACGCCGGACATGATCACCGCCGCCAAGGGCATCACCAACGGCTGCGTGCCGATGGGCGCGACCTTCGTGTCGGACCGCATGTTCGAGGCCTTCATGGGCGGGCCGGACCACCTCATCGACATGTTCCATGGCTACACCTACTCCGGCCATCCGCTGGCCTGCGCCGCCGCGCTCGCCACGCTGGACACGTACGAGGAGGAGCACCTGTTCGACAAGGCGCTGTCGCTGGGCGATTACTGGCAGGACGCGCTGCATTCGCTGAAGGGGCTGCCGAACGTGGTCGACATCCGCAATTTCGGCCTGGTCGGCGCCATCGAGCTGGCGCCGCGCGCGGGCGCGCCCGGCACGCGCGCCTACGACGTCTTCTCCCGCGCCTTCCACGACGGCCACCTGCTGACCCGGGTGACCGGCGACGTCATCGCCCTGTCGCCACCGCTGATCGTGGAGAAGGACCACATCGACCGGATCGTGGCTGTCCTGGGGGACACCATACGGGCGACCGCGTAAAATTACGGACCAACGGCCCCAGCGCTCCCCACGCGCGAAGCCCCATCCCGCTACTGGAGAGCAACATGCTGATTGGCGTCCCCAAGGAAATAAAGAACCACGAATACCGCATCGGCCTTACGCCGGCCGGCGCACGCGAACTCGTCTCGAACGGCCACCAGGTCATCGTCCAGCGCGAGGGCGGCAAGGCCATCGGCCTGACCGACGAGCAGTACGTCAAGGCCGGCGCGCAGATCGTCGACACCGCCGCAGAGATCTTTGCCCGCGCCGACATGATCATCAAGGTCAAGGAGCCGCAGCCGAACGAGTGCGCCATGCTGCGCCCCGGCCAGGTGCTCTACACCTACCTGCACCTGGCGCCCGATCCGGAACAGACCAAGGCGCTGGTCGCCTCCGGCGCCACCTGCATCGCCTATGAGACCGTCACCGACCGCAAGGGCGGCTTGCCGCTGCTGGCGCCGATGTCGGAAGTGGCCGGCCGCATGTCGATCCAGGCCGGCGCGCATGCGCTGGAGAAGGCACAGGGCGGTTCCGGCGTGCTGCTCGGCGGCGTGCCCGGCGTGAAGCCGGCCGAAGTGCTGGTGATCGGCGGCGGCGTGGTCGGCATCAACGCCGCGCGCATGGCGATGGGCATGAACGCGCACGTCACCATCCTCGACCGCTCGCTCGACCGCCTGAAGTACCTGGACGAGCTGTACGGCCACCAGCTGACCACGATCTATTCCACCCGCGACGCCATCGAAGAGCGCCTGCCGGAGACCGACCTGGTGATCGGCGCGGTGCTGATCCCGGGCGCTGCCGCACCCAAGCTCGTTTCGCGCGACCAGCTGAAGCTGATGCGTCCCGGTTCGGTGCTGGTGGACGTGGCGATCGACCAGGGCGGCTGCTTCGAGACCTCGAAGGCCACCACCCACCAGAACCCCACGTACGAAGTCGACGGCATCATCCACTACTGCGTTGCCAACATGCCCGGCGGCGTCGCCCGCACCTCCACCTTCGCCCTGACCAACGCCACCCTGCCCTTCGCGGTGCAACTGGCGAACAAGGGCGCGAAGCAGGCGCTGCTGGACGACGAACACCTGCTCAACGGCCTGAACGTGCACGCCGGCAAGATCACCTACAAGGCGGTGGCCGACGATCTCGGTTACGCCTACGTGCCGGCGCGCGAGGCGCTGGCGTAAACCGCTGTTTCCTTCTCCCTGCGCGAGCGGGGAGAAGGTGCCCGAAGGGCGGATGAGGGCACGCCGGAGCCGCCGCATTCCGCATGGCAACCAGAACTCGAACGCTCGGACGCTCGATACACCGCATCGCATTTTCGACACGGGCGCCGTCGCCCCTCACCCGCCCTCCGGGCACCCTCTCCCGCACGCGGAGCGAGGGATACAGCAAGGTAGTCCGCCATGACCGAAGCGCTGCATCACTTCTTCAACGGACAGCGGGTGGAAGGCGGCGGCGACCGCTTCGGCGATGTCTACGACCCCGCCACCGGCCGTGTCACCGCACGCGTGCCGTTGGCCTCGGCCGATGACGTGAAACAGGCGGTGGACGCGGCGTCGGCTGCTTTTCCCGCGTGGGCCGCCACCACCCCGCTGAACCGCGCGCGGGTGATGTTCCGTTTCAAGGAATTGCTGGAGGCGCACGCAGACGAGCTGGCGAAGATCATCACCTCCGAGCACGGCAAGGTGCTGTCCGACGCGCGCGGTGAGGTGACCCGCGGGCTGGAAGTGGTGGAGTTCGCCTGCGGCATCCCGCACCTGCTCAAGGGCGAGCACTCGATGAACGTCGGGCGCGATGTCGATTCGTGGACCGAATACGCGCCGCTGGGCGTCGTGGCCGGCATCACGCCGTTCAACTTCCCCGCGATGGTGCCGCTGTGGATGTTTCCGGTGGCGCTGGCCTGCGGCAACACCTTCGTGTTGAAGCCGTCCGAACGCGATCCGTCCGCGGCGCTGTTCATGGCCGACCTGTTGAAACAGGCGGGCGTGCCGGATGGCGCGTTCAATGTGGTCCACGGCGACAAGGCCGCGGTGGACGCGCTGCTCGATGAGCCGCGCGTGCAGGCACTGAGCTTCGTCGGCTCCACGCCGATCGCCGAATACATCTACGCGCGCGGCAGTGCCAACGGCAAGCGCGTGCAGGCGCTGGGCGGTGCGAAGAACCACATGGTCGTGCTGCCCGATGCCGACGTCGACGGTGCCGTGTCCGCGCTGCTCGGCGCCGGCTACGGCTCGGCCGGCGAGCGCTGCATGGCGATCTCGGTCGCCGTCTGCGTCGGCGATGCCACCGCCGACGCGCTGGTCGCCAAGCTCGCACCGAAGGTCGCCGCATTGAAGATCGGCCCCGGATGCCTCGACCCCGAAATGGGCCCCCTGGTCACCGGGGCGCACCGCGACAAGGTGCGTGGTTATGTGGATGCCGGCGTGGCGGAAGGCGCGGATCTCGTCGTCGATGGACGCCGCCACGTGGTCGATGGATACGCGGACGGCTTCTTCCTCGGCGGCTGCCTGTTCGACCGCGTCACGCCGGCGATGACGATCTACCGTGAAGAGATCTTCGGGCCGGTGCTGTGCGTGATGCGCGTGCCCGACCTCGACGCCGCACTGCGGCTGGTCAACGGCCACGAATACGGCAACGGCACCGCGGTGTTCACCCGCGACGGTGGCGCAGCGCGCGAGTTCGCGCATCGGGTGCAGGCCGGCATGGTCGGCATCAACGTGCCGATCCCGGTGCCGATGGCCTTCCACAGCTTCGGCGGCTGGAAGCGCTCGATCTTCGGTCCGCTGCACGTGCACGGACCGGACGGCGTGCGGTTCTACACGCGCCTGAAGACCATCACCGCCCGCTGGCCCGAGACGCAGGCGGCCGAGTTCGTGATGCCGACGATGAAGTAAAGTCGGGGCCGGTTCCCTCTAGGTGCTGGCCGATGTCCCTGCGTTCCCTCCGCATCCTGGTTTCACTCGCCTGCCTGACCGCGTCCGTGGCGTCGTACGCCGCTGAGCCCGTCGCGCAGGTGCGCGTCGCTTTCGACCGCAACGGCATCGTCGCGACCCACGCGGAAGGATTGGCCGACCTCGCCACCGGCCGCCAGGTCACCGCCGACGATCCGGTGCGCGTGGCCTCGATTTCCAAGCTGGTCACCGCGATCGGCGTCATGCGGCTGGTCGAAGCCGGCACGCTCGATCTCGAGGCCGACGTCTCCACGTACCTCGGCTGGACGCTGCGCCATCCGCGACACCCGGACACGCCGATCACGCTGCGCCTGCTGCTGTCGCACCAGTCCAGCCTGACCGATGCGGCCGGCTACTACGCCACGCCGCTGGGCGCGCCGCTCAGGACCCTCCTCGACGACCCCAAAGCCTGGGACGACGCGCACGCACCCGGCACGCACTTCCGCTACACCAACCTCAACTTTCCGCTGGTGGCGATGGCGATGGAACGCGCCACCGGCGAACGCTTCGACCGGCTGATGCGCCGGCTGGTGCTGGCGCCGCTGCAGCTGGATGCCTGCTTCAACTGGGAAAGCTGCGATGCCGCCACGGCGACGCGCGCCGTGGTGCTGTACCGCGATCGCGCACCGGTGCGCGACGAGAACCGCGCCGGCAAACCGGCCTGCGCCGTGGTCGTCGAGGACGGCGCCGACTGCGATCTCTCCCGCTGGAGGGCGGGCGATAATGGCGCGCTGTTCTCGCCGCAGGGCGGCCTGCGCATCTCGGCCAACGGGCTGGCGAAGATCGGCCGGCTGCTGCTCGGCGGCGGCGAGGTCGATGGCGTGCGGCTGCTGTCTTCCGCCAGCATCGACGCGATGACCACACCGCAGTGGACCTTCGACGGCGACAACGGCGTGACCCACGAAGAAGACACCGGCAGTGCCCGGGCGCGCGCCTTTTACTGCCGTTACGGCTTGGCCGTGCAGACGCTCGCCACGGCCGATGACGGCTGCGGCGACGATCTCTTCGGCGACGGGGTGCCGCGCGTCGGGCATTCCGGCGATGCCTACGCGCTGCGCTCGGGCCTGTGGCTGGATCGTGCGGACGGAACGGGCGTGGTGTACTTCGCCACCGATGCAGGCGCTTCCCCGCCAGGCCGGCATTCGGCGTTCACCGCCATCGAAGAACGGCTCGCACGCGGCACGGCAGGTACCGGCGACGGTGAGACCTCCTCGCCGCAGTGAAAGTCGCGTGAAGGAGAGGAATGCCACGCCGGACGTCGACGCGGAGTGAAGAAAGGGGCGGTTACGTTGCGCGCATCGTGACGCATCCAGAGCGGATTGAGCTGCGTATTGCACGCATCCGACGCACCTGGTGTCGGCCTTTCCCCTAGAGGAGTCCCCCGATGAAGAAGTCGCTCTTTGCGGTTGCCGTCTCGTTCGCGATCGCCGCTCCCGTGTACGCCGCCGGTCCCGAAGCGGGCAAGCTGTCGATGTCCGTGTTCGGCGGTACCGACACGCCGGTCAGCGGCGATGTCCACGATGGCGCCACGGCCGCGGTGCCGGATCTGGGCCCGTTGAATCCGGCGCTCGCCGGCGTCGCCGCGGAGCTTCGCATCCAGCCGCGTTCGCATGAGGACATCTACGACAACGCGATGGGCTACGGTCTGGAGTTCGCCTACGGACTCAACCAGAACGCGGAAATCTTCGGCCAGATCCGCCGCACCGAGACCGATCCGGGTACCGTGCAGGTGGGCGGCGCCTTCGTTCCCGCGCTGAACACCACGCTGCCCGTGTACGGCACCTTCAGCGACTACAAGGCGACCACCGTGGAAGCCGGTTACCGGCACTACTTCATGGAACCGGGCTATACCCGCCCGTTCATCGCCGGTCGCCTGGGCGCCACGCAGACCGACGACATCCGCGCGACCTTCGAGATCCCGGATGCGGGCATCACCATCGCCAATGCACCGTTCACCGAAAAGAAGTGGGCCGCCAGCGCCGGCATCGATGTCGGCGTGCTGATCCCCGTCAACGACAGCTTCAGCATCACCGCACAGGCCGGCGTGCGCTATGTCGCCGACCTGGAAGGCGACGACAGCGCCATCGGCGGACTGGGCTTGGGTTCGATCAACGACACCGGCAAGCGCGTGTCGGTGCCGGTGTCCATCGCCGCCCGCTTCGACTTCTGACCGCTGCGCGCCGCGGACGGCCGCCCCTCTCCCCGGACCGTCCGCGGCGCGACGTGTGTGTGTCACGCCCCTCAAGATCTCCCTGCACCGGCCGATAGTGCCTACATGTCGCCCTGCGCCGATCTCCGGCGCGGGGCCTCCACGATCCAACAGGGGGATCCACCACCATGACGTCACGTCCTACCGTCCTGCTGTGCGACGACTCGCGCGCCCTGCGCATGCTCGCCGCACGCCAGTTGTCCGACTGCGGCTTCCACGTCGTCGGTGAAGCCGGCAACGGCAACGAAGCTTTCGACCAGTACCAGGTACTGAAGCCCGACGTGGTGCTGCTCGACCTGGTGATGCCGGAATGCGACGGCAAGCAGGCCCTCGCCCGTATCCTCTCGCACGATCCCGGCGCCCGCGTGGTCATCCTCAGCTCGCTCGGCGCGCAGAGCGACATCGAGGAGTGCCTGAAGCTGGGTGCGAAATCGTACCTGCAGAAGCCCATCGATCCGGAAGTGATGGATCGCGTGCTGCAAGAAGCGGTCGCCTGACCGCGGCGCACGTTCTCCTTCCTCTTCAGTACGAGACCACTATCATGGCAGCGAAATTCCTGGGCCAGTTCCTGCTGGAACGCGGCACCATCACCTCCGCACAACTGCTGGCCGCGCTGGACGCGCAGCGCGCCTCCAATCCCCTGCTCGGCGAACTCGCCGTGCATCACCAGATGCTGGATGCCGCCCAGGCGCGCCGCATCAACGACCGCCAGCGCGCCGAGGATCGCCGCTTCGGCGACATCGCGCTGGAAATGGGATTGCTGGACGCCGGCCAGCTGGATGTCCTGCTAACGGCCCAGAAGAAGGGTCGCAAGCTGTTCGGGCAGATCCTGGTCGAACAGGGCGCGCTGACCGCCGAGCAGCTGGAGGCGGAACTGGTGGCGCACCGCCGCGACCTGGACGAAGCCAACCACGCGCTCGCCCTCGGCATTGCCGGCCACTCGCTCGCCGACATGGCCACCAGCGCGATCCGCGTCAGCAACCGCCTGTTCCCGCGCCTGCTGGGCAGCCAGTGCCAGGCATCCGGCATCGCCGATGCCGCCGCCCTCGCCGCCTGCGATGCCACCGCGCACGTCCGCATCGACGCGGGCTCGGAGTCCATGCTGATCGGCATCGGCTGCGGCCGCGCGACCATGCAGGCGATCGCCTGCTCCCTGCTGTCGATCACGCCCGACCAGTGCGACGACGACCTCGCCATCGACGCACTGGGAGAACTGGTCAACGTGCTGATGGGCTACGTGGTGCGCGACACGCTGGCCGACGATACGAGCTATCGTGCGCATCCGCCGAGCACGGCGCTGTCCGCCGCCGACCTGGCCGCGCGCGAGAGCACGCTGGCGCTGTCGATGGCGTCGCAGCGCGGCGACTTCGTGCTGATCGTCGGCTGACCGGCGCTACGCCCGCGTCAGCCGCCATGCGCGGTGGATGCGGGCGTTGCGCTCGAAATCCGGGGGAATCGTGGCCGCGCTGATCTCCTCGCAGCGCGCGAATTCGGCCACGGCGTTCTCGTCCAGCTTGAACCGGCGGAAGTTGTTGCTGAAGTACAGCACGCCGCCCGGCGCCAGCCGCGCCACGGCGGCACGCAGCAGGCGCACCTGCTCCTTCTGCACGTCGAAGTCGTCGGCGCGCGCCGAGTTGGAGAACGTCGGCGGGTCGCAGAAGATCAGGTCGTACTCGGCCTGTTCCGCTTCCAGCCAGCGCACCGCGTCGGCCTGCACAAGCCGGTGCTTCGCGCCGCCCAGGCCATTCTCGGCCAGGTTGTCCGCGCACCACTGCAGGTACGTCGCCGACAGGTCCACGCTGGTCGTCGATGCCGCACCGGCCACCGCCGCCTGCACGCTGGCCACGCCGGTGTAGCAGAACAGGTTGAGGAAGCGCTTGCCGCGCGCTTCCTGTGCCATGCGCCGCCGCAGCGGGCGATGGTCGAGGAACAGGCCGGTATCCAGATAGTCGAACAGGTTGACCCGCAGCCGCGCGCCGGACTCGCGCACGACGATGAACTCGTCGCGCTGCTGCATGCGGCCGTACTTAGAACCGCCCTTGCCGCGCTCCCGCGATTTCACCGCGATCTGCTCCTGCGGCACGCCGAACACCTCGCGCGTGGCCGCCAGCAGTTCGCTGAAACGCCGGCGCACATCGTGCTCGGGGATGGTCGCCGGCGCCGCGTATTCCTGCACGTGCAGGAAGGTGCGCGCCTGACCGCCCTCTTCCATGTACACATCGATGGCGGCGGCGTACTCCGGCAGGTCGGCGTCGTAGGCGCGGTAGCAGGTCACCTGCTCCTGTTCGCGCCAGCGCTTGAACTTCTTCAGGTTCTTGCGCAGGCGGTTGGCCACCATCTGCGCGCCGTCCGACAGCGGCTTGGATTCGCGCGGCGCGCGCGCGGGCGTGGCGATGGGATCGCAAACGATCAGTGCGCACTCGATGGCACCGTTGAACACCTGGTACTTCCTGCCGGCGCGCAGACCCGTCGCATACCCGAGATCGGCATTGCCGCACAGCAGGCTGGCGCGCCACTGCGGCACGGCGCGCTGCAGGGCATCGCCCAGCGCGCGGTACAGGTCGGCGTCGGCCGACAGGCGTTCGTCGTAGGGCGGATTGCAGACCACCAGGCCACGCTCCGTCTCCTGTACCGGCAGCTGCGCCACATCGCGCGTCTCGAACTGCAGCTGGCCCGCCAGCCCGGCAAGCACCGCGTTGTCGCGTGCGGCGCGGATCGCAACAGGATCGATGTCGCTGCCGAAGAACGCCGGACGCAACGCCTTGCGTCCTTCCGTTTCGCGCTGCACCGCGTCGGCGAACAGCGCGCGCCACGCCTCCACGTCGAAGCCGAGCCAGCGCGACGGCAGCACATTGCCGTGCCGCTGCAGGCCGGGCGCGACATCGGCCGCCATCAGCGCGCCTTCGATCAGCAGCGTGCTGCTGCCGCACATCGGGTCAAGCAGCGCGCCGCCCTCGTGATACAGCGCCGGCCAGCCGCCACGCATCAGCACGGCCGCCGCCAGGTTTTCCTTCAACGGCGCCTCGTTCTGCGCCTGCCGCCAGCCGCGGCGATGCATCGGCCCGCCACCGAGATCAATGGAGATCGTCGCACGCCCCTTGCGCAGCGACAGGTTGATGCGCACGTCAGGCTGTTCCACATCGACCGACGGCCGCTCCAGGCCCTGCTGGCGCAGGCGGTCCACCACGGCGTCCTTGACGCGCTGCGCAGCGAAGCGCGCATGGGTGATCGCTTCGCCGGAGACGTGCGCATCCACCGCCAGCGTCAGCTCGGGACGCGTATGCGTTTCCCAGGCGATCGCCATCACGCCGTCGTACAGCGCCTGTTCGTTGAGGCACTCGAATTCGGCGATCGGCCACAGCACGCGGCTGGCCAGGCGCGACCACAGCACCGCGCGCTGCGCGTCGACCGGCTCACCGTCGGCGTTGACGCCGGCGACGGTGGCGGTGGCCTTGGGCACGCCGAGCGCCAACAGCTCGTCGGCGAGCAGGTATTCCAGGCCCTTGGCGCAGGAGACGAAGAATTTCACGATGGAACCTCAGCAAATAGGATCGTCGTCCCAGCGAACGCTGGGACCCATCTTGCTCTGCGCCTGCGTCCCAAAGCAGAACCAGAATCAACATGGATGACCCGCCATTCGGCGGTTGAAAGCCCGGCTTGCGCCGGAACGGCGGTTGGTCAGAGAGTAGCGAGCAATTGCCCGAACGCCTCCGCCGAAGCGTGGACATGATCGGACAGGCGATGACCGTCGTTGACCAGCAACAGCCGCGCGCGACGCGGAAAGGCCCAGTCGACGACGGCCTGCGCCGGGATCAGTTCGTCATCCCAGCCATGGATGATGGACACGGGCACGGCGGCGGCATCGAGGGCCGGCAATGGCCCCATCGCGATCGCCGGCGCCATCAGGAACAGACCGCGCACCGGCACCTCCAGCGAAATGCGCCCGGCGATGTAGCCGCCCAGGCTGGAACCGGCGAGCACCAGCGGACCCCGCGCGGCGGCGGCCTGTGCCAGACCACGCAGACGCTCCAGCCGCGCGACCACGTCACCCAGCGGACTGACCTCGCGGCGCGCGTCCAGGTCGGTGTAATCAGGACGCTCATGGCTCCAGCCCAGCCGTTCGGCCACCTCGGCCAGCGCGGTGACCTTGGTCGCGTCCGGCCCGCTCTCGAACCCGTGCGACAGGATGCAGTGGCCGCGCGTCACAGCGCTTCCACCGCGTCGCCAAGCCGGAACGTGCCGCCTTCGACGATGCGTGCGCACAGGCCGCCGTGCCCGCGCATCGCGTTGTAACCGCCGGCCCCCAGCGCGTCTTCCATGCGCGAGCACGGGTCGCAGTCCTCGGTCCCTTCGAACACCGCCTCGCCGATGCGGAAGCGACGCCCCTTCAACGCGACCAGCGGAATGCCCGACACCACCACGTTCCGGCGCAGCAGCGACGGGACGAGGTCCGGGCGCTGCGCCAGCGTCGCGATGACCGGCAGGTGCTCGGCCTGGATCAGGGTGATGCCACGCTTGCCGCTGCCGCCCTTGTAGCGGTCGCCGACCAGGCCGCCGCCGGTCTCGGCCATGACCGCGTCTGCGGCGACCATGGCCTGGTCGCGAGCCGGGCGCAGTCCGATCCATTCCACCTTGCCGGCGCGCGGCAGCGTCGCCATCAGCCTGGCCAGCGGGGATTCGGGATTGAGCGGCATGGGGAACGGGCGCGACAGGGAAGGCCGCCAGTTTACCGGACCCGGTCGCCGCCCGGCCCGCCTGCTAGCATCGCCGCATGAACCCGGACCTTCCCGCCTTCGCCCGCATCGTCGATCCCCTGCCCTACGAGGACCGGCTGGAGGCACGACCCCTCGGGCAGATCGACCTGGTGGTCATCCACTGCACGGAGCTGCCGGACCTGGCCATGGCGCGCGAGTACGGTGAGCGCATCCTGCATGCTTCGGGCACGGGCAACTGCGGCCACTACTACATCGACCGGGACGGCAGCGTGCACGTGTACGTGCGCCCGGCGCGCATCGCCCACCACGTGCGCGGCTACAACCCGCGCTCGGTCGGGATCGAACTGGTCAACACCGGCCGCTATCCGCACTGGCTCGCCACCGGCAGCCAGAGGATGGAGGAGCCCTACACCGACGCGCAGATCGCATCGCTGCACGCGCTGCTGGCGGACCTGCAGCGCGAACTGCCCAACCTGCGCTTCATCGCCGGCCACGAGGACCTCGACACCGCCTGCGAGCCGGCCAGCGACGATCCCGACGTGCTGGTGCGGCGGAAGATGGATCCGGGCCCGCTGTTCCCGTGGGACGCGGTGCTGCGCACCACGCCGCTGGAGCGGCTGCTGCCGCAACCGCCGGTCACCGGCCGCCTGTAGGAGCGACGTCAGTCGCGACCGCACGTCCGAAGCGTGCAACGGCCGAGGAGTGTCGCGGACCTGAGGATCGCAGCGGAAACTCGTGCACTCCTCCATGCCGCATCCGGGAATGCAGTCGCGACTGACGTCGCTCCTACAGGACAGTCGGCCGACCATGGACGGCCCGCTATAATCCATCGCCATTGCATCGACCAGGCCCTGCCGTGCCCGCTCCCGAACCCGTCGTCTCCGAGCTGATCGAACTGCTGTCGCTGGAGCGGCTGGAAGACAACCTGTTCCGCGGCCAGAGCCGCGACATCGGCACCAAGTACGTGTTCGGCGGCCAGGTGCTGGGGCAGGCGCTGTCGGCCGCGCAGGCGACGGTGGAAGGCGGCTCCGGCAGTCGGCGCGCGCACTCGCTGCACGCCTACTTCCTGCGCGCGGGCAACATCGAGGCACCGATCGTCTACGAAGTGGACCGCACGCGCGACGGCGGCAGTTTTTCGGTGCGCCGCGTCACCGCGATCCAGCACGGCCGCGTGATCTTCTTCTGCGCGGCCTCGTTCCAGGCCGAGGAAGAAGGCGCCGAACACCAGCTGTCGATGCCGGAAGTGCCGCAGCCGGAGGACATCGCGCCCGCGCCGCCGGTGCCGGCCGAGGTGATGGCCACGCTGCCGCCGAAGGTGCAGCGCTGGATGTCGCGTCGTGGGCCGTTCGAGTTCCGCCACGTGTACCCGCGCGATGAACTGAATCCGCCCAAGCGCCCGCCGTTCCAGCAGGTCTGGTTCCGCCTGAGCGAACCGGTCGGCGACTCGCCGGAACTGCATCGCGCCCTGCTCGCCTATGCCTCCGATTTCCAGCTGCTGGGCACGGCCACGTATCCG
The DNA here is from genome assembly GCF_035999195.1 of Pseudoxanthomonas sp. NCBI lineage: Bacteria > Pseudomonadati > Pseudomonadota > Gammaproteobacteria > Lysobacterales > Lysobacteraceae > Pseudoxanthomonas > Pseudoxanthomonas sp. Next base: position 227,764 of record NZ_DASYGY010000007.1, read on the forward strand.
CACGGCATCAGCTACTACCAGCCGAACGTGCAGATGGCGTCGCTGGACCACGCACTGTGGTTCCATCGCCCGTTCCGCGCCGACGACTGGCTGCTGTATTCCATCGACAGCCCCAGCGCGAGCGGTTCGCGCGGCCTGGCACGCGGGCAGATCTTCGATCGCCAGGGCCGCCTGGTGGCCAGCACCGCGCAGGAAGGCCTGATCCGCGTGGTGCCCGATGCCGAAGCGGCCTCTGCGGTACCGGCGAAGGATTGAGGAGCGCGCATGCGACAGGTGTTTTCCAGCCAGCGGATCGAAACCGTCGAGGGCGTGGCCAAGCTGCTGACCGAGGCCGGCATTCCGGTGCACATCAGCAACGGCCGCTCGTACCACAGCAAGCGCGGCGGCCAGTTCAGCTATACCGAACCGGTGAAGGCGCAGTTGCAGCCTGCCGTCTGGGTGCGGCACGCCGACGACCAGCCGCGTGCGCGGGAACTGCTGCGCGAGGCCGGTCTGCTGGAAAGCACGCGTCCCGGCTATGCGTCCGCGCTGACCTTCACCAGCCCGCAGGACGACGCAGCGCCCCGGCGCTCGTGGGCCTGGCGCATCCGCCTGATCCTGCTGGCGCTGATCGCGCTGGCCGCCGTGGTGATGTGGATGCGGCGTCCGCTGCCGCCCCCGCCCGCCGTGCCGCAAGCGCCGGCGGAGCAGGCGCCGCCGGCCGATGCCGCCCCGGCGGAGGAAGAGGAAGACCGCATCCGCATCCAGCCCGTCAGCGGCGGCTGAGTCCCCGGCGTGACGGTGCGACGCGTGATGCGGCATCCGGTCACATCCGTCGTCCCGGCGCGTCTGGGTCATCAGCCCACCCGATGACCCAGCCCCCATGAATGCGATGTCCCTGGACCTGATACTGCAAGCCGAACTGCCTGCCGCCGCACGTGGCAGTCAGGACGCCTACGGGCGCATCGTCCACGCCTGCCAGAACACGGTCACCGCCATCGCACTGGCCATCACGCGCGACGTGCAGGCCAGCGAGGACATCGCGCAGGAGGCCTTCCTCAAGGCGTGGCAGCAGCTCGACCGGCTGAAGAACAGCGCCAGCTTCCTGCCGTGGCTGCGGCAGATCACCCGCAACCTGGCGCGCGACTGGCTGCGCGCGCAGCACGGCCGGCCGATGTCCGGCGAGGTGGCGGAGATCGCCATCGGCATGGCCGCCGATCCGGACCCCACGCCGGCCGAGCGCCTGCTGCAGACGGAAGAGGAACTCGTGGCCACCGAGATCATTTCCTCGCTGCCCGAGGACAGCCGTGAAACGCTGCTGCTGTTCTACCGCGAGGGCCAGAGCTCGCAGCAGGTCGCCGACCTGTTGGGCCTGAGCGATGCGGCCGTGCGCAAGCGCCTGTCGCGTGCCCGCGCGATGGTCCGCGAAGAACTGCTGCAGCGCTTCGGCGAATTCGCGCGTTCCACCGCGCCGACGGCGGCCTTCACCATGATCGTGCTGGGCGGTCTGGTAGGTGCGATGCCGGCGGCCAGTGCGGCGACGGTGATCGGTTCCGGCTTGCTCGGTACCGGCCTGGCGGGCAAGCTGGGCACGAGCGGCCTGACCACGGGTGGCGTCACGGGCGGTGTGGCCGGCGGCTCGCTGGGGGTGATCTTCGAGCAGGTCACCCAGCACCCGGCATCCCTCAGTGGCCTGGTGGGCGGCGTGATCGGCGGGCTCGTCGGCTACGCCCTCACCTGGTGGTACCTGGCGCGCTTCTGCCAGACCGCGCAGGAGCGGCTCCAGGTCCGTCGCTTCATGGCCCTCAATGCCGCCACGGGCTCGGCCTGGCTGTTCTGCCTGATGCTGACGACCATGCTGGCGTCGGGCTGGATGGCGACGGTGGCCGTCACCCTGATCGGATTGTGCGCGGTCAATTACCAGTACCTGGTCACGCTGCCGCGGATCATGGACCCGATGCTGGCCCAGCCCGCCAACGCCAAACGCCGGCGCGGCTACGACTATCTGCTCGGCAAGCCGGCGATCGCGCTCAGCAGCGTGCTCGCCGTGGGGGCGGTCCTGTTCGTGCTGGTGCGCACGGGACGCATCGCCTTCTGAGGTTCGCGCATCGCGCCCATGGGTCACACTTCGCCCGGTCGGTCGTCGTGCCCGCATGATCCCGACAATGCGGAGGCTCCATGGATACCCAGGCAATCGAACTGTCCCTGCGCGAAGCCCTGCCCGCCGCGGCTGAGGGCGATCACGCGGCCTACGGCCGCATCGTGGCGCTCTGCCAGAACGCGATCACCGGCATCGCCCTGGCGATCACCCGCGACGTACAGGCCAGCGAGGACATCGCGCAGGAGGCCTTCGTGAAGGGCTGGCGGCAACTGGAGACGCTGAAGAACCCGGACAGCTTCCTGCCCTGGCTGCGCGAAATCACCCGCAACCTGGCCCGCGACCACCTGCGTGCGCAGCGGCGCCGTCCGATGACGGGCGAGACCGCCGAGATCGCCCTGACGCTCGCCGCCGACACCGCGCCCACGCCGGCCGAAATGCTGCTGCAGACCGAGCAGGAGGCGGCCGCACGCGAGGTGATCGCCGCGCTGCCGGAGGACAGCCGCGAAGTCCTGCTGCTGTATTACCGCGAAGGCCAGCGCTCGCAGCAGGTCGCTGCGCTGCTCGGCATCACCGACGCCGCGGTCCGCAAGCGCCTGTCGCGCGCGCGCCAGTATGTCCGCGAGGAACTGATGGCGCGCTTCGGGGAGTTCGCGCGCACGTCGGCGCCCTCGGCGGCGTTCGCCAGCGGCGTGCTCGGCATGCTGGCGGCCGCGGCACCGCCGGCGGCCGGTGCGGCCGTGCTGGGCGGCGGCGCGGCGGCGGGCCAGGGCGCGCTGAAGGTGCTCGGCGGTTCGGCCGGCATCGCCACGCTGGGCACGGTGCTGGGCATCGCGGCGGTGTGGCTGGGCATCCGCAGGCCGCTGCGGGATCCGCTGGACGCAAGGGAAACCCGCGCCCTGATCGCCTACGGCGTGTTCAACACCGTGCTGATCCTGGCCTTCATGGCGGGCATCCATGCACTGAAGGACGTTCCGGGCTGGATCCCGCACCTGCTGCTGACCCAGGCCTACTTCATCGGCATCTGCTGGGCCAGCGTGCGGTGGCTGCCCAGGATCCTGGCGCGGCGCCACGCGCGGGACCTGTCGATCGACCCTGAAGGTACCCGTCGCCGGCTGGCCTGCCAGCGACGTCGCTCGCGCTGGGGCATGGGCGTGGGACTGCTGCTGGCCACCGTCGGCATGCTCGCCGGGCTGTGGTTCTCCGGACGGCTGGTGGTCTGAGTCAGGAGCGGCAGGCCCGCGCGCGCTACGCGGGCCTGCTGCGGACGGCTTACTTCCTGACCGGTCGTCCGGCGACCAGTTCGTCCTTCGACAGGGCACCGTCCTTGTTGGTGTCCAGCGCGTCGAAGCGCTCGGCGAAGCGGCCCTTGTCCTTCACTTCATCGCGCGAGAGGCGGCCGTCCCTGTTCGCGTCCATCGCGGCGAAACGCGCGTCCATGCGCGCCTGGGCACGCTGCTGGAACTCGATGCGCCTGGCCGCATCGGCCTGGTCGATCTCGGCGCGCGTGAGCTTGCCGTCCTTGTCGGCATCGGCCTTGGCGAACCATGCATCGCGACGCTGCTTGCCGCGCAGGTCGCGATCGGCGCGGTCGATCACGCCGTCCTTGTTCGCATCCATCGTGTCGAAGCGTTCGGCAAAACGCGGCTGCGCGGCGGCTTCGGCGCGGCTAATCTTGCCGTCGCCATCGGTATCGAGCGTCTTGAAAGCCTCGCCGTGACGCGATCCATGGCGACCGTGGCCACGCATGCCCTTGCGCTCCGGGCGTTCGTCGGCGGTCAGCCTGCCGTCGCCGTTCTTGTCCATGACGGCGAAACGTTCGGCCAGGCGCGGGTGCGCCGCCGCCTCGGCCTTGTCGATGGCGCCATCGTTGTTCGTGTCGAGACTCGTGCGCGCGGGCTTCTTCGCGTCTCCGGCCTGCGTGGCGGCGAACGCGGTGCCGGCGCCGAGGGTGGCCAGCACGGCTACGAAAAGCAGGGTCTTGCGGTTCATCGTGTTCTCCTGAGGACGCGGCGCCAGCTGCGCCACCGACAGGGAAAACGCGTCCGTACCGCCGGGGTTGACGCGCGGATTGGACGCGTTCAGGCAGCGGACGGTCGCAGTGCCCGCGACCGGGGCGGCGCAGTATGCTGACCGCATGTCGCTTCCCCTCGCCCGCGCCCTGTCGATCGTCGGCCACCCGATGCTGATGCTGCCGGTGGCCGTGCTGGCGATCGCGCTGGCGAAGGGCGACACGCGCACGGCCGCGTGGTCCGCAGCGGGCTTTGGCGCGTTCATCGCGCTGGTGATGGGCTATTCGTGGTGGCAGGTGCGGCGCGGCAGCTGGGCGCACGTGGATGCGAGCGCGACGCACGAACGCAGCACGTTGAACCGCTTCCTGCTGATCGCCCTTGGCGGCGGCGCGATCCTGGCCGGCTGGCAGGGCGGGCAGCCGCTGTTCGCGCTGGGCCTGGCGCTATCCGCCGCGATGATCCTGGCCGCCGTGCTGACGTCGCGCTGGTGCAAGCTGTCGCTGCATCTGGCCTTCGCGGTCTTCGCCGCCTGCCTGCTGCGCGAACTGGGCACACCGTGGATGCTCGCGGCATTGCTGTTCGCCGCCGCCGTCGCATGGTCACGACTCGCGCTCGGGCGGCATACGCGGCGCGACCTGGCAGCCGGTGCGGTCGCGGGCGCCGTGGCGGGATGCGCGTTCTGGCCGCTGGCGCGGCACTGGACGGGCTGACATGGGCGAGAACACGCAATCGCTCGAAGACCTGCGGCTGTTCCACACCGGCGAGCATCCGTGCGGCTACTGGCCCGAGCGCGTCGCCCGCGACCTGGTCCTCGACCCGCGCGATCCGCGCCTGCCGCAGCTGTATCCGGATGCGCTGGGCTGGGGCTTCCGTCGTTCCGGCGACATCGTCTACCGGCCGCACTGCCGCCAGTGTCGGGCCTGCGTGGCGGTACGCATCCCGGTCACCGACTTCGCACCCGACCGCAGCCAGCGACGCTGCGCCTCGCGCAACGCGCGGGTCGAAACGCGGATCGTGGCGGCACTGCGCGACGAGGAGCACCTGGCGCTGTACCAGCGCTACCTGGCCGCACGGCATCCGCTCGGCGGCATGGACGACCACGGCGCCACCGAGTTCGACCAGTTCCTGGTCGGCAGCTGGTCGCGGGGCCGATTCGTGGAGCTGCGCGAGGACGGACGACTGCTGGCGGTGGCGGTGACCGACGTGATTCCCGGTGCGCTCTCGGCGGTCTACACGTTCTACGATCCCGCGCTGGAAGCCCGCAGCCTCGGAACGCTGGCGATCCTGCGCCAGATCGAATGGGCGCGCCGCGACGGCTATGCGCACCTCTATCTCGGCTACTGGATCGACGGCCATCGCAAGATGGATTACAAGCGCCGCTTCTCACCGCTCGAACGCTTCGACGGACGCGGCTGGGTGCGCGCGGATCTGTGAGCCGAAGATCCATCGCGGCGGGCGCACTGTGAGACGCAAATGTGAATAGCAACGTCGTGATCGGGCGCACAGAATGTGCCGCCGGCGCGCCTGCGCCGGCCTGGGAACATCCCACTCAATCGACTGGAGCTTTCATGAAGTTCAACATCCTTGCCCTCGCGGCGGTGACCACCCTGGCCCTTGCCGCCTGCAAGCCCGCTGACGAAGCGCCGCCCGTCGCCGACGCTCCGGTCGTCGAAGCACCGGCCTCCGAAGGCGCGGCGACCACAAACGACACCGTCACTGCCGGCACCGGCGTCCCCGAGTGCGACCAGTACCTCGAAAAGGTCTACGCCTGCATCAGCGACAAGGTGCCGGAGGCCCAACGCGAGATGATGAAGCAGGGTATCGAGCAATCGAAGGCCGGCTGGTCCGCGTTGACCGACAAGACCGCACTGGCCGCCCAGTGCAAGACCGCGATGGACCAGGCCAAGACGGCCTACGCCGCGATGGGGTGCTCGTTCTAGCGTTCCACCGGGTCAACTCGTCGTCAGCCCTGAAGCGCCCCGGTCTGCCGGGGCGTTTTTTCTACACCTGTCACGATGGCATGACAGAATCCGCGCATGCGCATCCTCGTCCTCCTGCTCACCATGACCCTCGCCGCCTGCAGCTCCTCCGCGACCGTAGGTGGGCCCGCCGATCCGCAGGACCTGCGGCTGCGCGTGGCGACCTACAACACCTCGCTGTTTTCCGATGATGCCGGCGGCGTGATCCGGCAACTCGAAGGCGACGACGCGCACGCGCGCAAGATCGCCGCGGTGCTGCAGAAGGTCCGGCCGGACCTGGTGCTGCTCAACGAGTTCGACTACGACGACGCGCATCGCGCCGCCGACCTGTTCCAGCAGCGCTATCTCGACGTGGCCCAGCCCGGCGGCGGCGAACCGCTGCGGTATGCCCATCGCTACCTCGCGCCGGTCAACACCGGCGTGCCCAGCGGCCTGGACCTGGACCGCAACGGCTCGGTCGGTACCGAGGGCCGCGAACGCGGCAACGATGCCTGGGGCTACGGCCTGCATCCCGGCCAGTACGGCATGCTGGTGCTGTCGCGCTTCCCGATCGACGAGGCACAGGTGCGCACGTTCCAGCTATTGCGCTGGAGCGCGCTGCCGGGGGCGACCAATCCGGTGGACCCGGCCACCGGGACCGGGTTCTATCCGGAGGCGATCTGGAAGCAGCTGCGCCTGTCGTCGAAGTCGCACTGGGACGTGCCGGTGCGCACACCGGGCGGGGTGATCCATTTCCTCGTGTCGCATCCCACGCCGCCGGTATTCGACGGGCCGGAGAACCGCAACGGCCTTCGCAACGCGGACGAGATCCGCCTGTGGCGCGAATACCTGACGCCGGGCGATGCGCCCTGGCTCTGCGACGACCAGGGGCGTTGCGGCGGCCTGCCGGCGCAGGCGCGGTTCGTCATCGCCGGCGATCTGAATAACGATCCGTCCGATGGCGATGGACAGCACGAGGCCATCCTCGAACTGCTGGAACACCCGCGGGTGATGCGCATGGCCACGCCGCGCAGCGAAGGCGGCGAGGAGACCGCGCTGGCCTATGCGGCCAAGGGCCTGCAGCGCCGCGGCGCGCCTGCGCATGTCACGGGCGATTTCGGACGCCGCAACGGCGCGCTGCGGCTGGACTACGTACTGCCGTCAACCGGCTTCGCGTTGGCGGGCAGCGGCGTGTTCTGGCCGAAGAAGGACCACCCGGACGCCGCCATCGCCGACGGCAGCGACCACCATCTGGTGTGGGTGGATCTGTCCCTCTAGCACGCCTTTCCTCCCACGCTGGGGAGCGATCGGCCGGCCGGAAAGCAGGAGCTTCTCGACTTACGTCGCTGTCACCGCCGGGGCGGCGACGCGCGGCCCGAAGCCGAACAGCGATTCGTTCTGTGCCGACACGATCATGCGGATCATGCTGCCGGGCACCATCAGTTCGACCTGTACGTCATGGCCCTCGGCGTTCTTGCCGACCAGGGTCATCTCGGTGAAGGCGCCGCCGGTGTCGATTTCCTTGCAGAAGATATGCGGACCGTCGGGCTGGCTGGTGAGGTAGGGTTTGATCGCCTCGCCCAGGGCCTCCAGTGCCTGGGGGAAGAAGAACACGGCGTAGCCGGTATTGCCGTTCATGCGCACGCTCCCTTCATGGCCTCGGCCTCATTCCAGTGCGATGGTGATGGCGGCGGCGGCATCGCGTGCCACCGCGCGTGCGGCGTCGATGCTGTCCGCGCGCGCGAGGGTGACGCCGACGCGACGATGGCCTTCCACGCGCGGCTTGCCGAACAGGCGTAGGGCGGTGTCGGGCGTCGCCAATGCGACGTCCACGTTGCCGAACACCGGCACACCGTGGCCATGCGCCAGCATCGCGCAGGACGCGGACGGACCGCTCTGGCGGATCACCGGGATCGGCAGGCCGAGGATGGCGCGCGCATGCAGCGCGAACTCCGACAGTTCCTGCGAGACCAGCGTCACCAGGCCGGTGTCGTGCGGGCGCGGCGAGACTTCGCTGAACCACACCTCGTCGCCCTTCACGAACAGCTCCACGCCGAACAGGCCCCAGCCGCCGAGGTCGTCGGTCACGGTCCGCGCGATCCGCTGCGCGCGCTCCAGCGCCCGCGGCGACATCTGCTGCGGCTGCCAGCTTTCGCGGTAGTCGCCGTCCTTCTGCCAGTGCCCGATCGGATCGCAGAACGACGTGCCGGCGGCGTGGCGCACGGTCAGCAGCGTGATTTCGTAGTCGAAGTCGATGAAGCCTTCGACGATGCAGCGACCCGCGCCCGCGCGGCCACCGGTCTGCGCGTACTCCCAGGCGGCATCGATGTCCGCTTCGCTGCGCAGCGTGCTCTGGCCCTTGCCCGACGACGACATCACCGGCTTCACCACGCACGGCAGGCCGATCGCGCGCACGGCCTCGCGGTATTCGGCGGCGGTGTCGACGAACCGGTACGGCGAGGTCGGCAGGCCCAGCGTTTCGGCGGCTAGCCGGCGGATGCCTTCGCGGTCCATCGTCAGCCGTGCGGCGCGCGCGGTGGGAATGACGCGCGCGGCGCCTTCGGCTTCCAGTGCGACCAGCGTCTCGGTATGGATCGCCTCGATCTCCGGCACCACCAGGTGCGGCTGCTCGCGGGCGATCAGCGCGCGGATCGCCGCGGGGTCGAGCATGTCCAGCACGTGCGAGCGATGCGCCACCTGCATCGCCGGCGCGTCCGCATAGCGGTCGGCGGCGACGACTTCCACGCCCAGGCGCTGCAGCTCGATGGCCACCTCCTTGCCCAGTTCGCCGGACCCCAACAGCAGGACACGGGTCGCAGACGGGGACAGGGGGGTTCCAAGAGTGGTCATGCGCAGGCGTCCGCAGAGGGGGCGCCAAGTTTAACGGAGCGCCGACAAGCGGCGGCAGCCTCCCGTTGACATCTGATATCAAATTGATATCTTTCAAATCGTCGCAAACCAACCCAGGGGGAAACCGCCATGCTCCATGTGATCCATCAGATCCAGCGCCGCTGGCCTTCGCAGGCGCATCGGGTCGTCCCCACCCTGCTTGTCCTCTCCGCTGCCCTGCTCGCCCTCGGCGCCGGCCTGTCGCTGCTGTGATCCTGTCCTGAGACCAAGACCATGAAAGAGAACGCCAAGTCGTCGCTGCCCGGAATCCCGACCCTGCTCGGCCTGCTGGTCCTGGGGCTGGGTGCCGCCGTCGTGTTCGTCCAGGGCGCTGCGCTGAAGCAGCCCGGCCACCTGATCGTGGCCGCGCTGCTCGGCGCCGTGGTCATCTTCCTGCTGGCCGGTCTGTACAAGCTGGAGCCCAACCAGTCCGCCGTGCTCAGCCTGTTCGGCAAGTACATCGGCACGGTGAAGGACAACGGCCTGCGCTGGAACAACCCCTTCTTCAGCAAGCGCAAGATCTCGCTGCGCATCCGCAATTTCGAGAGCAGCCGGCTGAAGGTCAACGAGCTGGACGGCAGCCCGATCGAGATCGCGGCGGTGATCGTGTGGCAGGTGGTGGATTCGGCCGAGGCCGTGTTCAACGTGGACGACTACGAGAGCTTCGTGCACATCCAGTCCGAATCCGCGCTGCGCGCGATGGCGTCCAGCTATCCGTACGACCAGCACGAGGACGGCCAGATCGCGCTGCGCAGCCATCCGCAGGAAATCTCGCAGCACCTGCAGGAACAGATCGCCGAGCGGTTGGGCAAGGCCGGCGTGGACGTGATCGAGGCACGCATCAGCCATCTCGCCTACGCCCCGGAAATCGCCCAGGCCATGCTGCAGCGGCAGCAGGCCAACGCCGTGATCGCGGCGCGCACGCGCATCGTCGCCGGCGCGGTCGGCATGGTGGAGATGGCGTTGGCCGAGCTGCAGAAGAACGACGTGGTGAAGCTGGACGAGGAACGCAAGGCGCAGATGGTCAGCAACCTGCTGGTCGTGCTGTGCGGCGAGCGCGGTACCCAGCCGATCGTCAACACCGGCTCCATCTACTGACGCGGACCCGCCGGCATGCACGCCCTCGCCCCGCTGCTGCTCGCCGTGTCCGGCCTGCCCGCCCTGCTCATCGGCGCGTGGATGAGCCGGGCGAGCGACGACCGTTCGCGCGGCATGGCGCTGCACTGGGTACTGGTGGGACTGGCCATCCAGGCCGGCGCCGTCGGCATCTACTGGGCCGGCGATGACGACCGGCTGGCGCAGGGCATCGCGATCGCCATGGTGGTGCTGGTGAACGCACTGATCGTGTCGATGGTGCTGCAGCTGCGCCGCAACAGGAAGCGACCGTGAGCGAGAAGCCGGACAAGAAGGCCTATCCGCTGCGCATCAACGCCGAGGTCCTGGCGGCGGCGCAACGCTGGGCGGACGACGAACTGCGCTCGCTCAATGCCCAGATCGAATATGTGTTGCGCGACGCATTGCGCAAGGCCGGGCGGCTGCCGAAGGGCGACGCCTCCACGAACAGGAAGGATTCGCCATGAACCACCGCTGGAACCACAAGGTCATCGAAGTGCCCTTCAAGATGTTCGCCGGCAAGCTCACCGACCGCATGCAGCAGGAACTGGACAGGATGAGCCTGCAGGGATGGGAACTGGTCAGCACGCTCTTCATCGAGCACGAGATCTCGGTGCGCCTGTTCTTCAAGAAGCCCGCCTGATCCATCCCCTTTACGGAGTCGGTGCATGCAGCATCCGCAGAACTTCCCGGTAGCCCCGCTGCCAGCCCACGCTATCTGGTGGCTGTGGCTGCCGCTGCTGCTGGCCATGGGAGTGGGCATCGCAGCGCTGTTGATGGAGCCGGGAACACCTCCCGTGGTGACATGGATGATGGTGCCCTTGGTCCTGCTCATAGGCACAGTGCTCGCACTGGCGACGCGGCGGCGCATGATCGTGCTGGACAACCGCGAGTTGCAGGTGCGTGCCACGTTCTATACGAAGAAGCTGCCTGTGGAGTCCATCGACCTGGACAGGGCACGCGTGCTGAGTCTGGAGGAGCACACCGACCTGTCGCCGATGCTGAAGACCAACGGCTTCGGCCTGCCGGGCTTCAAGGCCGGCCACTTCCGCCTGCGCAACCTCACCAAGGTGTTCTGCCTGGTCACCGACCGTCGCCGCGTACTCATACTGCCGCTGCGCGAGGGCAGCATGGTGCTGCTGAGCCCGGCGCGTCCGGCCGACCTGCTCGCGCGGCTGCGCGAACTGGCGACGCCGCCGTCGCATCGCTAAGCTGCGGGCATGCGACGCCTGCCCTCCCGACCGCTCAAGACGCTGCTGCTGAACACCGCGCGGATCGAGCTGTGGCCCGCCGACGTGTTGCGCGTGCGGAGCAATGCCGATGCGCGCGCGCTTGCCGGCGCGCATGCGGTGCTGCGACGCAAGCGGGATGGCCGCTATCTGGCTGCGGTGTCGGCGCAGGCGGTGCATCCGCTGGTGCCGACGCTGTCGCGCGAACCAGGGCTCGACGAGGCCTGGGACGCCCTCGATCGGTCGGAGGGCGCGACACGCGGCTTCGATGCGGATGCCCAGGGCACGTTGCCGTTGCACGCGCTGCAGGAGCGGCTTCACGAACTCGGACTGGACGACACCTATGGCGAACGCAGCGGCCTGGCACTGGTCGCCGAGCCCGCCGCGCTCGTCTTCGCCGGACGCGACCGCTACCGCCGCCCGCTCTGGCTGACCGCGGCGACCGCACGCGCCTGGCTCGCGATGCAGCGCGCCGCGCATCGGGAGGACATTATGCTCGACGCGATCTCCGGTTACCGCAGCCACGACTACCAGCTCGGCATCTTCGCGCGGAAGCTGGCGCGCGGGCAGACGGTGGAACAGATCCTCACCGTCAACGCTGCCCCCGGCTACAGCGAACATCACGGCGGCCGCGCCCTGGATATCGGCACGCCCGGTGAACCGCCGGCCGAGGAATCGTTCGAGCACACGGCCGCGTTCGCCTGGCTCACCCGCCATGCCCGCGACTTCGGCTTCGTCATGAGCTATCCCCGCGACAACCCGCACGGGATCGTCTACGAGCCGTGGCATTGGTGCTTCATGGGGGCTGCGACCTCTTGACGTCGCCGATCCGGTGAACGCACGCTGCACGTGGGGCCTACCGACGCATCTCCGCGATCCGCAATGCCGCGGCCGGCCCCGAGGTCGCCCTATACCCGCAAGGACGCCATGAACGCACCCAACCCGTACGAAAGTCCGTCGGCCACGATCGCCGACACCGCCCTCCCGCGTGAGCGCGACGTGCCCGACGACATCACGCGACCGATCACGCATGGCTGGGTCGCCGCGTGCGTCTCCGGGGCGATCACCCTGCTGGTGACCCTCGTCGCCATGGGATCCGGCGGCAACGGCGTGGGAGACGGCGCGTGGAATCTGGTCGATGTGGGCCTGATCGCACTGCTCGCGTTCGGCATCTACAAGCGCAGCCGCACTGCGGCCACGATCATGCTGGCCTACTTCGTGCTCTCCAAGATCCTGATCATGGTGGAAACGGGCAAGCCGTCCGGCCCGGTGCTGGGCCTGCTGTTCGCCATCTTCTACTTCCGCGCGATGACGGCGACCTACCGGTACCACCGCTTCGTGAACGCATGGAAGCGCAACCCGCCGGCTCCGAAGCGCTCGCTCAGCGACGATCCGCTGTTCGCCCCCGACGCCGACCGCTAGGGACGTTCCGGACGACTCGTACCCGTCATTCCCGGGCACCACCTCACTCCTGCGAACGCTTCGTCGGCACCTTCGCCTCGACCGCAAAATCCGCGATCCGCCACAGGTACTGCGTCGCATACGTACGGTAGGGCCCCCACTTCTCGCCGCGCGCCGCCAGCTCCTTCGGCGTGGGCATCGCATCCAACCGGTCGACGAGCTGCGCGCCCTTGCGCACGCCCAGGTCGTCGATCGGCAGCACGTCCGGGCGCCCCAGGCGGAACATCAGCATCATCTCCACCGTCCAGCGGCCGATGCCGCGCACCGGCACCAGCGCGGCGACGATGTCGTCCTCGCGCATCGTCGACATCTGCCGCAGCGTGGGAATTTCGCCACGCCGCTCGCGCGCGGCCAGGTCGCGCAGCGCCAGCGTCTTGTTGCCGGAAACGCCGCAGGCGCGCAACGCCGCGTCGTCGATGCGGCCGAGCGTGTCGTCATGCAGCCGCGTGCTGCCGATGGCCGCCTCGACGCGGCCCACGATGGTGGAGGCGGCCTTGCCGCTCAGTTGCTGGTACAGGATCGCCCGCGCCAATGCGTCGACCGGGTCGAACGGTTTCTTCCACGTGGGCTGCGGTGCGAGGTAGCCGATCCGCTTCATCCAAGTGCCCAGCCGGCGGTCGCGCCGGGTCAGGTGGTCCCAGGCCTGTTCGGTATCGAAACCGCGCGCATGCCGTGGCATGGGCGTCAGCGCCGGACGGCGTCGACCGCCCAGACTACCCAGCCCAGCATCAGGCCCATGCCGCCCGCGGGCGCCAGTCGCGTGGACAGCCCGGCGAACACCGCGGCCGCCAGGCTGCCCGCGAACAGCAGCGTGCCCAGCAGCAGCAGGCACAGCGCCGCCTTGCCCATGCGGCGCGTGGTGCCGGGCGCCAGCGCCGCCAGGGCCAGTCCATGACCGAATGCGAACAGCGCGGCAGTCTGCAGGAGCGACTGCGCCTGGATGGCCGCCACCCCATGCGAGGCGTAGGCGGACAGGCCGACCGCTGCAGCGGCGAGCAGACCGCCGGCCAGGGCCAGGAACGAAGGCTTGCGTTGACGGCGGTCGTAGTTCATCGGCTCAGCGATCCCGGGGTGGGCGGGGCATCCTGCCGGCGGAGGACGCCGCGCCGCCGCATCGCCACCCCACAAACGCAACGCGCCGCATGAAGCGGCGCGTTGGCGTTGGAGCGGACCATCCGGGACAGCGTCCGCGAAGGTTTACTGCTTGACGGCCCAGTAGATGTCGAACTTGCCGTCGGCCTCGAACGAGGCATCGACACCCGACTTCCACGATTCGTACGGACGGTCGACGACCTCGTGGCCGGCGGTGACGGCCCACGCACGCAGCGCGTTGCGCTGGTTGTCCAGTTCGGCCATGTAGCCGGTGTAGCTGGCGAAGGCCGACTTGCGGGCTTCGGTGCGCACGTACTCGACCGGGGCGCCGGACGGGATGGTGACCTTCAGCTCACCCGTCGACGCCACGGGCGTCGCCGGCGGCGTGACCGGCGCGGCATCGGCGGCGGCGTCGGTCTTCGGCGCAGCGCTGCCCTTGCGGACCGGCTGGGCGATGTCGAACGCGTACTTCTCGGAACCGAAGTCGGTGGTGATGATGCGCAGCGGGCCGGCGGCGACCAGGCCGTTGGCATCCATCACGCGCTTGATCCATTCCTGGTTCTGCTTGATCGAGGCCTTGATGGCGTCGTTGGTGCGGTCGATGTTGCCGGCGTTGACGACCAGCAGATCCTCGGCAGGCACGTCGACGATCTTCAGGTCGGTCAGCGGGCTGCCTTCGGTGCGGTAGTCGAAGTTGGGCACCGTGGCCAGCATGTTGGTCAGCTTGCCCAGGCCGGCCTTGACGGCGTCGCCGACGTGGCGGCTGACGTACATGCCGGCGTAACGGCCGATCAGGTTGAAGCCGTAGGTGACCTGGTAGCTCTGGGTGATCTTGACGTTGCGGTTGTCCTTGCCGGTCGGCTGCAGGTCGAAGGTGGCCTGCTTGTCGCTGCCCATGCGCTTGTCGACGATCGAGTAGACGATCTTGCCGGGCGCGCCGGGCGTGGTGGGACGCTCGCTGGTGACGATTTCCCAGCTGCCCTGGCCCCAGGCCGGGTTGGCGGAATTGAAGTCCACCTTGGCGCCGACGCCGGTGTTGTCTTCGCCGCCGGAGTAGCTGAGTTCGTTGGCCGCGCTCGGGATCAGCGGGTTCCAGTCCTTCAGTCGACGCACGTTGTTCAGCGTGTCGAACACGATGGTCATGCGGCGGTTGGTCTCGACACTTTCCTGCAGCGAGCGCGAGGACGGCAGGACCAGGCCGATCACCAGAAACAGCGCCAGAACCAGCGCCAACGCAATCACGAACTCGATCAAACGGGTCATTCAGGAGTCTCCGGGGGCCGGTGCCTCGGCCGTGAAAAAAATGCAACGCGCATCCTAGCAGGGTTGCGGGGCTTCGGGCAGCCCATCTGACACCGGTTGGCCGCCCCTTTCCGGGACGTACGCGGGCGCATGTGACGGAGGCTCCGGAGGCCCTGCAGCGCTGCACCGGCGGGCATTCCGTCGCCCCGCCGCGCGCGTCCGCTCCCCTTCACTCCGCGAGGAGGCCGGGCCGGCCGGCACGGCTCACACGAGCTGCAGCTCGAAGGCCTTCAGCACGGCGCGGGTGCGGTCCCTCACCCCCAGCTTCGAGAGGATGTTGGACACGTGGTTCTTGATGGTGCCCTCGGCCACGCCCAGCGAATTGGCGATCTCCTTGTTGGAGAAGCCGCTGGCCATCAGGCGCAGGATCTCGGTTTCGCGGTCGGTCAGCGGATCGGGGCGGTCCAGGCTGACGAACTCGTTCCGCATGTGCTCCAGCCCGGACAGCAGGCGCTGCGTCACCGCCGGCTGCACCAGCGAACCGCCATCGGCGACCGTGCGGATGGCACCGACCAGCTGCTCCAGCGAGACGTCCTTCAGCAGATAGCCCTTGGCGCCCGCCTTCAGCCCGGCCAGGACCAGCTGGTCGTCGTCGAAGGTGGTCAGGATGATGGTCGGGGGCAGTTGGCCGGCCCTGGCCAGCGCCTGCAGCGCCTCCAGACCCGACATCACCGGCATGCGCATGTCCATCAGCACCACGTCCGGCGCGACCTGGGGCACCAGGTCCACGGCCTGTTTGCCGTCCGCCGCTTCGGCCACTACCTCGATGCCGTCGTCCAGCGCGAGCAGGGAGCGGATGCCCTGGCGCACCAGGGTTTGATCGTCGACCAGACAGACACGGATCACGGGGTTCCTCCGGAGCTGAGCTCGGGCATGGGTTCGGGTGGGAGAACGGGAAGGGGCGAGAGCGCGGGAGTCGCATCGCTGACCGGAAGCGCGATATGCAGGCAGAAGCCATGCCCCGGACGGGTTTCGATCCGCAGCTCGCCACCGTACTGGGCGAGCCGCTCGCGCATGCCGGTCAGGCCGTTGCCCGCCACCACCTGCGGGCTGCCGGCGCCGTCGTCGCGGGCATCGATCAGGATCCTCGACCCCTCCCGCCGGCAGTGCAGCCACAGGTGGCGGGCGCCGGCATGACGCACCGCATTGGTGATGATCTCCTGCGTGCAGCGGAGCAGCACATGCGCGCGGTGCGGATCCTCGAGGGTCAGCGGCTCCTCGATGTCCATGTGCATGGCCAGCGACGGCACCTTTTCGGCCAGCGGCAGCAAGGCGGCACCGAGGTCGATCGCGCCGCTGTCGCGCAGCTGGCTGACCGCTTCCCGCACATCCGTCAGCAACAGGCGGGCCAGCGTGTGCGCCTGCCGCACGTGCTCCTGGGCCCGTCCTTCGGTCATGTGGCCGGCCACTTCCAGGTTCAGGCTCAGCGCGGTGAGGTGGTGGCCCAGCAGGTCGTGCAGCTCGCGCGAGATGCGCGTGCGCTCGTTCACCCGGGCGCTTTCGGCCAGCAGCACGCGGGTGGCCCGCAGTTCCGCATTGAGCCGGCGCTGCTCCTCCCGCGCCTGCGCCTGCTGCCGCGCCACGTAGGTGGTGATCAGCACGAAGGCCGCGAACCCCACGTAGAACATCGACTGGAAGAGCGCTTCCCAGAAGTTGAAATCGTCGCGTGCCATGAACGACGGCACCAGCAGCACGTGCGCGGCGAGCAGCCACGCGACGGCGAAGCGCAGCTCCAGCAGCCACGGCAGCACGCCCGCCATGATCAGCAGCAGCACCGCGCCCAGGCCGGTCTGCGTATAGAACCCCACGCCGATCGCGGTCGCCGTCAGCACCATCGCCAGCGGCACGTTCCAGTGCGCCGGCAGGCTGTTCTGCCGTCCGTCCAGCGCCCGGGTCGCCAGCCAGTACACCACCCCGAAACTGAAGTAGCACAGGGCGGTCAGCGGCAGGTTGACCCCCTGCCCGTCCGTGCCGCTGGACGGCGGCAGCACCCACACGTTCAGGATGATGGGAATCCCCACCAGAGCCCACGTGTAGAGGCCTGCGGCGCGGAGCAGGCGGGTATGGCTGAGTCGTCCCAACATCCGGGCATCTTAGGCGCAATCGCGGGCGACCATGTCCCAACTAAAGTCATGTCGACGTTGGAACGTGGGATTGCCGGGTTCATCCCGGGCTCACCCGCGCCTCGCCCGTCGCGGCGGCCCCATGCGATAATCCCGGCTTGGCCGCGTGCCGCCCTGCAAGACCCGTTCGGAGTCAGGTAATGTCGATTGTCATCCGCGACGTGCGCGAGCACGAGCTGGATTCGGTCCTAGCCCTCAACAACAATGCCGGACTGGCGATCCTGCCGCTGGATTCGGCCAAGGTCCGCCGCTTCTACGAGACCGCCGAATACTTCCGCGTCGCCGAGCGCGACGGCAACCTGGCCGGCTTCCTCGTCGGTTTCGGCTCCGGTGCGACGCACGACAGCAGCAACTTCGGCTGGTTCCGCGAGCGTTATCCGCAGTTCTTCTACATCGACCGCATCGTCGTGGCCAGCCGCCGTCGCGGCGGCGGCGTCGGCCGGGCGTTCTATGCCGACGTGCAGAGCTTCGCCGAACTGCGTTACCCGCAGCTGGCCTGCGAAGTCTTCCTCGACCACGGCGCCGATCCCGCCCTGCTCTTCCATGGCAGCTTCGGTTTCCGCGAAGTGGGCCAGAACGTCATGGCCGAGGCGGACGTGCGGGCGAGCATGCTGATGAAGGAACTCTGCAGCTATCCGTGGGTGCTCGACACCTATGGCGAGGCACTGCCGGACCTCCCGTGGACCCGCACCCGGCTGCTGGCGGACGCCAGCGCCCAGCGGCCGACCGGTACATGAGCGTGACGCGAGCGCCCCTGGATTACGAACAGGCCGGTGAACTGAAGATCGGCCAGGTCGGCATCGCCAACCTCCGCATCCGCACCCTGGACGTCGACCAGCTGATCCGCGAGATGCGCGAGCGTGTCGAGCGCGCGCCCAAGCTGTTCGGCCGTGCCGCCGTGATCGTCGATTTCGGCGGGTTGAGCCGGCTGCCCGACACCGATACCGCCCGCGCCCTGATCGATGGCCTGCGCGGCGCCGGCGTACTCCCGGTGGCACTGGCGTACGGCACCCGCGACACCGAGACGCTGTCCGAACAGCTCGGCCTGCCGCTGCTGGCCAAGTTCCGCGCCCAGTACGAACCGGTGGCGCACGCCGCGCCGGCGCCGGCACGCGCCGCCGCCGAACCGGCGCCTGCCCCCGCCGCCCCGGCACCCGCCGCCAAAGTGGCCGACGCAAAACCCGGCCTGGTCCAGAAGACCCCCGTGCGCTCCGGCCAGCAGCTGTATGCCGAGAACCGCGACCTGACCGTGCTCAGCACCGTCGGCGCCGGCGCCGAAGTCATCTCCGACGGATCCATCCACATCTACGGCGCATTGCGCGGCCGCGCCCTCGCCGGCGCGCGCGGCAATGCCGAGGCGCGTATTTTCTGCCGTGAATTCCATGCCGAACTGGTCGCCGTCGCCGGCCACTACAAGGTGATGGAGGAAGTACCCAAGGAGCTGCGCGGCAAGGCCGTGCAGATCTGGCTGGACCAGGACCAACTCAAGATCGTCGCGCAGGAATGACGCGCGGCGTTACCCGAATATAAGAACGACCAAGGAGAACACCGTTGGCTGAAATCATCGTAGTCACGTCCGGCAAGGGCGGCGTCGGCAAGACCACCACCAGCGCAAGCATCGCGTGCGGCCTGGCGCGCCGCGGCAAGAAGGTCGCGGTCATCGACTTCGACGTCGGCCTGCGCAACCTCGACCTCATCATGGGCTGCGAGCGCCGCGTGGTGTACGACTTCGTCAACGTCACCCAGGGCGAGGCCACGCTGAAGCAGGCGCTGATCAAGGACAAGCGCTTCGAGACGCTGTTCGTGCTGGCCGCCTCGCAGACGCGCGACAAGGACGCGCTGACCAAGGAAGGCGTGGAGAAGGTGCTGAAGGACCTCTCCGACGACGGCTTCGACTTCATCGTCTGCGACTCGCCGGCCGGCATCGAGAAGGGCGCGTTCCTCGCCATGTATTTCGCCGACCAGGCCATCGTGGTGGTCAACCCCGAAGTGTCCTCGGTGCGCGACTCCGACCGCATCCTCGGCCTGCTGGACTCCAAGACGCGCCGCGCCGAGAACGGCGAAACGCTGAAGGCCAACCTGCTGCTGACGCGCTACAACCCGGCGCGCGTGGAAGGCGGCGAAATGCTCAGCATCAAGGACGTGGAAGACGTGCTGGGCCTGAAGACCCTGGGCGTGATTCCCGAATCGGGCGACGTGCTCAACGCCTCCAACAAGGGCGAGCCGGTCATCCTCGACCTGGAGTCGCCGGCCGGCCAGGCCTACGACGACACCGTCGGCCGCCTGCTGGGCGAAGACCGTCCGATGCGCTTCACCACCCTGGAGAAGAAGGGTTTCTTCAGCAAGCTGTTCGGAGGTTGAGCATGGGCCTGTTCGATTTCCTCAAGGCGAAGAAGACCACCGCCGAGACCGCGAAGAACCGCCTGCAGATCATCATCGCGCAGGAGCGCAGCTCGCGTGGCGCCCCCGACTACCTGCCCCTGCTGCGCCGCGAACTGCTTGAAGTCATCAGGAAGTACGTCAACGTCGACGTCGACGCGGTGAAGGTCGACCTGATCAAGGACGGCGACCACGACGTGCTGGACATCTCGGTCGCCCTGCCGGAAGGCAATAACTGACGAGACCGGCGCCGTCGGGCGGAGCCTGCTCCGCCCGGCATCGTCCGGTTCGCAACGAAAGGCATCGTAGCCAGCCCCGCTCTAGCCATGACGCCCGACGACGCTGCCGACCACGCTGGAGTGCTCCGGGTGCGCGACCTGCCGCCCGGCGCGGCCGATGCGCTGCTCGCGTCCCATGGCCTGCTGCTCCATGTCGTCGACGACGGCGCACCGATCCCCGGCAGCTTCTGGGGCGAACCGGAAGCGGGCGTCATCGCCCACCACGTCTACGTGCGCGGCGACACGCCCGTGCACTCGATGCTGCACGAAGCCTGCCACCTGATCGTGCTGCCGGACGAGCGCCGCGCGCAGGTGCACACCGACGCCACCGATTCGGTGATCGAGGAAGACGCCACCTGCTGCCTGCAGATCATCCTCGCCGATGCACTGCCCGGTGTCGGGCGCGCCCGCCTGATGACCGACATGGACGCATGGGGATACACGTTCCGGCTTGGGTCGACGCAGGCGTGGTTCGAGCAGGATGCCGAGGATGCGCGGACCTTCCTCCGGGAGCGCGGGCTGCCCTACCGCTGAGAAGGCGCGCCCTTGTAGGAGCGACGTGAGTCGCGACCGCAAGACGTCGGCGTGGTTATCGCCTTCGTAGTCAGATGCTCCGGCTTGCACGTCGCCGGAAGGTGGACGGTCGCGACTCACGTCGCTCCTACAGGGGACCAGGGATCCCGCACTTGCACCCCCTCCCCCGCTCTCACTACCCTTCGGGTTCCTGCGCCCGCGCACCCTGAAGGACGTCCCGTGAAGCCTCGCCACCTCCTGCTCGCCCTCGCCGTCGGCGCGGGCATCGCCACGCTCGCCGCCTGCAAGAAGGACGAACCGGCCGCGGAGACGTCCGCCGCGCCCACCGCACCGAAGGGCGAGACCGCCGACCAGTTCATCGCGCGCGTCAACGACGAGCTGAAGAAGATGTATCCGGAGCTGACGGCCGCCCAGTGGCTGTCCAGCACCTACATCAACGACGACAGCCAGCTGCTGGCCGCCAAGGGCAACGAGCGCTATCTGACCCAGCTCAATGCATGGATCGAGCAGGCCAAGAAGTTCGAGGGCCAGCAGATGTCGCCGGAAACCGCGCGCGCCATCCAGTTGCTGAAACTGGCGACCGCCATGCCGGCTCCGAAGGATCCGGCCAAGCTGGCCGAACTGACCCAGATCGCCACGCGCATGGAAGGCACCTACGGCGCCGGCACCTACTGCACCGGCGAAGGCGATGCGAAGAAGTGCCGCCAGCTGGGCGAACTCGAGGACGTGCTGCGCAGCAGCCGCGACTACGACGCGCAGCTCGATGCCTGGCAGGGCTGGCACACCATCGCCCAGCCGATGCGCCAGGACTACACGCGCTTCGTCGAACTGGTGAACGAAGGCTCCAAGGAAATGGGCTTCGCCGACGCCGGCGAGATGTGGCGCAGCGGCTACGACATGACGCCGGCCGAGATCGCCGCCGAGACCGACCGCCTGTGGGGCCAGGTCAAGCCGCTGTACGAGCAACTGCACTGCTACACCCGCACCAAGCTGCAGGCCATCTACGGCGTGGAGAAGGGCCAGGTCAACGGCCTGCTGCCCGCGCACCTGATGGGCAACATGTGGCAGCAGGACTGGGGCAACCTGTGGGACATGCTGGAGCCTTACCAGGGCGCCGGCGACCTCAACATCACTGCGGCGCTGGAGAAGCAGTACCAGGCCGACTACCAGGCCGCCCTCGCCAAGGCCGGTCCGGGGCCGGGCACGGACGCGCTGTTCAAGGCGGAGCGCGACGCGCAGCTGCAGGTCGCCCGCCAGATGACCGAGCGTGCGCAGGACTTCTACACCAGCCTGGGCATGCCCAAGCTGCCGGAGAGCTACTGGTCCAAGACGCAGTTCATCAAGCCGATGGACCGCGACGTGGTGTGCCACGCCAGCGCGTGGGACATGAACATGAGCGGCGACGTGCGCACCAAGATGTGCATCAAGCCCAACGAAGAAGACTTCACCACCATCTACCACGAGCTGGGCCACGTGTATTACTACCTGGCCTACAACAAGCTGCCGCCGCTGTTCCAGACCGGCGCGCATGACGGCTTCCACGAGGCGATCGGCGACACCATGGTGCTGGCGATGACGCCGGACTACCTGAAGTCGATCGGCATGATCGATGCCACCACGCAGAGCAACGAGGCGCTGATCAACAACCAGATGCGCATGGCACTGGCCAAAGTGTCGTTCATGCCGTTCGGCCTGATGATCGACCGCTGGCGCTGGGGCGTGTTCGACGGCAGCATCAAGCCGGCCGACTACAACAAGGCCTGGTGGGAACTGAAGGCCAAGTACCAGGGCGTGGCGCCGGCCACCGCGCGCGGCGAGGATTTCTTCGATCCGGGCGCGAAGTACCACGTGCCGGGCAACACGCCGTACACGCGCTACTTCCTGTCGCACGTGCTGCAGTTCCAGTTCTACAAGGGCCTGTGCGATGCGGCCGGCTACCAGGGTCCGCTGTACAACTGCAGCTTCTACGGCAACAAGGCGGCGGGCCAGAAGTTCTGGGCGATGCTTGAGAAGGGCGCCAGCCAGCCGTGGCAGGCCACGCTGAAGGAACTCACCGGCGGCGAGAAGATGGACGCGGGCCCGGTGCTGGAATATTTCGCCCCGCTGCAGGACTGGCTTAAGCAGCAGAACGAGGGCCAGACCTGCGGATGGCAGGTCCCGGCCACCGCCGCTGCACCCACGCCGGCAGCGCCGGCCAAATCGTAAGTCGCGAGGGCGGGCCGGCGACGGCCCGCTCCTTCCCCACCGACCCCACAAGGATGTCCGCGCATGTCCCGCTCCACGACGCTCACCCTGTTCGCCAGCCTGCTGTTGGCGGCTCCGCTCCTGACCCATGCGGCGGTGACCGAGGTCGCTGGCGAGCCCAGCCGTACGCCGGCGCAGAGGGCTCCGGCGTGGAAGCTGGCGCAGTTCCCGGCCCGTTCGACCACGCCGCTGCGTTATCGCGAAATGGCGATCGAACGCCTGGTGGACGTGCAGAACCGCAACGCCTCGCCGCAGATCAAGGCCACCCAGATCGGCATCGGCCGGCAGTTGGCCGGTGAGGGCATCGGTGGCACGACGCCCGCGCTGCGTTGGATACCGCTGAAGTCCGGCGGTGCGGTCGCCCGCCTGCTCGTCCATTCACCCGATGCGCTGGGCTTGCGCGTAGGCCTGCAGGTCACGGGCCTGCACCCGCACGTCGAACTGCGTTTCGGCGGTTCCGATACGCCGTCGCGCGTGGTCGCCGCCATAAGCGCCGCCCAGGCGCAGCAGTCGGCGGACGCCCAGGGCATCTACTGGAGTCCTGCCACCGACGGCATCACCCAGATCATCGAGGTCTACCGTCCCGCTCATGTCACCGCGGCGCAAGCCCGGTTGCAGGCACCACAGCTATCGCACCTGCTGGCCAACAGTGAGAACAACTTCAAGATCGTCGAGAAGATCGGTGAATCGGCGTCCTGCAACATCGACGCGGTGTGCCGGGTCGACAGTCTGGGCCCCGCTTACGTGCAGGCGAAAAACGCCGTGGCGCACATGGTGTTCAATGCCTACACCACGTCGGGTGGCATCCACGGCACCTACATCTGCACGGGCACCCTGCTCAACGACACCACGCCGGGCACCCAGGTGCCGTGGTTCTACACCGCTGACCACTGCTTCGCCGGCGGCGCCAACGGCGTCCCGGTGCAGGACCGCGCCAAGGTCGCACTCAGCCTCAACACCTACTGGGGTTACGAGAATTCGACCTGCGGCGCCAACAATGGCGTGCGGGCCAACCCGCTGACCGGTGGTGCCGATGTGATGTTCCATGATGCCAATGTCGATGCGCTGTTGCTGCGCCTGCGCAATCCGCCCCCGGCCTCGGCCACCTTCGCCGGCTGGGACGCCAGCCCGCTGGCCGCGAACGCGAGCGTGATCGCCCTGCACCATCCCTCCGGCGATGCCAAGAAGTATTCGCGCGGCCAGCACGTCACCGACGTCTACCCCGAGAACTACACCGTCGGCTGGCAGGAAGGCACCACCGAGGGCGGCAGCAGCGGCTCCGGCCTCTTCACGCTGTACCGCGACGGCAGTTACCGCCTGCGCGGCGGCCTGTTCGGAGGCAGTGCCAGCTGCGTCAACTCCGGCAGCCTCTCCACCGCCACCAACCGCGACCACTACTCGCGCCTCGACCTGATCTTCCCGCAGATCAAGCAGTGGATCGCCGCCGACCCGGTCCGCGAGAACGGAGCACAGCCGCTGGTGCGTTCCGCCGGTGCGGTCGCGCAGGGCCAGGGTGCGAGGACATTGCCTGCCGCGTCGGCACCGGGACCCGCGACCGTGACCCCGCCGACCGCACGCGAGCGTCTCCCCCTCGTGCAGAGGCGGACCGGCACGCTCGAGCGCTGAGGGCTGCCACGCGAGCCTACGGAAAAGGCCGGCGCATGCCGGCCTTTTTCCTTTGCACGCATCGGCTTCATCGTGGCCACACGCAGCGCCCCGAGAGTGCTCGCCACCTCCCGCACGCCACCTCCATGCCGACCATCCTGACCCACGCACTGATACCCCTGGCTGCCGGCCTCGCGCTCGGGCGAGAACGCCTTTCGCCTCGCCTGGTCGTCGCCGGCGTGATCGCGGCGATGCTGCCGGACGCCGACGTCGTGGCGTTCAAGCTGGGCATCGAATACGCGCATGCGCTCGGCCATCGCGGCGCCAGCCATTCGCTTGCTTTCGCCCTCCTCTGCGGCGCCTTGGCGGCAGGCGGTGCGCGCTGGCTCAGGGCGCCGGCTATCACGGCATTCCTGTTCATCGCCCTGTCCACGGCCTCGCATCCATTGCTCGACATGCTGACCGACGGCGGCCTGGGCGTCGCCTTGTACTGGCCATGGTCGGACGCACGCCACTTCGCGCCCTGGCGGGTGATCGAGGTATCGCCGTTCGCGAACCGTTTCTTCAGCGCGCGCGGCGCGGAGGTGCTGCTGTCGGAACTGCGTTGGGTATGGATGCCGGTGGGCATGATGGCGGGCGTGGCCGCGTGGCGGCGCCGCAGGGCGATGGGTGTGGGAGCGACGTGAGTCGCGAAGTCTGCCGCGATACGTCGGCGCCTCTCAGACGAAAGGCGAGCGTCAGGGTTCTGGCGAGCTCAAGCTGAGCGATCGCGACTTACGTCGCTCCCACACCGGAACCAGAGGGACGCTCAATTGACGTCCGGCGCCGGCTCAGGCTTGTTCGCCTTCATCTGCTCGGCCAGCTGTTCCTCGAACTGCTGCAGCGTCAGGCCTTGCGCCGCGGCTTCGATCACCGCGGTGTCGCGCAGCTCGTCCGAATAGACCAGGCGTACCGCATTGCCCTGCGCCTCGTGCAGGGTGGCGGCCTGCTTGATCATCGCCAGCACTTCGGCCGCGCTGTCCGACGTGCCGGCGATGCGGCCGTCCAGGCCCAGTACCCACACGCCGGCCTGACGCACCACCCCCGCCAGCAGCTCACCCTCGGGATTGCGCAGCTCGGCATGCGGCTCGATGGCCGGTGCGTTGGCGCGTGCCTGGTTGTGCGCCTTGGTCGCCTTGCGCTTCTTCGCCTCGCGGCGGGCCTTGGACTGGATCGACATGGGGGTTCTCGCAGGACTCAGAGTTGATCGGTGGGTTCGAGGGCGGCGGCATTGCGCGGACAGGCCAGGCGCCGCCGGTGCGCATGGGCTTCCCACTGCCACATCAGCCAGCCCAGCAGCACGAAGCCCGCCATGCCGAGTGCCAGATGCAGGCCATGATGGCTCAACAGCGGCGACAGCAGACCGGCGATGACCGCATTGACGATCAGGTTGCTGAACGCTTGCAGCGACGACGCCGCACCCCGCTGGCGCGGGTACATGTCGAGAATGGCCAGCGTCAGGATCGGGAACACCAGTGCCACCCCCAACGCCGCCAGCATCATCGGCAGCACCGCCCACGGCACCCGGATGGCATCGCCGGCCCACGCGTTGTAGCCGACGTTGGCGACCATCGCCACCGCCATGCACGCGTAGCCGATCCTCACCAGCCGCGCGCCCTCGATGCGACCGGCCGCGCGTCCCGACAGGAACGCGCCCAGCACCATGCCGCCGATGGTGGGCAGGAACAGCCACGCGAACTGCTGTTCGTCCAGGTGCAGCAGGTCCATCACGAACGCCGGCGCCGACGCGATGTACAGGAACAGGCCGCCGAAACTCAGCGAGCCCGCCGCCGCCAGCCGCAGGAAGCGCGGATTGCGCGCGATGCCCACGTAGTCGCGCAGCAGGATGCGCGGGGACACCTTCAGGCGCGCCTCCGGCGGATGCGTTTCCGGCAGCCAGCCGATCACGGCCACGATCAGCAGCAGCGAGAAGCCGGCCAGGAACCAGAAGATCATCGGCCACGCGCTCCAGCCCAGGATCCAGCCGCCCACGATCGGCGCGATGGCCGGGGCGATGCCGAAGATCATCGACACCTGGCTCATCAGTCGCTGCGCGTCGTCGCCATCGCGGGCATCGCGGATCACCGCGCGCCCGACGATGAAGCCCACGCCGGCCGACAGCCCCTGCACGGCCCGGAACACCAGCAGCGTGCCCATGTCGGTGGCCAGCGCGCAGCCCACCGACGCCAGCAGGAACACGCACAGCCCGCCCAGGATCACCCGCCGGCGGCCGAACGTGTCCGACAGCGGTCCGTGCACCAGGCTCATCAGCGCGTAGGTCAGCAGGTAGACGCTGATCGTCTGCTGCATCGCCACCTTGTCCGCGCCCAGCTGCGCACCGATGGCCGGGAACGCCGGGAAGATGGTGTCGATCGAGAACGGGCCGAACATCGCCAACCCGCCCAGCAGCAGGGCCAGGCGGCGGTTCGAGATGGCGTGGGGGGCACTCATTGCGGGGAAACTCCGGACGGTCGCGGCACGGGCTTCATGAACAGGCCGCGGCGGGCTGCCCATGGTACGCGCAAACCGCCGGCCGGCCGTTCCGGCGGGCTATAATCCGCCGGCAAGACCCGGTGGGAGAAGCGCGTCGCCCGCGACGCGCTGCCGAAGGCGCAAACGCCCGTAATCGCTCAGGCCCGATACCACCACGGCAACGACACTCTGGAGAGACCGGCCGCCCTCGCGGCAGCGCCGGCGCCGAAGGGGCACGAAGCACGCGACCTCCTCGTCGGCGCGCTTCCAAACTCTCAGGCAAAAGGACAGAGGGGCACCCCACGTGCGGCTTCCGCACGCTGGCCCTATCGCCCTTCCGGATGCCTCCCATGTCGAACACCCCCTCCCTGCGCGAGCTCGAGCACCACGGCGCGTTCCTCGAACGCCACATCGGCCCCAACGACGCCGAGATCGCGCACATGCTGCGCGTGGTCGGCCACGACTCGCTCGACGCGATGACCGACGCCATCGTGCCGGGCAGCATCAAGTCCGCGCAGCCGCTGGCCCTGCCCGCCCCGATCAACGAGGAAGAGGCACTGGCCAAGATCCGCGCCGTCGCCGACCGCAACCAGGTGTTCCGCAGCTTCATCGGCCAGGGCTACTACGGCACCCATACGCCGAAGGTCATCCTGCGCAACATCCTGGAGAACCCGGCCTGGTACACCGCCTACACGCCGTACCAGGCGGAGATCTCGCAGGGCCGCATGGAAGCACTGATCAACTTCCAGACCATGGTCACCGACCTGACCGGCATGGAGATCGCCAGCGCCTCGCTGCTGGACGAAGCCACCGCCGCCGCCGAGGCGATGACGCTGGCCAAGCGCTCGGCCAAGTCGAAGTCCACCACCTTCCTGGTCGCCGGCGACACCCACCCGCAGACCATGGAAGTGCTGGCCACCCGCGCCGAGCCGCTGGGCCTCACCGTCGAGGTGGTGCGCTCCACCGAGGCCTTCCACGAGAAGCTCGCCGCCGGCGACTACTTCGGCGTGCTGGTGCAGTACCCCGCCTCCAGCGGCTGGATCGCCGACTGGGCGAAGGACGCCGAGGCCATCCACGCGAACAACGCGCTGTTCGTCGTCGCCACCGACCTGCTCGCGCTGACCCTGCTGAAGCCGCCGGGCGAGATGGGCGCCGACATCGTCATCGGCAACTCGCAGCGCTTCGGCGTGCCGTTCGGTTTCGGCGGCCCGCACGCGGCCTTCATGGCCTGCCGCGACGCCTACAAGCGCAGCATGCCGGGCCGCCTGATCGGCGTGTCGGTCGATGCCGAAGGCAAGCCGGCCTACCGCCTGACGCTGCAGACGCGCGAACAGCACATCCGCCGCGAGAAGGCCACGTCGAACATCTGCA
Source organism: Pseudoxanthomonas sp. (assembly GCF_035999195.1). Classification (NCBI taxonomy): domain Bacteria; kingdom Pseudomonadati; phylum Pseudomonadota; class Gammaproteobacteria; order Lysobacterales; family Lysobacteraceae; genus Pseudoxanthomonas; species Pseudoxanthomonas sp. Next base: position 255,942 of record NZ_DASYGY010000007.1, read on the forward strand.
CCGCGCAGGTGCTGCTGGCGGTGATGGCCAGCATGTACGCCGTCTACCACGGCCCGGAAGGCCTGTCGCGCATCGCCGGCCGCGTCGCCCGCCTCACCGCCATCCTCGCCGAGGGCCTGCGCACGCTGGGCTATCCCGCCGTGCACGCCAGCGCGTTCGACACGCTGTGCATCGAACCGGGCGATGCCCGCGACGCGATCCTGGCGCGTGCCAAGGCCGCCCGCCTGAATCTGCGCATGCGCGGCAACGGTTCGCTGTGCATCTCGCTGGACGAGACCACCACCCGCGCCGACATCGACGCGCTGTGGGGCGTGTTCGCCGGTGAAGGCGCCACGCTGCCGTCGGTCGACGCGCTGGATGCCAGCGCGCCGTCGTTGATCCCGGCCGACCTGCGCCGCACCAGCGACTTCCTGACCCATCCGGTGTTCAACACGCACCACAGCGAACACGAACTGCTGCGCTACATGCGTGCGCTGTCGGACAAGGACCTGGCGCTGGACCGCACCATGATCCCGCTGGGCAGCTGCACCATGAAGCTCAACGCCACCGCCGAGATGATCCCGGTGACGTGGCCGGAGTTCGGCAACATCCATCCGCTGGCGCCGGCCGAGCAGGCCGCCGGCTACACGCAGCTGATCGACGAGCTGGAAGCGATGCTGGTCGAATGCACGGGCTACGATGCGGTCAGTCTGCAGCCGAATTCCGGCGCACAGGGTGAGTACGCCGGCCTGCTCGCCATCCGCGCCTACCACCGCGCGCGCGGCGAAGCGCATCGCGACATCTGCCTGATCCCGGAGTCCGCGCACGGCACCAATCCGGCCAGCGCACAGATGTGCGGCATGACCGTGGTGGTCACCAAGTGCGATGCCAACGGCAACGTCGATGTCGAAGACATCCGCCGCGCCGCCGAGAAGTACAGCGAGCGCCTGGCCGCGATCATGATCACCTACCCGTCCACGCACGGCGTGTTCGAGGAAGACGTGGTCGCCATCTGCGACATCGTCCACCAGCACGGCGGTCAGGTGTACACCGACGGCGCCAACATGAACGCCCTGGTCGGCGTGGCCAAGCCCGGCAAGTGGGGCTCGGACGTGTCGCACCTCAACCTGCACAAGACCTTCTGCATTCCGCACGGCGGCGGCGGTCCCGGCGTGGGCCCGTGCGCGGTGAAGGCGCATCTGGCGCCGTACCTGCCGAAGACGCTGGGCGGCGAAGGCGACGTCGGCATGGTCAGCGCGGCCAGCTTCGGCAGCGCCAGCATCCTGCCGATCAGCTGGATGTACATTACGCTGATGGGCGCCGCCGGCCTGCGCAAGGCCACGCAGGTGGCGCTGCTCAACGCCAACTACATCGCCAAGCGGCTGGAACCGCACTACGAGACGCTCTACACCGGCCGCAACGGGCTGGTGGCGCACGAATGCATCCTCGACCTGCGCCCGATCAAGGACCGCACCGGCATCAGCGCCGAGGACGTGGCCAAGCGCCTGATCGACTTCGGCTTCCACGCACCGACGCTGAGCTTCCCGGTCGCCGGCACGCTGATGGTCGAGCCGACCGAAAGCGAATCGCAGCACGAACTGGACCGCTTCATCGACGCGATGATCGAGATCCGCGAGGAGATCCGCGCGGTCGAGGACGGCCGCCTGGACCGCGAGGACAACCCGCTGAAGAACGCGCCGCACACCGCCACCATGGTGATGGCCAGCGAGTGGACCCACGCCTACCCCCGCGAACTGGCCGCGTTCCCGCTGGCCACGCTCAAACAGCAGAAGTACTGGCCGCCGGTCGCGCGCGTGGACAACGTCTACGGCGACAAGAACGTCATGTGCGCCTGCATTCCGGTGGATGCGTACAAGGACGAAGTGGAGGCCTGAGCCGCCTCGGTCGGATCGTGGAAGGCCCCGCATCGCGGGGCCTTCTGCTTTCCGGCCCGGGAGTTTCTCCCTGTGGGAGCGACGTCAGTCGCGAACAGACTCTGGCGTCCCGATGAAAGGCATCGCGACTGACGTCGCTCCCACAGGATGGAGGCTTGCCTCCACGCAGGCATCGGTCAGCGGTTTCCCCGAAGCGTTTACCATCGCAGCCATGCCCGCGCTGACCGCCCTCGCCCTCGACGCCCTGATCTTCATCGGTCTCGCCTGGGCCGTCTGGCGGGCCCTCGGCCGCTCGATCCCGATCGCCGTCATCCCCATCGTCATCGGCCTGCTGCTGGCGGCCACCGGGGTGCTGCCCGCCAGCTGGGGCGTGCCATCGAAGCCCGGCGACCAGATCGGCTTCGTCGGTGTGCTGCTGCTCGCCTTCACCGCGGGGCTGGAAACACGCCAGTCCGCGCATCTTCCCGGCGCACCCGACGCCGCACCGCTGCCGCACCGGCAGGCGCTTCGTTTCGTGGCCAGCGCCGGCATGGCGCTGCTGCTGCCGTTCGCGGTGGGCACCTTCGCGGCGCACGCCTGGCTCGCCGACCTGCCCGGCTGGGCCGCACCGCGCGGCGGTGCCTGGATGGGCGCATTCGCGATCGGCCTGTGTATCGCGGTGAGCGCGCTGCCTGTGCTGATCGGCATCGTGCGCGAACTCGGCCCGCTGCACCGACCGCTGACGCAGCTCGCCCTACGCATCGCCGTGATCGACGACGCCGTGCTGTGGGCCGGGCTGGCGCTGTTGCTGCTGGTGGCCGAAGGAGGATCGCTGCTGGCCGGCGCCTCCCCTCTGCACCTGCTCGCGGCAGGGGTGGCGGTCCTGCTGGCGGCCGCCGGCACGCTGGCCACGCGCATGCGCGCGCCACCTGCGTGGCTGGTGTGGCTGTCGCTCCCGCTGTTCCTCCTCGCCGGCGCGTGGGCCAGCACGCAGCTCGGCCTGCATGCGCTGCTCGGCGCGTATTTCGGCGGGGCGATGGTGCCGCCGGCGTGGACCAGACGCCTGCCGGTCGAACGGCTCGGCCAGGTCGCGCTGATCGGCCTGGCTCCGCTGTTCTTCGGCCACAGCGGGCTGAAGATCGACGGCAGCGTGCTGGGCTGGGCCTCGCTGCAGGCGTCGCTGGTGCTGCTGGTGCTGGCGGTCGGCGCCAAGCTGGTTGCGGTGCTGCTGTGTCCGCCTGCCTCCACGCTGTCGCGGCGCGATGCGCTGGCGGTGGGTGCGCTGCTGCAATGCAAGGGGCTGATGGAAATCGTCGCCGCCACCATCCTGCGCGACCACGGCCTGTTGTCCGAACACGCCTTCGCCGCGCTGGTCACGCTGGCCGTGCTGTCGACGCTGCTCACCGGCCCGTTCTTCCGTGCGCTCGTGCGCCGCCGCCCGCAGGCCGACACCGACGGTCACCAGACCGCGTAGCGTGCGCCATGCGCACGTTGCCTTCGATTACGTCCGGATAGGGTCGCGATGTCTACGACGGGCAAGGTCTGTAGAGCGGACAGAACCCAGGCCATCGGCGTAGCAGCGTTGCCTTTACCGTCAGCGCTCGCCCCTCATCCGCCTTCGGCACCTTCTCCCCGCCTCGCGGGGAGAAGGGATGTAGCAACGTCAGAACTCCACCTTCACCGACGCCGCACTGCGCTTCGCTTCGCCGTGGTAGACCGCTTCGATGTTGTTGCCATCCGGGTCCAGCACGAACGCGCCGTAGTAGCCCGGATGGTAATCGCGCAGCCCCGGCGCACCGTTGTCCTTGCCGCCCTGCGCCAGCGCGACGGCGTGGAAGCGGTCCACCATCGCGCGGTCCTGCGCCTGGAAGGCGAGGTGATGGCGACCGGTCAGTACGCCCTCCGCCGCCTCGCTGTCGGCGGTCGAGACGAACAGTTCGTCCGCCCAGAAATAATCGTCGCCCTCGCCGCCCATCGGCACGCCGAGCACCTCGAATATGGCGCTGTAGAACGCCTTGCTGGCGGGCAGGTCGCGCACGACCAGCTGGATGTGGTCGATCAGGCGGCCACGGTGCAGTTCGTTGGTTTCCATCAGGCAATCCTCCGGTTGACGAAACGCCAGTGAGCCACGGCATGCGGACAGCGAGTGTCCCCGACCTTCCGTCGGGATGGCGTCAATGCACACGCACCGGCAGCGCGCCGTGACGCGCCCTGCACACCCGTGCGCCGATGATCGGACGATACCGGCCTTCGCGCACCGCGATGGCCCGTCCATCCGTCCAGGAGACCCCCGATGGCTGCGCGCAAATCCCCCGCGAAATCCTCCCCGCGCCCCACCGCCGACCATGCCACGCGTGGCGCCGGTGGCGAACTGCACTTCAGCGCAGGCGGCAAGCACCCGCCGCTGACCACCAACCAGGGCATTCCGGTCAGCGACAACCAGAACTCGCTGCGCGCGCACGACCGCGGTCCGACGCTGCTGGAAGACTTCATCCTGCGCGAGAAGATCACCCACTTCGACCACGAGCGCATCCCCGAGCGCATCGTGCATGCCCGCGGCACCGGTGCGCACGGCTATTTCGAGCTGACGAAATCGCTGAAGAAATACACCACCGCGCGCATCCTCGCCGAGACCGGCGTGCGCACGCCCGTGTTCTGTCGCTTCTCCACGGTGGCCGGCGGCGCCGGCTCGGTGGACACACCGCGCGACGTGCGCGGCTTCGCGGTGAAGTTCTACACGCAGGAAGGCAACTGGGACCTGGTGGGCAACAACATCCCGGTGTTCTTCATCCAGGACGCCATCAAGTTCCCCGACCTGGTGCACTCGGTGAAGATGGAGCCGGACCGGGCGTTCCCGCAGGCGGCCAGCGCGCACGACACGTTCTGGGATTTCATCTCGCTCACGCCCGAATCCATGCACATGATCATGTGGGCGATGAGCGACCGCACCCTGCCGCGCTCGCTGCGCATGATGGAAGGCTTCGGCGTGCACACCTTCCGCCTGCTGGATGCCAAGGGCAACAGCACCTTCGTCAAGTTCCACTGGCGACCGAAGCTCGGCCTCCAGTCGACCGTCTGGGACGAGGCGCTGAAGCTGCAGGCGGCCGACAACGACTTCCATCGCCGCGACCTGTTCGAGGCCATCCAGAAAGGCGACTTCCCCGAGTGGGAACTGGCCGTGCAGCTGTTCACCGAGGAGCAGGCCGACGCCTTCCCGTTCGATCATCTCGATCCGACCAAGCTGATCCCCGAGGAACTGGTGCCGCTGACCGTGATCGGCCGCATGGTGCTGGACCGCTGGCCGGACAACTTCTTCGCCGAGACCGAACAGGTCGCCTACTGCCCGGCCAACATCGTGCCCGGCATCGACTTCAGCAACGACCCGCTGCTGCAGGGCCGGCTGTTCTCCTACCTGGATACGCAGCTGTCGCGGCTGGGCGGACCCAACTTCCACCAGATCCCGGTCAACGCACCGAAGTGCCCGTTCGCCAACCTGCAGCGCGACGGCCACATGCAGATGCAGGTGCCGAAGGGCCGCGTGAACTACGAACCCAGCAGCCTGCAGCCGGATACGCCGCGGGAAACGCCGACCGGCTTCCGCAGCCACGCCAGCCGCGCCGACGGCCGCAAGGGACGCGTGCGCCCGGAGAGCTTCGCCGACCACTACAGCCAGGCACGGCTGTTCTTCCGCAGCCAGACCGCGCCGGAGCAGGCGCACATGGCCGCGGCGCTGGTGTTCGAGCTGTCGAAGGTGGAAACCCCGCACGTGCGCGAGGCCATCGTCGGCCACCTGCGGCATATCGATGCGGACCTGGCCAGGCGCGTCGCCGATGGTCTGGGGCTGGAGGCGCTGCCGCCCGCACCGCCCACCCCCGTCAAGCCGAAGGACATGCCGCCCTCGCCCGCGCTGCAGATCATCGGCAAGATGAAGCCGACGCTGCAGGGCCGCTGCGTGGGCATCCTGGTCGATGACGGTTCGGACGCCGCCGCGATCGCCGCAGTGCGCAAGGCGGTCGAAGCCGATGGCGCGCAGGTCAAGATCGTCGCGCCCAAGATCGGCGGCGCGACGCTCGGCAACGGCAAGCGCCTGCCGGCGGACGGACAACTGGCCGGCACGCCGTCCACGGTGTTCGATGCCGTCGCGCTGGTGCTGTCGCCGGCCGCCGGCAAGGCGCTCGCCGCGGAAGCCGCCGCCGTGGACTGGGTGCGCGATGCCTTCGGCCACCTGAAGGCGATCGCGCACGACGACGGCGCCGCCGCCGTCATCCAGGCCGCCGGCATCGGCAAGGACGCGGGCGTGGTGAAGGCGTCCGATACGGCGGCCTTCGTCAAGGCCGCGCGTACGCGCCAGTTCGCGCGCGAACCGAAGGTCCGCACCCTGCCCTGACCCTTTCCGTCCAGCCCGTCGCCAGGAAACCGCTGCATGCCCGAGTCCATCTACGACGCCCTGCACGAGAGCCATGAACTCCAGCGCTCGCTGTGCCGCCGCCTGCTGCGCTCGAAGGCCGGCACCCGCGAGCGGCTGGACCTGTTCACGGCACTGAGGATCGAACTGGCCGCGCATGCGGCGGCGGAGGAGCGCTTCCTCTATGCGCCCATCCTGATGGACGACCGCGGACTGGATGCATCGCGGCATGCGCTGCACGAACACCACCAGATGGACGAACTGGTCGAGGACCTGCAGTCGCTCGACCCCCGTTATGCGGCCTGGCTGAAGAAGGCGCGCGAACTGTCCGAGAAGGTGCACCACCACCTGCGCGAGGAGGAAAAGAAGTTCTTCCAGGTCTCGGGCAAGATCCTCAGCGCCACGAAGAAGGTGCAGCTGGCGCGTCAGTACCGCCGCGACTACGCCCGCATGCGCAAGGAACTGGCCGCCGGATAACGACGGCGCGACGAAGGCTCCTCCGCGCGGTAGGCTGCCCGGATGGATTCCCTGATCGCCGCCGCCGGGCGCGCCCTCTCGACCGGCGACATCCTGGGCGCACTCAAGCATGTCGGCTGGCGGAACGACCCGCCGGCGCTCGCGCTGCGCGGCATCGCCATGGCGCAGCTGGGCGACTATCCGCGTGCGCGCGATCTGCTGCGGTGCGCCGCGCGCGGGTTCGGTACCCGCGAGCCCCTGGCCCGGGCGCGCTGTGTCGTCGCCGAGGCGGAAGTGGCGCTGGCGCTGCGCGAGTTCGGCGCCGAGTCGCAGCGCTTGTACGCCGCCGCGCAGGCACTGGCCGACCGCGGCGACCGCGCCAATGCACGCCATGCGCACCTGATTGGCGTGCGGCGCGACCTGCTGCTCGGTCGACTGGACGCGGCGCATGCAGCTCTGCAGATGCTCGACCTGGACGGCGCGCCCGCCGCGCACCACGCCCTGGCCGCGCTCGCCCAGGCCGAGATCGCCCTGCGCTCGCTGCGCACGCGTGAGGCGCGCCTCGCGTTGCAGCGCGCACGGACCGCGGCCGCGCAGGCGGGCATTCCCGCCCTCTCCGCCGAGATCGCACAGCTCGACGCCAGCCTGCAACGTCCCGCCGCGCGCCTGTTGAAGGCCGGCGACGAACGGCCGGTGACACTGGACGAGGTGGAGGCCCTGCTCACGTCCGGCGCGCTGGTCGTCGATGCGATGCGCCACGCACTGCGCGACGGCAGCGGCGTGCTGTCGTTCGCGCGGCGCCCGGTGCTGTTCGCGCTGCTGCGCGCACTCGCCATCGGCTGGCCCGGCGACGTCGACCGCCATGCGCTGATCGCACGCGTGTTCCGCACGCGCCAACCGGACGAGACGCATCGCGCACGACTGCGCGTGGAGATCGGCCGCCTGCGTCGACTGCTGGTGCCGTTCGCGACCCTCACCGCCACGGAGCGCGGCTTCCGACTGTCGCCGCATGGCGAGCGCGACGTGGCCGTGCTGGCGCCGCCGGTGGAAGGCGAACAGGGCGCGCTGCACGGATTGCTGGCCGATGGCACCGCCTGGTCCACCTCGGCGCTGGCACTGGCCACCGGCGACAGCCAGCGCTCGGTGCAGCGCGCGCTCGCCGCGATGGAAGCCGCCGGCCAGGTGCGCGCCGTCGGCCGCGCCCGCACGCAACGCTGGGTGGCGCCGCCGCTGGCCGGATTCACGACGATCTTGTTACTCCCGGCCTCGCCGTCGGCTGCGTAGATTGGGCCCGTCCCCACCGCACCGGAGCCCGCCATGAACGACACCCCGCATTCCGCCATCACCCGCCGCGCCGAGATCGCCCGCGAATACGGCCCCTTCGACAGCAGCGAAGGCGTGGCCGGCATCACCTACGACGGCCGGCACGTCTGGGCCGCCACCGGCGAGCGCCTGATCGCCATCGACCCGGACAGCGGCGAGATCGCACGCAGTCTTGCGCGTGCCGCCGACGCCGGTACCGCCTTCGACGGCACCCATCTGTACCAGCTCGCCGAAGCGCGCATCGACAAGATCGATCCCGCCACCGGCGACGTGGTCGCCTCCATCCCCGCCCCGGGCCATGGCTGCGATTCGGGCATGGCCTGGGCGGACGGCAGCCTGTGGGTGGGCCAGTACCGCGAGCGCCGCATCGTGCAGATCGATCCGGCGACCGGCGCGGTGCTGCGCACCCTCGCGTCCGACCGGTTCGTCACCGGCGTCAGCTGGGTCGACGGCGAACTGTGGCACGGCACGTGGGAAGGCGACGACAGCGACCTGCGCCGCGTCGATCCGCGCGACGGCCGCGTGCTGCAGCGCGTGGAGCTGCCGACGGGCGTCCATGTCAGCGGCCTGGAATCCGACGGCGGCGACCTCTTCTATTGCGGCGGCGGGCGCAGCGGCCTGGTGCGCGTGGTGAAGCGGCCGGCCCGCGTCGGCTGACGCTGCCCGCCACAGGCGTACAGGGATGACGACGCGAAGGATGCCGCGCGCACGCCGACCTCCGCATTCCCCCATCGACCGCCTGCGCAGAGGTGCGGGCGCCGCTCTGTCACCGCACCGTCATCGCCGCCACGTACCGTGCCGCCCTTTACCGGGGGCAGGACCGGACGTTGGCCGAACACGCGATCCGCGCGCTCACGCGCGTCTTCACCGACCAGGCGCCCGCGCTGCGCGGTTTCTTCGCGCGGCGTGGCGCCAACGACGAGGCCGAAGACCTGGTGCAGGAAACCTACCTGCGCCTGCTGCGCGCGCACCAGGGCGAGGGCGAGCGCATCGCCAATCCCGAGGCGTATCTCTACACCGTCGCCACCAACCTGGCGCGCGAACAGGCCGCGCGCCGCCAGCGCTCGCCGGTGCCCCTCGAAGACGTCGAGCAGGTGGCCGCACTGATGACCAGTCCCGACGGCGTCGAGGACGCGACCGAGCGCGTGCAGCGCCGCGAACACATGCAGGCGCTGCTCGCCGGCCTGCCCACGCGCACCCGCGCGGTGCTGGTCATGCAGTACCGCGACGGCCTGACCTACCGGCAGATCGCCGACCGCATGGGCGTGTCGCCGCACATGGTGAAGAAGCACGTCGTGCGCGGGCTGGCCGTGTGCCGGCGGGCGATGGGAGACGCGAAGTGACCGCCCCTGTCTCCGGCACCACGACGCCCACCGAGGCAGCCGCGCAGTGGCACCTGCTGCAGCGCGAAGGCGCGCTGAGTGAAGCCGACCAGCAGCGCTTCATGGACTGGCTGGTCGCCTCGCCCGTGCATCTGCGCGAATACCTCGCCATGGCCCGCGTGGCGGCGGAACTGGGCGAGGCCGTGCGCGCCCTGCCGGCGGATGCGGAGGTCGACGCGTTCATCGCCGGTCGCCGCAGCGGCGACAACGTCGTGCCGCTGGGACGCGGACGCATCGCGGCGGCACAGACACGGCGCGCGCCGCGGCGGCGCTGGCTTCCGCGCGTGGCGGTGGCGGCTGCGCTGCTGCTCAGCGTGGCCACCGGGCTGCACGTCGCCACGCCATCGCCGCGCCTCTACGCCGCGCCGCACGGCAGCCCGCGCGTATTCGCGCTGGACGACGGCACCGTGCTGCATCTGAATGCGGAAAGCGAGGCCTCGGTCGCGTACGGCCTGTTCCGCCGGCAGGTGGCACTGACGCGTAGCCAGGCCAGCTTCGTCGTCGCCCCCGGCCGGCGTCCCTTCAGCGTGCAGGCGGCCGGACTCGAAGTGCGCGACATCGGCACCACCTTCGATGTCTCGCTGCAGCGCGACCAGGCGCGCTTCGGCGTCACCGAAGGGCGCATCCAGGTGATCGACGAAGGCGGTGCGGGTCGCCTCCTGGCCGATCTCCACGCCGGACAGGCAGCGCGCATCGCGCATGCCGACCGCCGCGTGTCGATCACCCGCGAAGACGCCGACGTGCTCACCGCCTGGTGGCAGGGCCGCATCGTGTTCCGCGACGAACCGCTGCGCGACGTCGCCGACCGCTTCAACCGCATGAACCGCACGCGCCTGCACGTGGACGACAGCGTCGCCGGCGCGCTGCGCCTGACCGGCAACCTGAAGGCGAACGACCTCGCCTCGCTGCGCGCGTTCCTCGACGAACACCCCACGCTGACGACCACGACCAGCAACGGCGAGATCCGCGTGCGCGCGCGCCACGCGCCGGTATCCGGCACCTACTGAGCCGGCGCTGTAAGAAAAAATTCACGAAGAAAGCGGTGCCCGATCTTCTTCGTGCGGAATCGTAGGAAGGGTGCGCGCGCGATGAGCGCGACCCCACCACCCCACCCTACCGGACTCCACGATGCGCCGACTCCTTGTCCTTTCCATCGCCCTCGCCCTGCAGGCCACGGGCGTCACCGCGATCGCCCAGCAGGCGACCGTCGCCACCGACGCCATCCCGCCGCAGTCGCTCGACAGTGCGCTCAACGCGCTGTCCCGGCAGACCGGGCTGCAGTTCGTCTACAACGCGCAGGCCGGCAATCCGCGCACGCGCGCCGTGCCCGCCGGGCTGTCGTCCGACCAGGCACTCGCCCGACTGCTCGACGGCACCGGCCTGCGCTACCGCTATCTCAACGCCGGCACGGTGACCATCGAAGCCGCCGGCGCCACCGCTCCGGCCGCCGCACCGGCCACGCCCGCAGCGGCGCCTGCCCCGTCGGTCGGTGCGCCGTCGGCCTCGGCCGTCGATGCGCAGCAGCTGGAAAGCATCGAAGTGGTCGGCAGCTACAGCCGCAGCCTGGAGCAGGCCGTGGACATCAAGCGCTACAACGTCGGCTTCTCCGATTCCATCGTCGCCACCGACGTGGCCGACTTTCCCGAGCAGAACCTCGCCGAGGCGCTGCAGCGCATGCCCGGCGTGACCATCGAGCGCAACAAGGGCATGGGCAGCAAGGTCAACGTGCGCGGGCTTCCGTCCGAGTACACCCATGTGTCGATCAACGACCTGGCCACCGCCTCCGGCAGCGGCGGACGCGATGTCGAATTCGACCTGTTCGCCTCCGAGATCATCCAGCAGGTCACCGTGCAGAAGTCGCCGACCGCGGCGGACGAGGAAGGCGGCATCGCCGGTTCGGTGAAGATCTCCACCGCGCGCCCGTTCGACTACAGCGACCGCAAGCTGGTGTTCTCCGCCGAAGGCGCGCACAACTCGATCTCCGAAGAGACCGATCCGAAGTTCGCCTTCCTCGCCAGCGACACCTGGGGCGACTGGGGCGCCCTGGTCTCGTTCGCGCATGCGCAGCGCACCAACCGCACCGACGCCACGTCCGGCATCAACTTCCGTCCGATGTCGCGCTTCCTGGGCGCGTCCGGCACGCGCGGCGCGCAGGCCGAGGCAGTGATCGAACGCGATACCGGATGGACCATCGAAAACCGCGCCGATACCGCCGAGAGCAACCTGATCGTGTTCCAGGACAAGGTGGGCGACCGCGTCTACCTCAACGACCAGGACAAGTGGGGCGCGACCGCCTCGCTGCAGTACAGGCCCAGCCGCACCTTCAGCCTGACCTTCGACGCCATGATCGGCGGCTACGACACCACCGAGGACGAGTACGACGCGGCCGCCTATTCCGCCTCCAGCCGCAGCACGCTGGAGACGATCCACGAATACGACGACACCACGCTGTCCGAGTACGGCATGCTGGTGCTGCGCGACGTGTCCTACACGGCCACCCAGCACGAGTTCCTCAGCAAGGAGCGCATCAACAAGACCGACTACGGCCAGTACAGCCTGGCCATGGACTGGAACAACGATCGCTGGGACGTCGAAGCGATGGCCGGTTACTCCGGCGCGGAGAAGACGCTGGACTATTCCAACCTGAAGCATGTCGCCTACGCGCCGTCGCGCACGCGCTGGACCGGCCGCAGCGGCGAGACCATCCCCAGCGCCAGCTCGGCCGGCTTCGACATGTACGGCTCGCCGGAGCGCTACCTGTTCGAGGCCTACGAGACCACGCTGGAGAAGATCGACGACGACAAGTACGCCGCCAAGCTGGACGTGACGCGCAAGCTGGACCTGCCGTTCCTCTCCGCACTGCGCAGCGTGCAGTTCGGCGGCCGCTACACCGACCGCCGCAAGGAACGCCAGTACGGCGAGCTGAAGATCACCGGCCCCGGCCCGGGTGATACCTCCTGGGTCAATACGCGCACGCTGGCCGACAGTCCGCTGCAGGCCATCGGCGACATCGTCCCGGGCGGCGCCTACAGCGTGAAGGACCTCGACTGGCGGCAGGTGTCGAACGACTTCGCCCGCGGCCATTTCCGCTATCCGGGCTTCTCCACGCCGTTCGACGACGCGCAGTACTACCGCGTGGACGAAGAGGTCGCCGCGCTGTACGCGATGACGAACTTCGACTTCATCCTCGGCCGCGTGCCGGTGACGGTGAACGCAGGCGCACGCTACGTGGATACGTCGGTCACCTCGTTCGGCTACCACCCGGTACAGAACCCGGACGGCAGCACCGGCTACACCGACACGCCCATCTCCAGCGACGGCGGCTATACCGACGTGCTGCCCAGCTTCAACCTGACCGCCGAGCTGGCCGACGGCCTGCTGCTGCGCGCCGCCGGCTCCGAGACGCTGATCCGCCCCGCCCTGACCGACGTGGCCTACAAGCGCACCGCCAGCTGGAGCTCGTTCCGCTTCACCGACGGCAACCCGGACCTCAAGCCCACCTACGCCAAGCAGTGGGAAATCGGCCTGGAGAAGTACCTGGACAACGGCGGCCTGCTGGCGGCGTCGTACTTCCGCAAGAAGATCGACGGCGTGGTGGTCAACGCGCTGACCGGCGTGGTCGAGGACGTGGCCGTCTACAACGCCAACGGCACGCTCAACGGCTACTACGACTTCGACGTCTACCAGCCGGTGAACGCCGACGGCTCGTACGATGTCGACGGCATCGAGCTGATCGCCAACCTGCCGCTGGCCACGTTCCACTCGGCACTCGACGGCTTCGGCATCAACGCCAACTACACGATGCTGGACAGTTCGCTGGCCGGCGAATCCGACCTGGGCATCCGCACGCCGATGCCCGGCCTGTCCGAGAAGACCTGGAACTTCACCGCCTACTACGAGAACGCACGCTTCGACGCCCGCGTGTCCTACAACCACAAGGACGAGTACGTGGAGTCGATCGGCTACAACATGTATCCGATCTGGCGCGACGCCTACGGCCAGCTCGACGTCTCGATCGGCTACCGGATCAGCGACCACCTCAAGCTGAGCCTCAAGGGCATCAACCTGACCGACGAAGCGACCACCGGCTACACCATGGATCCGTCGTTCCCGACCATGTACGAGAAATCGGGCCGCCGCATCAGCCTGGGCCTGCGCGCCGATTTCTGAGCCCCGGCGCGCCGCGGCACCGCTCGCGGCGCGCCTCTTCTTCCTGCGGCCCGCCGTGCCTGCGGCGGCGTCGCGTCCTGCGAGGTCTCCATGCGCTGCTTCCTGCTGCCGGCTCTGCTGGCCCTGTCCCTGTCCGCGAATGCCGTGGCCGCCGATGATGGCCGCGCCTGGCAGCCCGGCGACCACCACGTGCACAGCGAATGGAGCGTGGACTGGGACCGCACCACGTCACCGCCCACGCCGATCCGCGGCGGCGATTCGCCGTACACGCGCAGCCGCAACGCACGCCAGGCGCTGGCGTACGGCCTCACCTGGATGGTGCACACCGACCATGGCGGCCCCGGCCACTCGACGGTGACGCGCGACCACGCCTGGCCCGCGCTGGAACAGGCGCGCCGCGACGTGCCGGCGCTGATCCAGTTCAATGGCATGGAATTCGACGTGCCGGCGGCCGAGCACGCCTCGCTGATCATCGCGCCCGGCGCCCACGAGCGCGACGAACTGGTCGACATCGAACGCCGCTTCAGCCGCAACGAGCCGGTGGAGGGCGTGCAGCGCGACGATGCGCAGATCATGCTCGCCGCGCTGGCGCACATGCGCGGCCTGCCCGCGCCACCGCTGATGGTCGTCAACCATCCCTCGCGCACCGCCACCGGCGTGGGCCAGTGGGGCGACGTGGAGCCGGACGAACTGCGCGCCTGGCACGACGCCGCCCCGCGCGTGCTGGTCGGCATGGAAGGCGCGCCCGGCCACCAGGCCATCCGCAGCGAGCGTGGCCTGTACCGCAACCGGGCCGCGCCGACCTTCGGCGGCTTCGACCAGATGACCACCCAGGTCGGCGGCGTCTGGGACACGCTGCTGGCCGAAGGCCGGCGCTTCTGGATCACCGCCACCTCCGACTCCCACCACAACCTGCGCGACGGCGGCCGCGACTACGATCCCGGCGAATACAGCAAGACCTACGTCCGGGCGCGGCGCGATGCCGGCGACATCCTCGACGGCCTGCGCCACGGGCGCATGTTCGCGGTCACCGGCGACCTGATCGATGCGCTGGAACTGACGGTGCGCGGCGACGATGCCGCGCACGTGGCGACTCTGGGCGAGACGCTGGCGTTGCCCGTCGGCAGCACGATGCGCATCGAACTGCGCGTGCGCCAGCCCTCCCGGCCGAACGCGAACGGCGAGCGACCGGCGCTGGCGCAGATGGAACTGATCGTCGGCTCTCCCGGCGATGCCGGTACGCCCGTCATGCAGACGCGCCACTGGCGCGCGGACGCCTGGCGCCGCGACGGCGACATGCTGGTCGTCACCTGGAACGTGCCGGTACCCGCACGCGGCGCCTTCGTGCGCGCACGCGGCAGCTCCACGCTGGACACGACCCCGCCGGCCGATGTGCCCGGCGAAGATCCCTGGCAGGACCTGTGGTTCTATTCCAACCCGGTATTCATCGAGGCGGGCAGCGCCGCGGCGCCATCGCCCGCGCGTTGACGCGCAGGACAGCGCGGGTTCATGCGATGGTGTGATCCGCTAAGCAGTCCGGTGGTTGCCGACACATGATGTTGACGCGATCTTCGCGATCGCCACGCAACACTGCCTGCGTGGTCGATGCCGCGACAGCGGCCTGCCGGATCCAGGTGAAACAGCCACGGCGACCACATGGGTACCGTTGTGCGAAGCCCTAGCTTCGCCCAGCTTGGCTGCAGGTGCGTCCCCGTCGAAGGATCGCTGGCGCGGTACCCGCTTGGTGGTGGAATCGCATGGCGTGCATTCCATGTTTGCCTTCAGGAGAGAAGGCAAACGAGTAACTGCTGCCCGCTCCGCAGTTCCTTCTCCCCGTTGGCACGGGGAGAAGGAGAAGCGGAGGCACTTCGCTGGGGGTCGGATGCTCCTTCTCCCCGCTCGGCGGGGAGAAGGTGGCCGCAGGCCGGATGAGGGGCGAGCGCGGAGCTGGGTGCAAAGGCGACGGCGATCCGCTCGACCTGCGAATCAGCAGCCTTGCAAGTTTCCTCGCGGATCACGCAGCAAATCTAAAGCGCCCCTCATCCGCCCTTCGGGCACCTTCTCCCCGTTGGCACGGGGAGAAGGAGAAGCGGGGGCACTTCACTGGGGGTCGGATGCTCCTTCTCCCCGCTCGGCGGGGAGAAGGAGAAGCGGGGGCACTTCACTGGGGTCGGATGTTCCTTCTCCCCGCGAGGCGGGGAGAAGGTGGCCGGAGGCCGGATGAGGGGCGAGCGCGGAGCTGGGTTCAAAGGCGACGGCGATCCGCTCGACCTGGGAATCAGCAGCATTACACGCTTCCCCACCTGTCGCACCGCAAATCAAGAGCGCCCCTCATCCGCCTTCGGCACCTTCTCCCCGTTGGCACGGGGAGAAGGAAAAGCGGGAGAACTCCACTGGGGCCGGACGTTCCTTCTCCCCGTTGGCACGGGGAGAAGGAAAAGCAGCCTCAACCGCGCAGATTCACTTCCGCCACCTTGTCCTGGTAGTCCTCTTTCGGGTCCACGCCGAGCAGCATCTTTACGCCGGCGAGCAGGCTGTGTTCGTTGAGCCAGATTTCCGCGTGTTCGGCGTCGAAGCGCAGCAGCGCGAGCTTCGGATCGTCCTTGCCGCCTTCGTACCAGGCGGCGACGAAGGGATTCCAGAGGCGGTCGATCACCTCGCGGTCGTCGTCGCGCACCAGCGAGCCCTGCAGGCTTGCGAAGAGGTCATGCCCCATCGAGGCGAACGTGGCGACGGCGCGCTGCGGCGACTGCGTGCGCTGGGCCAGCAGGTTGTCGGTGGCGGTGAAGATCCACAGCGGGCCGCGGCCGTCGTGTTCCAGCAGGGCGGTCATCGGCCGCGTGTGGCCGTCTTCGGCGCCGTCCAGGCCGATCATCATCGTGCGGTCGGACTTGATCGCTTTCCACAGCTTCTTTTCGAGTTCTTCGGGCGTATGCATGGCGGTTCCTCGTCGGGTCTGCCGGCCACGCTAGGCGTGCCGGCGTCACGCGCCCGTCAACGCCTGCCGTGGTCGTCAGGCTGTCGTCAGCTTTGTGGTGTGCGCGTCACGAACGTAACACTGGCGCATGAATGGCGACGCCGCTTTTCACCCGGCTTTCGCGATGGCGCGCGCAGCGTTTGCCTGCGATTCCCACGATGGAGATACGACATGAATACCTCCCGCTACCTGCTTTCGCTCAGCCTGATGTCGGTGATGTCGGCCGCCGCGGCGCAGACCTACGGTCCGCAGGATGAAGGCCGCCGTTTCAGCGACGGCAGCAGGATCGAGTGCCGCAACGTGGAAGTGCAGAAGAACAGCCGCGATCCCAACCGTGTGGCCGGCACCGCCATCGGTGCCGTCGTCGGCGGCCTGCTCGGCAACCAGGTGGGCAGCGGCAACGGCAGGAAGGTCGCCACCGTCGGCGGCGCCGTGGCCGGTGGCGCTATCGGCCGCAAGGTGCAGGGCAACAGTCAGGAAACCAAGGGCGACCGCATCGTCGAGCGCCGCTGCGAACGCGTCTACCGCTGAGTCCATGATGAGGCGAGGGTCGTGCGACGCACGCCGATCCGCAATGTCGTACAGGACGCGTGCCCGCATCGCCCTTCCCTCACGCCCGGTGGCGTGCCATCGCCTCCCCTGCCACGGTGGTCATCATGCAACCCGACAACCCGTCCAACCCGCATAGCGATGGCGAGCAGGCCAACACGCCCGACCGGCATCGCAACGACAAAGCGACGTGGAAGGACCACGACCAGCCCGACATTCCGCACGAAGACAAGGCGCCGCGCGATCCGGACAAGGACTATCCGGACGCGCGCGACACCGTTCCGCGCTGACCGTCCGCACGGATGACAACATCAGAGATCAGCGCGTCGCGCGGCCTTGCGTCGCCTGCAGCGCGAGGCGCAACGGCGCGAGGTCGGATGCCCGCGTGGGCCGCACCACGCGCGCGAGTTCCCGAACGCCGTCGAGCAGCACCAGCGTGGGCCACAGTTTCACCGCGAAACTGCGGCCCAGCGGCCGTCCCTTGCCGTCCTCGATCTTGAGGTGGGTGATGCCGCCGGTGTCCGTCAGCCAGTCCTGGATGACCGGCTGCGCCGCCTGGCAATGTCCGCACCAGGACGCGCCGAATTCCAGCAGCAGCGTACCAGGCAACGCGTCCACCGCCGCACGCGTGGGCTCCACGGGCAGAGAGTCCGCATGGTCGCTCATGCCGCGGCGAGCGCCTGTTCGATCGCGTCCAGCCGGCTGTTGGTCAGATCCTTGCCGATCTCGGCGATCAGGCGCTGCGTGGTTTCCTTGTGCAGGAGCGGACGTACGCGCCCCAGCGTGACCGGATCGGCGACCAGGACCAGGTGCGCATAGCGTTGCTTCAGCGCGCTGTCGTTCAGTCCCTGCGCCAGTTGCTTGGCGAAGGTGGCCTCATCGATCTGCCGGCTCGAGGATTCGCCGGGCATGCTGCCGGCCGGGCCGTCGTCGTTCATGTTCATCAGTTCCAGCAGGTCGACCTGATGCAGCGCGACCGCGCCGTCTTCGCCACGGTTGCGGAAGAGCCGCGCACCCTGTCCGTCGGCAATCACCACCAGGGCATCGGAGGGCAATGACGTCATGTCGTGTTCCTTGTCTTAAGAGAAAAGCCATGCAGGTCCGCGGCGCCCCGCTCCGCGGAGCGGGGCGCGCGGCGTCTGCGTCAGTGCGGCCGCTGGCGGTCGAGGGTGAACGCATCGGCCACGGCGTGCTTGGCGCGCTCCCACGTCAGGCGCGAGCTGCCGCGCGCGCGATCCCAGCCGCGCTCCAGGTCGGCGGCGAGATTGTCGTCCCAGTCACGGTCGGCATACTGCGCGCGCGCGTACGTGCCGTAGCGATAGGCCGGCCGGTAGTCGTCGAAGGCGTCGTCACCCTGCCGGTACGGGGCGGTGTCGAAGCGCTTGGAGAAATGCTCGTCGCTGCGCGCATACGCGCCGTAGGTGCGGTCGGCGCGCTCCCACGCATCCTGCAGCGCCGGACGCGCGCGGTCCCAGTCCAGGCGCGACTCGCCGCGGCGCTCTTCCCACCCCGCCTGCAGGCGGCGCTCGGTCTCTTCCCACGACTGTTCGGGATACTCGCCACGCGCGACGGCACCGGCGTGGTAGACGCCCGCGTAGTCGCGCTGGAAATCGTGCTCGCTGGAGTAGTACGGACGCGTCGGCGCGGTCTCCCGCCAGTACTCGACTTCGCCGGTCGGATCGATGCGCTCGGCCACGCCCTTGCCGGCGGCGGCACCGAGCACGGTCCCGGCGGCCGCACCGATCAGCGTGCCGATCGGACCGAAGACAGTACCGGCCACCGCACCGGCGGCCATGCCGCCTGCCACACCGCCCACGCCCACGCCTACCGGGTGCGAGCCCGGTGCACCGGTGATGGGGTCGCGGTTCGCGTCGCGTTCTGAAGTATCGCGTGTCATCTGATTGTCCTTGGTAGAGAAGAAGGGAACAGACCGGTGCAGGTGATGCTGCGTACGGCGTGACTCCGATCTTCCCGATACCGCGTGACCATCGTGTGCATCGGCTTCAGTCTGGTGCACACGCCATGGCAACATTCCGGGCGACTGCCCTCGTGCAGTTCCACGCGAGATGCGGGCTGTTCCTTCTTCCCGCGTGCGGGGAGAAGGTGCCCGGAGGGCGGATGAGGGGCGCGCGCGGTGGTGAAGTCAGCGGCGCAGTCATCCGCCTCGCGCGATGCGGTGGTGGTGATGCGATGAGTGTGGTTGCTGCAAGCGGAAGAAAAAGCGCCCCTCATCCGCCTTCGGCACCTTCTCCCCGTTGTCACGGGGAGAAGGAACTGCGGATCTGCGCGAGATGTGAGCTGCACCTTATCCCCAATTTCACGGGGGAGAAGGAAATGCAGTTCCACGCGAGATGCGGGCTACTCCTTCTCCCCGCGTGCGGGGAGAAGGTGCCCGGAGGGCGGATGAGGGGTGCGCGCGGTGGTGATCGCGGCGACGCAAGATTCCGCGTCGCGCGATGCGGTGGCGGTGATGCGATGAGCGTGGTTGCTGCAAGCGGAAGCAAAAGCGCCCCTCATCCGCCTTCGGCACCTTCTCCCCGTTCTCACGGGGAGAAGGGAATACGGGTCTGCGCGAGATGTGAGCTGCGCCTTCTCCCCGATTTCACGGGGGAGAAGGAAATGCAGTTCCACGCGAGATGCGGGCTGTTCCTTCTCCCCGCGTGCGGGGAGAAGGTGCCCGGAGGGCGGATGAGGGGCAGAGCGCGGTGATTCACCGGGCGCCGACGCATCCCAACTCCGTTCGCCCCTCACCCGCCTTCGGCACCCTCTCCCCGTTGGCACGGGGAGAAGGAAAAGCCACTCCCCCTCGCCGCTCACGCCTGCAGCGCCATCCGCACGTCCTGGCGCGGGAGGGTGATGACGAAGAGGGTCCTGCCGTCTTCGACGCGGGCGGTGACGTCGCCGCCGTGGGCGGTGGCGATTTCGCGGACGATGAACAGTCCCAGGCCCAGGCTGGTGTGTTCGCCCTTGCTGGCGGCGTTGGAGCCGCGGCGCAGGGGGTCGAACAGGGCGTTGAGGGCGTCGGTGGAGAGGGGGTCGCCGGCGTTGCTCACGGCGATGCAGGTGCGGTCGCCATCGCCTTCCACGGTGACGCGGATCTCGCCGTCGTCGCCGTACTTCACCGCGTTGGTGACCAGGTTGTGCACGGCCTCTCGCAGGCGGGCGTCGTCGACGTGGCTGCGGGTGTCGCCCTGCACGTGCAGGGTGATGGGCGCGTCCTGCAGCGTGGTGCGCAGCAGTTCGACTTCCTCGGCGATCGCTTCGCCCAGGTCGCAGGGGACGCGGTGCAGGGTCATGCCGGCGCCGAGGGCGCTCTTGCTGTAGTCGAGCAGGCCGTCGACCAGGCGGCTCAGCTGCACGCCGCCGTTGAGGATGCGCTCGGCGAGCCGCGCGTGCGGGGTGTCGCGGGTGCTGTCCACCAGCAGGTCGGCGGTGCCGACCACCGCGGTGAGCGGTCCGCGCAGATCGTGGCCGAGCGCGCCCAGGAACACGTCGCGCCACGATTCCACCGTGCGTGAGAACGCTGCCAGCGATTCGGCCACGGCCTGGTCGATGGCCTCGTTGAACCGGATCATGTCGTCGATGGCGGTGGTGACCCAGTCGTCGTCGGCCGCCCACAGGCGCAGCACCGAGGCGCGCAGCGCGCGGTACTCGGCGATCATCTGGTTGACGCCGAAGCCGTCGTCGGCGCGGCTGCGGCCGTGGCTGGTGGCGGCGGATTCCGGGCCGGCGGACACGGGCGCCAGGCCCTGCGCCTTGGCGCGCTGCTGCGCCGGACTCTGCGGGGTGCGCAGGTCGGCGACGATCTCGCGCAGGATCAGCGGGATGTCGTTGCGCAGGCGCTTGAGGTTGAGGTCGGCGCCGGCCGGCGCCTGGGTGAGCGCGAACTCCACGGCATCGTCGAGGATCCGTTGCATGTTGTTCTGGATGAAATCGGCAAGTCGCATGGGCACTCCTTCCTGCTCCTGTCGTGTGGGGACGACGATGGCCATCGGTGTTTCCTTTCGTTACGCCACGCGGGCGACGGTGCAGCGGCATGCGCAAAGCGCGCATGGGTACAGCGGTACGCGGTGATCAGTCGGCGATGCTGCGCGGATCGCGCGGATCGCGCGGATCGTCGATGTGCGCCGGTGCTTCGGGCGGTTGGTCCGGCCCGATCGGCAGGTCGTCCGGATCGCCCGGATCACGGGGCATCGGCGGTGGATCCTGCCGCTCGGGGCGATACGGATCGCTCGGCGTGCCCGGTGGACTGGGCGTGCCGGGGTGCGAGGGTTGGCCGGGTGGCGTCGGCCGGCCCGGCGGTGTCGGTGTGCCGGGCTGGCTGGGCTTCGGCGTGCCATGCGCGGTGAGGTCGGATGCGGATCTCATGACGATGCTCCTTCGCGCCGCCAGGGGCGCCTATTTTTCTGCCGTGGATGCCTGCAGCGCGGCGGCGAGCGCCGCGTCGCCGGCGACCAGATCGGTCCAGCGCAGTTCCACGCCGTTGCGGCGACCTTTCTCCACCAGCTTCAGGCCGGCGGGATCGATGGTGAGCGTGTAGGCCTGTTCGCCGAGGGTCAGCTCGCGGCGCAGCGGTTTGTCGAGTGGAGTCATGGGTGTCCTCAGATCTGCGGGGGATGGTGGCGGGGCTGGCCCTCGGTCGCGCCGGGCTCGGCCTCGGGGTCGTTGCGTTCGTCGTTGGTGCGCTTGCCGGTGGATTCACCGGGAACGGGCGCACCGTCGGGACGACGCTGCTGTTCGATCGGATTGGGCGCCACGCGGGTGGCATCCACAGTCTTGCGATCCATGGCGGGTTCCTCGCTTGCGGGCGTCAAGCGTGTGCGCCGGCACGTTGATGCACCGTGAGCGGGGCGCGCGGATTTTCAGCTTCAGGTCACGATGCGGACGAACGCAACTGCGCGCTGAACAGGTTGACGCATCGCGCACGGCGTCTTTACGGCACACGCCGCAGCATCAACACATGCTCTGCCAAGAACGTATCGACGCGCGGCTTTCCGACGCGGAAAGCCTGGTCCGCTCCGGCGCCGACATCGGTGATCCCCACGCCTTCCTGCGCGGCCTGTGGCAGCAGGTCTACGACGGCGCGCCCATGCACCTGCGGTCGGCCGCGCTGCGGCGGCTGCATGCGCTGGCGCGCCTGCTGGGCATCCAGTACGTGCATGGCGACGGCGACACGCCGACGTAAGGCGCGCCGGCTTTCCGGATGATCGGCGCTGCATGATCGGGCGCGCATGCGCCCGCCACGCTCACGCCATGGACGTTACGCCGCGGCGCGCACGCGCGCCAGCGCGTCTTCGATGTCCTTGCGGCGGAACGGCTTGGCCAGCACGGCGGCATCGGCGAAGCGCTCGGGCAGCCCCTGCTGGCCGTAGCCGGTGGTGAACAGGAACGGGATGCCGCGCTCGCGCAGGGCATCGGCGACCGGGAACGACGGCGTGCCGGCGAGATTGACGTCCACGACGGCCAGATCGACCTGCGTGCCGTCAAGATCGGCCAGGGCCTGTTCGACCGAGCCCGCACTGCCGGCGATCTCGTAGCCCAGCGTGGGCAGCAGGTCTTCCAGCAGCATCACCAGCATGGATTCGTCTTCCACGATGAAGACACGCGGTGCGGGGTCGGGGGTGGTCATGCGGCCATTCCTTGCTCGGGTATAGGGGCGGTGATCCGGCAGCTCACGCCGGCGCTGTCGAAATCGAGGGCGACATCGCCGCGCAGGTCGTGGCGCAGGCCGCGCTCGATCAGGCGCGAGCCGAAGCCGCGATGCGACGGGGCCGCCACCGGCGGGCCGTCGATTTCCTGCCAGGACAATACCAGCATGCGCCGGCCCTGCACGGTGTCGGCGCGCCAGTGGATGCGCACGCGTCCCGGCCGTGCGGACAGCGCGCCGTACTTCATGGCGTTGGTGCACAGCTCGTGCAGCGCCATCGACAGCGCCAGCGCGCGTTGCGGGTCCAGCTGCATGTCCGGTCCGTCGATGTCGAAGCGGTCCTCGTCGTCCACCAGGCACGGCGCGATGGCGGTACGCACGATGTCCTGCAGGGGCGCGTGTTCCCACTCCCGGCGGGTCAGCACGTCGTGCGCCTGCGCCAGCGCGTGCAGGCGCGCCTCGAAGCGGTCGCACGCCGCGCCGATGTCGTCGGCGTTGCGCAGGGTCTGCAGCGCGATGGACTGCACGATGGCCAGGGTGTTCTTGACCCGGTGGTTGAGCTCGTGGAGCAGCAGGCGCTGCCGTTCTTCGTGCTGGCGGCGCGCGGTGATATCGGTGGCGGCGCCGAACCACTCGGTCACCTCGCCGCCGATGGGGCGGATGGGCACGGCGCGCGAGGCCACCCACGACCACTCGCCGTGCTGGTTGCGCACGCGGTGTTCGGCGCTGAAGGTGGTCTGGGTGGCGCGGGCGCGGGCGATGGCGTCGGCCACCAGGTCGCGGTCGTCGGGGTGGACCAGCACATCCAGCCAGTCCGGCGTCAGGGTGCCGTGGCGGCCCAGCAGCTGGCCGCCGCCCACCACATCGACGGCGCTCCAGTCCTGGTTGGTGCGGTAGACCACGTCGGAGGTGGCATCGACCATCGCGGCCAGGCGTTCCTCGCTGTGGCGGCGGGCTTCTTCGTGCAGCTTGCGTTCGGTGACGTCGCGGGTGGTGCCGGCGACGGCTTCGACGGTGCCGTCGGGGCCGATCACCGGCACCAGCAGGTAGTCGTAGATGCGGCGGCCGTTGGTGCCGTTGAACGGTACGTCGCCGCGCACGGGCAGGCGGGTGGCGATGACCTGTTCGATCTCGCGGTCGTGCATGGCCGCGTGCCAGGGTTCGTACCCCAGTTCCAGGCAGTTCCTGCCGATCGCTTCGTCCCAGGTCTTGCCCCACATGGCCAGCAGGGCAGCGTTGGCATAGGTGAAGCGGTGCTGCAGGTCCCACATGTAGACCAGGTCGGGCGTGGTCTGCAGCAGGGTTTCGTACAGGCGGACACGCTGCTCGGCGGGCGCGTGCGAGCCGCCTGCCATCAAGGAGTTGTCCATGGGGAAGGTACGGGTTCTGGATGGCGTGATGTCACCTTATCGCCCGCCGACGTGCGCGACCCGTGAAACTCGGCAGGGGCGGGGTGCGACCGGGGGCTGGGGTTCAGATATGTCGCCTCGCGTCCCACGGGAATCAAGACCAGGCGGATCCGCCGTATCAGCCGGTCGCGGCCTGAGAGGAGGAGAGCACGCCTGGCGATGCCAGCCATTGCGCTGCGAACGCGTCCGCTGGCGCGGCACGGCCGATCAGGTAACCCTGCATCTGCTCGCATCCGGCATCGCGGAAGAATGCGTGCTGCTCTTGGGTTTCCACGCCTTCGGCCACTACCCGCAGACCCAGCGTATGCGCCATGGCCACGATGGCCGTGGCGATGGCCTCGCCGTCGCCGGGCACGGCCTGGGTGAAGGCCATGTCGATCTTCAGCGTGTCGATGGGCAGGCGCTTGAGGTAGGCCATCGACGAATATCCCGTGCCGAAATCGTCGATGGCCAGATGCATGCCGCGCGCGCGCAAGCGCGCGAGTTGGCCCACCGCCACATCGGCATCGTCCATCAGCACGCTTTCGGTCACCTCCAGTTCGAGGCAGTGGGCGGGCACGCCGGTGTGCCGCAACACGTCGTCGATGTAGCCCGGCAGCGCGTCGTCGCGCGTCTGCCTCACCGACAGGTTGACCGCCACACGCACGTGGCCGCGCCCCTCCGCATGCCAGGCCGCGATCTGCCGACACGCTTCGCTGATCACCCAGCGGCCCAGTTCCAGAATCAGCGGCCCCTCCTCGGCGATCGGGATGAATGTCGAAGGCGGCACCATGCCCAGCGTGGGATGCGTCCAGCGCAGCAGCGCTTCGGCACCGAGCAGCCGACCGGTCTGGGTACACACCTGCGGCTGGTAGTGCAGCGCCAGCTGCTGCGCGGCGACCGCCTGCCCCAGCGCTTCGCGCACGCCGATGCGGGCCAGCTGCGCTTCGCGCAGCCGCGGCTCGAACCGCACGGCGCGATTGCGCCCTTCGCGCTTGGCGCAGTACATGGCGATGTCGGCGTTGGCGGCCAGTTCCTCCAGCCGCGTGGCATCGTCGGGCCACAGGCTAATGCCGGCACTGGCGGTGATGCGCGGGCTCAGCCCGTCCAGCACGAAGGCGGCGGCGAACTGGTCGAGCACCGCGCTGGCCACGCCCTCCACCCGCGCGGCCGCATGGTCGCCGGCCAGCAGGATGGCGAATTCGTCGCCGCCCAAGCGGAACAGGCCCGTGTCGCCGGGCAACGCCTCGGCGATGCGCCGACCCACCTGGCGCAGCAGTTCGTCGCCACCGTGGTGGCCCAGCTTGTCGTTGACCTCCTTGAACCGGTCCAGGTCCAGCTGGATCAGCGCCAGGGGTCCTCCCCGCGCACGCACGTGCTCCAGGTGGGCATTGAAGGCATTGCGGTTCAGCAGCCCGGTGACCGGATCGTTGTGGGCCAGGTAGTGCAGCTGCGCCTCGGCGCTGCGCACGCGCGCGCGCATGCGCCGCATCAGCGGCAGGGTCAGCGCGTAGGCGGCGGCCGAGGCGATGCAGAACGCGATCGCCAGGCTGCCCAGCCGCGCATGCGCCCGCTGCATGCTGATCTGAAGGCGCACCGTGCCCACCGGCTGATCGCGGAACAGCACCGGCGCACTCACCCGTGCGCAGTCGTAGCCGCACGCCGGCGCGACGGGCTCGGCAGCCTCGGGATAACGGGCGATCACCTCGCCATCGGCGGACACGATGTCGGCTTGGCGTACCGCCGGCACCGACACCAGCGGCGCAAGCGTCTCGCGCGCGCCCGCAGCGTCGCGGAACATCACTGCCGCCGCGCTGCCCGAGGCCACCACGCGCGCCTGCGCTTCGGCGTCGGCGGTGACCTCGCGGCGGATGTCGATCCACTGGATGAGCATCAGCAGGCTGCCCGCCAGCAGCAGCACCACCGTCGCGGCGATGGTCCCGTTGCGCATGCCCAAGGAGGCACGGAAGCCGGGCGTGCTCACAGCACCCGCCGGGCCAGGCGCAGCAGCTGGCTGCTCAGGGTCACGCCATTGGCCCGCGCACGGGTGGCGTCGACGTCGAAGCGGATCTTGTTGCCCTCGCGCACCAGCGTCACCGTGCTGACGCCGTTGGGCAGCGTGCAGGCGTCGCAGATCACCAGCGCGGCCACGCTGGCCGGCGCCGCGCGGTCGGCGTCGTGCACCAGCACGTCGCAGCCGCCGGCGGTCGCCGCGGCCGCCCGGACGACGGTCACGCGGCGGCCGGCCAGGTCGCGACCGCCCAGTGCGCCGACCGCCGCCCCCAGCGCCTCGCCGGTCTGGGTGCAGATGGTCAGCGTCGAGGCGCGCGGGTGCGCAGACTGCGCGAACGCGGCGATGTTGTAGACGAACGCGGCCTTCAGCGCGTACTCGTCCACTTGCGCGTGGCCGGCGCCGGCCACGGCCAGCCCCAGCAGCACCGCCATCGCCTGCGAGGCGCGCCGCACGCTCACCAGCGCCACCGCGCCTGGAGCCAGAGTTCGCGGCCACGGCGCGGCACCGTGTCCTGCAGGAACTCGGGGCCGACCGGATCGGCATAGGCCTGGTCCAGCAGGTTGCGCACGCCCAGCGACCACGCCAGCGGACGCGCGGGGACGTCCCACACCAGGTGCGCGTCGAGCCGGGTGTAGGCCGGCAGGCGGCCCTCGCGCGAGACGCGCCCGCCCATGCGCTGCGCGCTCATGCCCAGGCGCCAGCCCTCGGCCAGCGGCACCGCCGCCGACACCCGCGCGATGCCGTGCGGGGCATTCAGCGGGCGCGCGGCCTCCGAGTCGGCGACCTCGCTGTAGGCATAGCTGGCGCGCAGGCGCAGCCCGCGGTCGCCCTGGTAGACGTAGGCCAGCTCGGCGCCGCGCGAGCGGGCATGGCCGGCATTGGACATCGTCAGCGCACCGTCGTCGGTGGCCAGCAGGGTGATCAGGTCGTGCAGGCGGTAGTGGTAGACGCCGAGCTCGGCGCGCCCGCGCGCGCCCACGCCACGGCTGTAGAACAGTTCGGCGGTCTGCACGTGTTCCGCGCCGAGGGCCGGATTGGCGCGCTGCGCGCCCTCCTCCGACTCGACCTGGTAGTAGCGCTCGTAGGCGTTGGGCGAGCGGTAGGACTGCCCCACGATCAGCTTCACCAGGCCACCGCCCTGCGGTTCGCCGATCAGCGCCAGGCGCGGGCTCAGGCGCACGACGCCGCGATCGCTGCGGTCGGCGCGCAGGCCGGCGTTGACGCGCCATGCGTCGGCGAAGCGGAATTCGTCATCCACGAACACGCCCCAGCTGGTCATGTCGTGGCGCGCCTCCAGGTACGACGCATACGGCGCCACGTCGAAGTTGCGCTGTACCACGCCATGGTCCTGCTGCACCTCGATGCCGCCGACCAGCGTATGGCGCGCGCCGAGGCGTGCGACCAGGTGGCCGCTGGCCACGAAGGCGACGCCGGAGGCGATGTCGCGGTTGAGGTAGGTCGGCGCGCCGCCGTACACGTAGTCCCCGACGTAGCGGTAGTCGATCGCGTCCAGGCGCGCGCTCGCGTCCACGCGGTCGCCCAGCGTTCCGTCCAGCGTGGCACCGAAGGCGATCCAGCGGTCCTGTACCTGCGCGCCGGGCTCTGCGAAGGTCTGTTGGTACGGGGCGACCGGATCTTCCTTGCGGCGGTCGCCGGCCACCAGTTGCAGCGACAGCCGGTCGCGGGTGTGCTGCACGAACACCTG
This sequence comes from Pseudoxanthomonas sp., assembly GCF_035999195.1. Lineage (NCBI taxonomy): Bacteria > Pseudomonadati > Pseudomonadota > Gammaproteobacteria > Lysobacterales > Lysobacteraceae > Pseudoxanthomonas > Pseudoxanthomonas sp. Next base: position 283,811 of record NZ_DASYGY010000007.1, read on the forward strand.
GCGTGCGCGTTCGCCATCCTGGTCGCGTACGACGCCGCCGGACGGCGTGTCGGCGAAGGCCGGGAAGCGCAAGGTGCGGCCCTGCGTATCGAAGGCGCGCGCCGACAGCAGGGTGTCTCCAGCGGCCGTGCGCACCGGCACGGTCAGCTGCAGGTCGGTGGTGCCATGGTTGCCGGCGGCCGCGCGCAGTTCGCCGTGCCCGAAGGTCGCCGGTGCGCGCGTCAGCACGTTGATTACGCCGAAGAAGGCATTGGAGCCGTAGACGGCCGAGCCGGGGCCCGGCGCGTATTCGATCCGCTCCACCAGCGACAGGTCGAGCGGGAATTCGGCGCCGATGGGGCTCTGGCTGTAGACGGGGTCGTTGAGGCGGTGGCCGTTGACCAGCAGCAGGAAGCGGGTGTTGTAGTCGCCGGCGCGCAGCAGGCCGCGCGCGCCCAGGTAGGTGTACAGGCCGGTGTCGCTGACGTAGAGGCCGGGCAGGCTGTCGAGCGCCTCGCCCAGCGTGCGCCAGCCGTGCGTGCGGATGTCCTCGGCGGTGATGACCTGGACGACCGAGGGCGCCTCGGCGACGCGCTGCTGGAAGCGCGAGGCGGTGACGATTTCCACGTCCAGCAGGTCTTCCAGCGACAGGCGCGCCAGATCCGGCGCCTGCGCGTGCGCGCCCGCCGCGACCAGGTTCAGGACGCAGGCGGCCGCCCGCGCCAGGCGGGTCAGGCGCCGGCGTGCAGGGGACGGTGGCAGGCGCGCCGGCGCGCCGCCGGGCAGGCAAAGTAACGGGGACATGGTGGCCAGCGGTGCGGATGCTTTTGTCACATTCCTATCGGCCGCCGCAGGACGGTCTTGAAGCGCGGGTGCGTTCAGGGAGATGACGGCAGGGCGGGCTGGCGGCGCGGGACGACGGGCGCAAACGAAAGGCCCCGCGATGCGGGGCCTTGGGGTGGAACGGGTGCGGGCGCTCAGAGTTCGGGGGGCATGGGGGCGTCGACGCGGCGGCGACCATTGCGCTCGAAGCGTTCGCTCAGTGCCTGACGCGCCTGGTCCAGTCCCTTGTCCTTGGCCGAGCCCTTCACCAGGCCGTAGACCTCCAGGGCGGCGGACATCAGGTCGCTGCCCAGCAGCAGTTCGGTATCGGCCAGGCGCTGGTTCAACTGGTCGAAGCGCATGGCGAGCGGGCGCAGGACGTCCAGTGCGTCCTGGTCCTGGCGGAACGCGGCGATGTCGAAGTCGCGCGGCATGATGCCGGAGTGTTCTTCGGCGACGTTGAGGGCGGTGGTGCAGAACGCCTGCGACTTGGGCCCCATGCGGAACAGGTCGCGACGCTCGTCCTTGCTGAGGGACACGAGGGCGGTGAACTCGGTTTCCAGGATGGCCAGTGCTTCGCGGATGCGCTGCACGCTGTCGGGCGGAAAACTCACGCTGATGCGGTTTTTGCTCATGATCGTTTCTCGATTCCTTTCTGTGATACCGACCGGGTCCGGCCGGCAACCGCAGCGTAGCGCGCGACGCACGCAATGCGACGCGAACATCGCTAATGTCTGATTAGTCACACATAGAAACGTGAGAGAGGGAAAAAGTTTGGGCAGAGCGCCTCCACGCGTCTTTAAAGCGGCCTGGAGTGAAACCAGAGAGGGAAGAAGCCGCTCCCGAGACGCTTGAAGTGTGAGAAGAGCGGCTGAAAGTCTCTCTGGAGACGCTTCAAGTGTGATGGGAGAGGCGCGGCGTCGCTCCAAAGCGGCGGAAAGCGGCTCTGGAAAGACATCAAGCGTCTCGAGAGAGGCTTGAAGCGTGGGGAAAGCGGCGGAAAGGCGCTCGGGAGAGGCTTGAAGGGTTTGTCCGGTGAAAATGTGACAACGCTCTGGCAAACTCAGGTCCGTAAGGGGCGCTTGATCGGGGAAATCATGGAAAGAATTGGTGTAGCAAAGGCCTTGGAGTTGGTCCGGATGAGGGAGGGTCACCGATGATCCCTCGGTCACTCCCGCCCCAGGTTGAACAGTTCGTCAGGGAAATCCGGCAGAAGCTTCCGAGCCATGGATCCCCAGATTCCGCGGCAGCTGCATACAGGCACTCAATCGCAACCGTGTTCGGACAATTCCCGGCCGAGATGGAAGCGAGCCTGTCAGAGGCGCTCGAGATCGTCCGGAGCACACTTCAAAGTGTCGAGATCATCCGACGCAACTCCCTCGCAAAGCCACGTGACAACTGGTACGTCGGCCCGGCGGCCACCGACCAGCATTGGCCTGCGCTGGAAGGATATCTGGAGAACGAGAAGCGCTGGGATCCCGACGCAATCGATTCCATCGACGAGAGCTCGAGTGAGGTGGTGTCGCTTTTGGCCAACCCGGCCCAAGAACAATTCCGCTGCAAGGGCTTGGTAGTCGGCTATGTCCAGTCCGGTAAGACTGCGAACATGACCGCCGTCATCGCCAAGGCTGTCGATGCGGGCTACAACCTGATCGTGCTGCTGGGTGGCGTGACCAATAAGCTGCGGGCACAGACTCAGCGGCGCCTTGAGGGAGACATCGTCGAAAGACACCGTCATCTCTGGCAGCTTTACACCACTGCGGACGATGACGGTGATTTTGTCCGCCCCGCCAACGGGCAGTTCACGATGCCGGTCACCGGGCGCGCCCAGCTGGTGGTCATGAAAAAGGAAACCAATCGGCTCGACGCTTTCCTCCGCACGGTCGAGAGGACCCCCACCAAGGTACTGAGGTCACTCAAGACGCTCATCATTGACGATGAGTGCGACCAAGCTTCGGTGGATGCCTCAAATCGGGACGACAGCCCGACCAGGATCAACGAAGGGATCCGCAGGATCATTCGGGCGCTGCCCGCAGTCTCTTACGTCGGCTATACCGCCACCCCCTTCGCAAACGTCTTCATCAACCCGCATGAATCCGACGACCTTTATCCTGAGGACTTCATAACGGACCTCCCAAGACCGAAGGACTACTTCGGAACACGCGAGGTCTTCGGGTTCGACCCTGACGATGCCGATAAGGACGAGGGGGCATCGGCCGGCAAGAACATGATTCGCAAGATCCCGACAGGCGAGGTCGCCAAGCTTCGGCCAGCCGGCAGCAGAGCCCAAGCGACCTTCGTCCCGGAGATCACCGCCGAACTTGAGAAGGCGTTGCTCTGGTTTCTAATCACGTGTGCGATACGCCGGAGACGTGGACAGGTGGCGTCACACATGACAATGCTTGTTCACACGTCTCCCAACGTCAGCCAGCATGCGCGCATGGCGGACGTGATACGCGCATGGCTCGCTGACTGCGCCAACGACTTGGCGACGGCAACCGGCGAGGCTTGGGGACGCTTGGAAAGGGTCTGGGATGATGAGACCGCCAAGGTTCCCTTGGTCAACGGCGATGAGCCAGCACTGATGCCGAGGGAGCTGGCACCATGGCTGGATGAGGTGCTGGAATTGCTTGAGGTTGCAGTCGAGAACGGCATCAGTGACGAGCGACTCGACTACATGAACGGAGCCAAGACCTATATTGTCGTAGGCGGTTCGGTCCTCGCTCGCGGCCTGACCCTTGAGGGGCTATCGGTATCGTTCTTTCTGCGCACTTCGCAGCAGTACGACACCCTACTGCAGATGGGGCGCTGGTTCGGATACCGTTTCGGCTATGCCGACCTTCCACGCCTTTGGACCACCGGTGATCTCGCTCTGAATTTCCGCGCTCTCGCGCGGATCGAGGACGAGATACGGCAGGACATCGCCAAGTATCGTGAAATCAAGGGCGCGACTCCATTGGACCTGGCAGTCCGAGTCCGGCAGATCCCCGGGCTGGCCATCACCTCGAAGGCAAAGATGCGGCACGCTTACAGAACGAGCATCAGCTTGGAAGGCAAGCACGTCCAGACGATCCGCTTCGATCATCTCAAGGAACACATCGTTTCCAGCAACTGGAGCGCCGCAGAAGGGTTAGTCAATGAAGCGCGGACCAAGGGCACCTACCACGCGGAAAGGCGTATCTTCACTGGTGTCCCCTTGGCGACAGTACGTAGGTTCCTCCGCGATTATGCAATCTGTGATCAGCACATGGATCTACGAAAAGACATGTTGCTCGACTATCTGGATAAGGCCGCCGATGACTTGAGCTCGTGGAACATCGCTGTCGTGGGTACGGAAAGCGGACAAGCTTCAAGACGTTCTCTCGGCTTCTTGGGTCCCGTGCCCACTAATCGACGGTCGAAATTGGCGGAGTCCGACGAGTACGCTGACATCAAGGCGCTGATGTCGAAACGGGACATCTTGATCGACGCAGAGGAGACCGGAGCAAGCAAGGGAGACTCTTGGGCAGACCTCAAACTCAGGCGGCCCGCTGTCCCTCTTTTGCTGCTGTATCCGATCGAGGCCGAGTCCAAGCCGGCACCAAGGAGCCACTCACGCACAGGGGAACCCACGCGCGTCGCACTGGATGCGGTGGGAGATCTGCTGGGAATCGGCATTGTATTCCCGGGATCGCTCGACAGATCCGGTGGCTACTTCTCCGTCGAGCTGGACATCCCGACGCCTGAACAGCTAGAAGAAACGGACGGGGCAAGTGCCAGCAATGACTGAACGTCCGATTGCCCAATGGATGCGTTTGCGAAATACCCGGACGGGTGACGGTGCCATCGAGGTGCCAAGCTTGTCTTCTGGTATCGAAACTGGCTTCGGCGCAGTGCGCCTCGCCATCGGCCCGGAGGGGCAGCCCCGGCTCATGGTCCCATGTGGAGCTGCATCCTCGATCGCAGGCGGGTTGTCGAGCGACAGGCTGTCAGTGACGATGTCGCGTTATGAGGTTGCCGGTCGTGCCACCCGCTTCATCGATGTGATGTGCACCGACCGCTCCCTAGATTCTGTGTTCGCGGAGCTCGCCAGCGAGGTTGTCCACCGCATAGCCAGCGGCGAAGGCGCGGTCGAGGCCGTCGAGGGCACCATCGCCGACTTCCGTGATCTACTGAGCGATGCTGCAGTTAGTGATGTCCCCGATCACGAGATCATCGGCCTCATCGGAGAACTCTTCGTTCTTCGCGAGCTGGTTCGCGGATCTGCAAGCGCCATCTGCGCTTGGACTGGACCATTCGATCAACGTCACGATTTCCGCCGCGGCGACCGCGCCATCGAAGTGAAGACATCTTCTCGCGCGGACACGACATCGATCCATGTCAGCAGCATCGATCAACTGTCGGAACCGATCGGCGGATCTCTATTGCTCGTGCATCTGCATGTGGAGCGCGCAGCCAATGGTGAGCTTGCCGTCTCTTCACTGTGTGGTGAGATCGTACGCTCCGGCGTAGCTCACGAGAGACTTGCAGAAGCGTTGGCGGCCATGGGATGTCCCGATCCCGATTCCGCAGCCTGGAACCGTATCCGATTCTCCCTCGAGAAGATCAGTGGCTATAGAGTCGACCCGGGCTTTCCACGGCTGACTGCCAAACAGTTCCCCGGACACGTGCTTCCTGACGGCATTCTGTCCGTCGCCTACGAGGTTGACCTGCGGGCGGCCTCTGAATTCCGCGTTCCTGACAATGAGCTCGCCAGCGAACTAGCAAAGGTTATCCCATGACCCGACTGCAGCTATTCAGCGAACCGTTCGCCAAGACCGGCAACATGGCTGCGGAAGGTTTCAAGCGTCTGTTGGGAAGGCCAACACTTGAACTGTTGCCCACGATGCTGCGCGAAGGCATTCAGAACGTACTGGATGCCTCGGATGGAGATTCGGGGGCAGTCGTCCTGATCCGATTGCGCACACTGACACCTGAGCAACGGGACGCGTTGGCTGGGCGTTTGTTGGCTGAGCGTCCTCGCGGCGACGCGACGCGCGCGGATATCGACACCTCGCTGGCAAAATCTGAGCTGCGGGTATTCGAACTGTGTGACTTCGGCACCGAAGGACTGTCCGGTCCGACGCGCGCCGATGCACCGCATGATGGCGAAGAGCCGCTCAATTTCGTTAACTTCCTTCGTAACGTCGGTGCGGCCCGCGACACCCACCACGGCGGTGGCACATATGGCTACGGGAAAAGTTCGCTCTATGCGATGAGTAGTTGCTCGACCATCGTTGTCGACAGCCAGACCAGATGCGCAGGCCGAGACGAACGGAGACTGATGGCGTGCCATCTCGGAGCGGCTTTCGATGCCACGGTGGATGATGGCGTGCGACGACGTTTCACAGGACGCCATTGGTGGGGTGTCAGGGAAGGCGACGCTTCGATAGAACCCTCTGTCGGCGATTCTGCGGTGGAGCTAGCAGCCGCGATCGGGATGCCTGTCCGTAGCGAACGGCAGACCGGAACATCTATCCTCATCATCGACCCGCTTCTCGGCGACGTGGATCTTAGCACCTCGATCGAAGACATAATCGAGACGGTTCTCTGGAACTTTTGGCCACGTATGACCGCCTCGACGCCGGCTTCAAAGAAGCTCAGTGTCGAGGTGGAGCTCGAAGGAAAAAAGATCTCGCTGCCACCGCCCGAGGAGTTCCCTCCCCTCGACTTGTTTGCAGCCGCAATCCAGGAACATAGGGCAGGAGGTAGCGGCCTGAATCCAATAATGTGCGGGCGTCCAAAAAGATTGCTCGGCAACGTCGTGATTAAAAAGGGACTACGAGCAGATAGACGTGGTGCGGCAGCGCGATCCGACTCAATCATTCCGAAACAGGCTAGTCATATCGCACTCATGAGGCCGGTCGAACTCGTGGTCAGATACATCGAAGGTGATCCCCTTCCCGATCGGCGCTTCGACTGGGCAGGCGTTTTCGTCTGCTCGGACAGCGATGAGATCGAAGAAGCGTTTGCTCTAGCCGAACCCCCTGCACACGACGACTGGATTCCGGACAACCTACCAAAGGGAAGCGCCAAGACCTTTGTCCAGGTCGCGATGAAACGCCTCCATGAGATCGCCCGCCCACAAATACGCCCGGCGGCACCGTCGTCTGACTCGAACGCTTCCACCCCCTCGCTGGCGGCGATTGCGGCCAAGATGGGGCAGTTTCTCGACAGGGTCTCCGCAATGGGGCCGGGAAAGTCGATACGCCGAGCAGGCTCTGCGTCCTCACGCAAGACCCTTTTCGTCACCGCCCCCAAGTTTGCCGGACTCGCGCTCGATCCGAATGGACGAACCATGGCGAGATTCCACGCGGAGCTTCAGAACGATGCATCAGACAGCGAGCTTCACGTCGTTGCCGAACCCTACCTGGTCGTTGACGGTGGATCCACGGCTGGTGATGATCTTCCCGGCGGCTTTGAGCTATGTGTCGCGAGGATCGTACTTGGCGACGCCAGTGCAGATGGTTCATGGATACATGCAGCTCATAGGGCCGGCGAGATCGAGGTATTTGTCCCGACCGTCGCCACGGCTGCACTCGGTCTGAAGCTTCGGCTGCAATCCGGAAGTCCGCGATGAACCCCCGGATCGCCTTTCCCTTTCTCGTGATTCCGAAAGATTCGATCCGACCCGAGGGTTGGTTGATCGGAGATCCCGGCAAGCCGCTCCATCGTGCAACCGACGTGCTAGAGAACTGGGACTATGCCCGCGACTTGGAGGTGGCCAACTCCATTTCGATCGATTGGGCCGCGGTCGCCGGAGCTCTACAACTTCCGGAGGACAAGCTTCGGCTGAAGGTCTCACTCATTGTCGGTACAGGTGCCGGCACCTTGCCTCGCCGCCAAGACAGGCTCCACGCGGTGATCGTGGACCACGCTACAGATAACTTCTTGATGTCTGGAAGCGTATCGGGACGGACGCTATCGGGGCGCTTACGGGTATCGCTGCTCGTTACGCTGGATGCGCCCGAGGCGAGTGGCACCGTGCTGTCGCCCCAAGACCGAGGATCCAAGCTGTGGCAGGCTGACCACGACATTCTGATCGAAGACGGGGGTGACTCTCGTTTTCCGGTAGAGACTGCCAGCTTTTCTCGAATCTTTGGCGGACGGCCACACGAGCATGCGCCTTGGTATCTGCACTGGCGCCCAAGTTCGCTGCAGGGAGATTTTTCCGCGGGCGTACGGCTCTATGTGAACTCCGATCATCCGGAATGGCTTGCTCGGGTTGTGAGCGGTGACCGACTATCCCTGCAGGCCATGATGGGTGATGTCATGTCGCAGATGATTGAGGCCGCACTCCGGGAAGTCTCGGGCGCCGAAGACTTTGTCGATTGCAACGAGGGTTCCGTCGGACAGCAGATACTTCAATGGCTCGGCAACGCATTCCCTGGTCAGGAAGTCGCAAGTGTCCGGGCACTGATGGAACGCGATCCGGGTGCATTCCGTGCCTCTCTCCTAGCTACCTCGGACATGGGGAGTGCCGATTAATGAGCGTGCTGCTCCTACCTCGGCTGACCGCCCTTGGCATCTCGAACATTCTGGAGTCAGTAGACGCGAATCAACTGACTCCTATCAAGGCACGTGCAATCATCGAAGACGGGGCCTCAATGCTGTCGTACGCGGCAAGCGGCGGCAGCCGATCAGAAGATCTAGCAATCGAACTCGGAAGGGCAATAAGGGACATCGCCATTCGGTCCGGATTTCCGGAGAATTCGAGCCAAGTGGCGCGGTCGCGATTCGATCACGAAGCTGCCATCTATCTAGCATCCCATCCTGAGTTGGGAACGGGAGAGTCACTGCGCGATGACGTGTGGTCCTACCTGGCAACCGTGATCGCTCCGGACATCGTGGCTTGGCGATACCCGGATTGTGCCCCACACCGGTTCTCAGGTGGTGTGCGCAATACTTTGCAACGACTGTGGTCGCGCGGGCAGGTATTGGATCGAGGCGAGGCCCACCCCGATCGATGGGGTCTCGTCCGTTCGCTGAGCGAGGATGCCGCAGTCCAGATTTTCGAACGACCGTCGGTCGCGGGCAATGTCCCTCTCGCAATGGCCATTGCAGAGGAATGGGTAGCCATGGCCGCCAAAGTCGGTCGCGGCAGGATGGAGCCCATCATGCGGCGCGCCACGAAGCTCGTCAGATTGAGGAACGAGATCGTGGACATAGCCGGACTGCCAGCAGAGGCACGAAAAGCATTGGTGGCACACTGCTTCGAGCTGGCCCGCGCATCCTTGGAGAACTAAATCTTGGTCCGGGACATTGACAAAACGCCGGTTCGTGCGATCCTGGACACGAGGCTCATCCAGCCTATTAGTTGAATCAGTGTCCCGATAGTCATGCATATCCCCGTCGTCGATATCTTTGCGGGCCCAGGAGGGCTGGGTGAGGGTTTCTCGGGCTACGTCGCCCCTAACAAATCCCACCCCTTCCGCATCACCATCTCGGCGGAGATGGAAGAGAACGCTTGGCGCACGCTCCGACTAAGAGCCTTCTTCAGGCAGTTCCGTTCGGGACATGTCCCCGATAGCTACTACGACTACGTCGCAGGACGACGTAAAGAGCCCTACACCTTTCGGACTGAGCGGCAATGGATTGCCGCCTGCGAAGAGGCTCGGCAGCTCAAGCTAGGCAATCCGGCCGATGACAGGGTGTTACGCGAGCGTATTGCTGCAACGACAAGCAAGGATGAGCCTTGGATCCTGATCGGCGGACCACCGTGTCAGGCATACTCACTCGTAGGTCGTGCTCGCAATCGCGGCATTCTCGGTTACCGTGCCGAGGATGACGAGCGCTATCGACTGTACCAGCACTACCGCAAGTTGGTCGCCGAGTTCGCGCCTGCTGCGTTCGTGATGGAGAATGTCAAGGGCCTTCTCTCGGCCGAGGCTGACGGCAACTCAGTATTCGAGGAGATCGCGAAGAGTCTCCAGCGTCCCGGCGGATCAAAGGGACCCCGCTATCGCTTGGTCCCCCTTATCAAGCCAAGAGCCGGACTGGAAGCGGGGGTTAAGGATCCGCGCGATTTCATTATACGCGCGGAGACGTTAGGGGTTCCTCAGGCCCGCCATCGTGTAATCCTCTTGGGAATCAGGGATGACTATTCAATCGGCGAAGGGAAGTTCCTATCTCCCCGAGAGTGGCGATGCACCGTTTCGGAAGCCATCGGCGCTTTGCCTCCCTTGCGAAGCGGCATGCGTATCGACGGAAAAGAGGCCCACATCGAAGATTGGGCAAAAACTGCCGCTCACCTGCTTCGCGACACCGCCGAAAAAGTCAATGACGATCAAAGCGTGCGGAGAAGGCTGCGCCAGCTGGCAACGGAGGCTTCGACACTGGGCGACCCGACTAGGGGGGCACTACGCCAACAGCTCACGCCGGGGTGCGGACTCGTACCTGAGCACCTCGCCTCGTGGTTGCTCGATCCGCGACTGGACACCCTACTCAATCACGAGACACGAAGTCACCAAGCAGAAGATCTGCAGCGGTATGCCTACGTATCCGCATTCGGCGAAGTGCATGGGCGCTCACCACGTGGCGCAGCGGAGTTTCCCGAGGCTCTGCACCCGAAGCACAAGAACTGGAAAAGCGGCAAGTTTGTTGATCGCTTCAAGGTGCAACTGAGTAGCGAACCTAGCCTAACCGTTACTAGTCACTTGAAGAAGGACGGACACTACTTCATTCATCCGGATCCTGCTCAGATGCGCAGCCTCACAGTACGAGAAGCTGCTCGATTGCAGACCTTCCCAGACAACTATTTCTTCGAGGGCGCGCAGGGCTGGCAATATGGGCAAGTCGGCAATGCAGTGCCGCCTTGGATGGCGCGCCAGATTGCGGGTATCGTGTATTCCTATCTCCGCGTCTGACCGGAGATTTCTTCAAATTTCATCCCGGAACGGATGAAGGTCACGAGGCGCTGCAGTGCGGCGTCTCGGTCTGACTTAAGCGCACATTCCCACACCACCGCAACACGCCAACCTTTGGAATAGAGTTCGGCCTCTTTGATGCGGTCGCGAGCACGATTGGCCGCGATCTTGCCCGTCCAGAACTCGGTTCGGGTTCTCGGCATTGTTGCGAACCGACACCCGATATGTCCGTGCCAGAAACATCCGTGAATGAATATGGCAGCGTTGTGCTTCGGAAGCACCACATCCGGCTTGCCAGGGAGATTGCGGGGAGCAAGACGGTAGCGGAAACCAAGGCTATGCAGGAATATACGGACGACCATTTCGGGTTGCGTGTCGCGCCCTCGGATGGAAGCCATCATCCGTGACCGAACTTCCGGAGATACACGATCAACCATGCGCAGGCTCGTCGACCTAACTGAGTGGCTCTAGCCGATGAGGCTCTGAGTCCGAGATAATGATGTTATTCGCACTCCGTACGACTGCAACCCTCGCACAGCGCAAACATCGAGGCACGCCCTAGATGCGCCGTCAGTCTCGAAGTTCAACGCGGGCGTCTCCTCATCGACGCGTTCTCGTCGACATAACGTAGCGATCACCTTGGTGATTGACCTGCAAGGGGACGGGAACCTTGAACAGTGTGGCGACCGACGAAGTTATACGCCACGCTATGGCTACTGTGGGAAGACCTTACTTCGGCGGTGCGCGGCCCCTACCGCCCCAAAAAATCCGTCACCAGCTCCCCCACCTCCTCCGGATACTGGTGATGCGGCGCATGCCCCGTCTGCGAATAGAACACGAACCGCGTATCGCGCAGGGCGCCGATCAGGGGGAACCAGTTCTGCCCCGCCGTGCTGGTGTCGTGGTCGCCGGCGACCAGCAGGATGGGCAGCGCCAGCCGCGTCAGCTGGCCGCGCCGGTCCGCCGCATCCGCATGGAAACCCCCGGCCGCCTTGAAATACCGGTCGAACTGCGCCTGCGTGGCCGGGATGTGCGCGTCCACGCCCGCCCGCTGGCGGATGCGTTCGCGCGAGGCCTTCGCGCGTTCGCGACTGAGCGCCGAGGCCGGCTCGAAGAACAGCACCTCCTCGTCGGCCAGATCATTGACCGGCTTGAGCGCCCGCTCCAGGAACGCCGGCTGCAACGGAATATCGGTCTTGCCCGGCGGATTGGTCGCCAACAACACCAGCCGTTCCACCCGGCCCGGCCTATCGATCACATAGGCCTGCGCCAGCAGCCCGCCCCATGACCAGCCCAGCAGATCGAACCGCGCCAGCCCCAGCGCATCGGCCAGCCCGTCGAGCAGCTTCACCCCGGCCTCCATGGAGTCCGGCTGCGTGCCGCTGGAATGGCCGATGCCCGGCAGGTCGAACACATACAGCGTGTGATGCCGCGCCAGCGCATCAAGGAAGGCCGGGTCCCAGGTGTCGATGGTGCCGCGGAACCGGTTGACCAGCAGCAGCGGCGTGCCGCGACCGAACGTGCGATAGGCCACCGTGTCCGCGCCCACCGCCACCGTGCGCGTGGGCGCGCGCAGCGCCTTGGAGGCCTGGGCCGGCGGCAGCGTCGCGGCGGTCACCGCGAGGAGAACGGCAAGAACGAAACGGCGCATGGGAAACCTCGTGTCGGTGCGGTCGCGGCAGGGCGCATCGCCGGCCATCGCGCGCCGACGGGCGAGGCGACCGGCCTGCCCTGTCGCGGTGCCGGCCGGCCCCGTCCGTCACGGTGCGCGTCCTGCGCCGCACGGGCATGCCGCAGACAGGGGAGCGCCGGCTCACCCGAATGAGGCATCGCCGGCGCCGGAACCGCCCGCGCGCCGCTCAGGCCATCCAGACGTGCTCCAGATTCCGGAAGCCCCACTTCTTCGGCGACTCGATGGACACGATGCTGTCCTTGGCGCCGGCCAGGTCCAGGTCGCGGCGGAACACCTGGGCGTGGGACTTGGCCGAATAGAACACCCGTACCTTCGGCGGCGCCAACGGATGCTCGCCGGCCGCGATGACCACGGCCAGATGGTCGGACGCCAGCCGCACCAGCGAGCCGATGGGGAAGATGCCCAGCACCCGGATCAGGCCCTTGAGCGCCCGCACATCGAAATGCCCCTGCCACGTCGCCATCCGGCGCAGCGACTCGGCCGGATCCCAGCCGGCCTTGTACGGCCGGTTGGAGGTGATGGCGTCGTACACGTCGCAGACCGCACTGATGCGCGTGAGCATGGGCAGCGCATCGCCGGCGAGCGCATCGGGATAGCCCCGCCCGTCCATGCGCTCGTGATGGTGGCGCACCACGTGCAGCACCTCCGGAATGTCCAGGCCCGCCTCGCGCAGGATCTTCTCGCCGTGCGCCGGGTGCTGGCGCATGGTGGCCATCTCCTCGTCCTGCAGCGCGCCGGCCTTGTTGAGGATGCCCAGCGGCACATGCGCCTTGCCCATGTCGTGCAGCAGGCCGGCCATCGCCGCGTGCTCGCGCTGCGCGGCGGGCAGGTCCAGCTCGCGCGCCACCGCCGCCATCAGCCCGGCCACCGCCACGCTGTGCAGGTAGGTGTAGTTGTCCGCCGTCTTCAGCCGCGCCAGGCTGACCAGCGCCAACGGATTGCGCGAGACCGACTCGTCGATGCGCGCGGCCAGGTCGTGCGCCCCGTCCAGCACCAGCGTGCGCCCCATCCGCAGCTCGGTGAACATCGCCTCCACCAGCGCGCGGCCGTCGTCGCAGATGAGCCGTGCGCGCGCCATCTCGTCGGACAGCGTGGGCAGCACGGGCGCGTCCGCAACCACGCGTGCGGCGGACACGGCCGGCGCGTCGGCGTCCGCGGACGGCGCCGGCACGGCGGCGTTCTCCGCCGGCGCGGCGGCCTCGCCTGCCCCGACGTCGTCGCCGCGGTCGGTATCGATGTCCACCGTGGTGATCCCGCTGGCCCGCAGCGTGTCCACATCGTCCTGCTCCACCACGAAGCGGGTGCGCCAGAACGGATGCTCCAGCCACGGGCCATGCAGCTTCACCACGTACATCCCCGCTCTCAACGCCTCGGTCGAGATGGTCTTCAACGCCATTGCCTGCTCCGGTCTGCCGATCCGCACCTTCCTGTTAGCGGCCCGGCGGCAGGCCCTTGGAGCCGCACGGCGGCCTCGTGGCAAAGATGGTAATTACGATTACCAGACGGTGGCGAATGGTCGGCCCCCGGTCATTTCCGCTTGCCTTTCAACGACTTGGCCGTGGAATCGGCGCCCGGCCGGCGCGTGCGGACGACCGCACGCCCGGCCTACCCCCTCCTAACGTCTAACGCCCGCCGTCTCAGGTTCCGCCACGGGCGCCGCTAAAGCGTGCGAACGATCACCTGACGACCACGACGCGGACCGAACATGACTGCCCTTCTCGATGCCTGGAACAACCGCAGCACCGCTTTCAAGCTCACCCTGATCTCCTGTCTCTCCATCGTCGGCCTGCTGGTGCCGTCGTACTTCTACCTGCTGCAGTTGAACGACATGCGTGCGGTCAGCCGCACCGAAGTGGCCAGCCTGCCCACCCTCGATGCGACGCTCGACGTGGTGAAGGCGCTCAACCTGCGCCGCGGCGCCGCGGATGCGCAGGCCGCCGAGGCCAACACCGATATCGCCGCGCTGTACGACAAGGCGCTGGCGGCGTCGGCGGCAGCGCCGCACCTGGCCGGCAGCCACGCGCGCATCCGGGAGCTCGCGCAGCAATGGACGGCGCTGAAGACGCTGGCGCACGACGATCCCGCGCTGAATGCGCATGTCGACGAGGCCCTGCAGGCCGTCGATACGATCGGCGATGAAAGCCTGCTGGTCTACACGCCCTACCCGGACAGCTACCACCTGGTCATCGCCTCCACCCAGCATCTGCCCGACGTCAGCTCGACCCTCGCGATCCTGCAGGGCGATATCCATCGCCGCGGCGCCGACACCGAAGATGGCCACCGGCTCGCCCTGCAGGAAACGTTCCGCCGCGAGCTGCTCACCTACGCGCAGGAGATGGACAAGGCGATCGCGCTGTCGGCGACGGTCAGCCCCGCCCTCCGCAGCGCCCAGGCCGCGGTCAAGGACGCGCCCGCCTTCAGGAACGAACGCGCCGATGCCGCGGCGTTGACCGGGATGCATGCGCTGCTCGACCGCACCGAGACCGCGGCACTGGCCGAGCTCGGCCGCCAGTCGCGCGCGCACCTGGCGACGGCACGCACGAAGCTGCTGGTCGGCATCGGCCTGGTGGCGTTGATCCTCTCGCTCGTCGTCGGCGCGTCGTGGTACACGGTGCGCGCGATCACGCGCGGCGTCCGCTACGCCGCCAAGGTGGCCGCCCGCATCTCGCAGGGCGACCTGGAGGCGCGCATCCCCTCGCGCTACCAGGATGAAGTGGGCCAGCTGCTGGTCAGCATGCGCGACATGCAGGACACGATCCGGCGCGTGGTCGAGTCGCAGCGCGAGATGGCGGCGCGGCACGAGGAAGGCACCATCAGCTTCCGCTGCGACGACCGTGCGTTTCCCGGCGGTTTCGGGCAGATGGTTCGCGGCACCAACGACCTGGTGGCGTCCCACATCGCCGTGAAGATGCGGCTGGTCGAGGTGATCCAGCGCTATGCGATCGGGGACCTATCGATCGACATGGACGTGCTGCCCGGCGAGAAGGCGGTCATCACCTCGGCGATGGACGCGGCCAAGCGCAACCTGCTGGCCATCAACGCCGACATCAAGCGCCTGGCGGCCGCCGCTGCGGCGGGCGACTTCTCGCAGCGCGGCCCGGCCGACCGCTACCAGTACGACTTCCACGACATGGTCTCCAGCCTCAACCGGCTGATGGACACCACCGACGGCAACCTGTCCGCGCTGTCGGTGCTGCTGACGTCGGTGGCCGGGGGCGACCTGACCCAGGAGATGCGCGGCGACTTCCAGGGCGTGTTCGCCACGATGCGCGATGACGCCAACGCCACCGTGCGGCAGCTCAGGACCATCGTCTCGGGCATCCAGGACTCCACCGTTTCCATCAACACGGCCGCGAGCGAGATCTCGTCCGGCAACGCCGACCTGGCGCGCCGCACCGAGCTGCAGGCGGCGAACCTGGAGGAGACGGCCGCCTCGATGGAAGAGCTGACCTCGACCGTGCGGCAGAACGCGGATTCGGCGCGCCAGGCCAATACGCACGCGGTGTCCGCGTCCGGCGTGGCCGCCGAGGGCGGCCAGATCGTGGCGCGCGCGGTGCAGATGATGGCGCAGATCGAACAGTCCTCGCGCCGCATTTCCGAGATCATTTCCGTCATCGACGGCATCGCCTTCCAGACCAACATCCTGGCCCTGAACGCGGCGGTCGAGGCGGCGCGCGCCGGCGAACAGGGCCGCGGCTTCGCCGTGGTGGCCAGCGAGGTGAGGACGCTCGCGCAGCGGTCGGCGACCGCCGCCAAGGAGATCAAGCAGCTGATCGAGGCCTCGGTGGAGCGCATCAACGATGGCTCGGCCC